>CAYPHJ010000101.1:0-16590 GCA_964410485.1 uncultured Syntrophobacteraceae bacterium
CATTTCCTGGGCAGGACGCAAAGATGGCGTCGTTTGGGCGAGAATGGCAGGGAAAGCGGGAGCGCAGGAAAGAACTTGCGCAGATATGCATGATGCATCCCGATGTTTATGTGGCGCAGACAACACCGGCGCATATCAATCATTTTTACAAGGCAATCATGGAGGCGAACGAGTATCCTGGGCCCGCGGTTGTCAACGTGTATACCACCTGCCAGCCCGAGCACGGTGTACCCGATTGCAATTCAGCCCGCCAGGCGAAGCTCGCAGTAGAAGCTCGGGCCTTTCCACTTTTTATTTATGACCCGCGCAAAGGAGAGAAAATTCGTGAGCGTTTGAGCCTGGTGGGGAATTCGGCCCAGAAAGACGACTGGTGGACTCCACCGCAGGCGAAGAGGCCGGTTACATTTATCGACTTTGCTCGTACGGAGGGCCGATTCGCCAAACATTTCGACGAAAACGGAAATCCATCCGCTACGCTCTTACAAACGCAGGAGGAGCGGCTGCGAAACTGGCGCATGCTTCAAGAATTGGCCGGTTTGCGCTGAAACCGTGCTCGTGGCTCGTGATCGTGCTCGTACCGGGCAAGAGCCTCAAATCCGAAATCCGAAGCTCGAAATCCGAAACAAACAAAAGCCACATTTAGAATATGCATTCCAAAATCAGAAACGCGGTCTTTGAAATTTTGGAACATTTGGTATTGTTTCGAATTTCGGATTTCGAATTTCGTGCTTCAACCTGAACCTCAACCTCGACCCACAGGAGAGACCGTGGCCAAATCTGACAAGTATCTTGTTCCTATCGATTTCTCGCGCGGTTCTGAAAAGGCGCTCGACTACGCCTTCAAGCTGGCCCGAGATACCGGTGGAACCGTTATCGCCCTCCACGTGCTAGCCGCCGCTAATCCCCCCTCAGGCGTCAATGTCGATTTTTTTGCCAGGTTGGAACGCGACGCCAACGAGAAGTTTCGCGAATTGGCAAAGCGTAAGCGTTTGAAACCGGACCAGTGCCGATTTGTTTTAGACCGCGGTACCGACTATGCGGAAGTCATCGCGCGTCAAGCAAGGAAAGTGCGCGCCAGGATGATCGTGATGGGAAGTCACGGCAGAACCGGTTTGCAACGCCTTTTGCTCGGCAGCGTGGCGGAACGGACGCTCCGTTACTCGACCTGCCCTGTCTTGATTGTGAAGTAGTAAAGTTACTGAAGGATAGTGGGTTTCAACGCGGATTGTTCGAAGAGGCCCGATTCTAACCCGTTCGTATTCAACATGCCGCGTTGGGAGCGCTCTTTGCGATGCTGCTTGGCCGCATATAGTCTTTGATCGGCATCCTCGACCATCTGCCGCCAGTCGTCATAGTGTTTTCCCGAGGTTGAGCTAATTCCCACGCTTGCGGTTGCAGTAAAGGAGCCGTTGAATGTCTCGAAAATCGTTTCACTGATGGTGGCGCGGATTCTGGTTGCGACCGCTATTCCGTCCTTCATGGCAGTTGCCGGCAGGATAATTACAAACTCGTCACCACCGTACCGGCAGCGGATATCCGCATGGCGTGTAACCTCTGCTAAGACATCCGCTATCGTCTTGAGCACGCTATCTCCCACGGTATGACCATAGGTGTCATTGATCTCTTTGAAATTGTCCAGGTCGATCATCATGATCGTGAGATTTGTCCTGGTGGCATTTGCAAGTTGAAATTCATTCTCAAGCGTTTTCTGGAATGCCCCCCGATTGAGGAGGCCGGTTAGAGAATCAGTGGCGGCTTGCGTCTCAGCTTTTTCACGTAAGCTTTTCTCGGTAATGACCAGCTCCACGAAATAACTGTAAAAGAGCGAAACGACAAACATAAAAGGTACCCGGAGAAAAACACCGGGATGAAACGTTTCTTCAGTCGCCAGGAGGAGTGAGCCATACAGCATGGCAATGATAGCGCTGACGCCCACAGAGCAGCGCAAGTCTTTCCACAAAGCGCAAAGAAAAATGATCAGAAAGTATGCGAGGTAGAAGTCGCTTCCTGTCTGCCGGCTAATCACAAGGGACGCGGTGATGATGATCGTATCGAAGATCACCAATGCGGAATAAAACGGTGGAAAATCAAACCAGGTCTTATCAAACAAGTAGCATGCGACTCCCGTTGAAAGGTAAATCACGATGAGCCCATGTACCCAAAGGCTAGGCAGGCTCGTGTCGGAGGAAAGGAGCAGGTAGGCGCAAGTGATTATTACCAGCCAACGCAACCGTATGACTGTTATCTTCTTTGGTGAATCGAAGATCGCGCTGCCCGCTAATA
The DNA here is from genome assembly GCA_964410485.1 of uncultured Syntrophobacteraceae bacterium. Classification (GTDB taxonomy): domain Bacteria; phylum Desulfobacterota; class Binatia; order UBA9968; family UBA9968; genus CAYPHJ01. Next base: position 2,284 of record CAYPHJ010000101.1, read on the forward strand.
GGAATTTTGGCAAGGTGGATGCGAGAGCTGGCATGGCTTTGGGCAGTCACCAAGCACGTGGCGTGCCAGGCCCTGGTGTGGACAAAAAGACACAGGAGCGGGTTTAGGTTCCGTCCAGTGGCGCCGGGCGGAACGAGCAGAATGGAAACAATTGCTCAATTCAGGCTACATTTTGAAGCGATCGTTCAAATCTGAACGGGTTTTACAGCAGCTCAAGACTGCTCCTCGCGTTATTCCAGCCTGCCATGTTCTGGCTGGGGTCGCGTGTCAGGCCCTCTTCTCGTATTTCGGGTTCTGAGAAATCAAAATAGTTCAGGAGGAAAAATTTTCTTGCAAACTGAGACCAAACTGCTACAGGAAAGAGACTAATGTCAAAAATGCGATAATGAGCGAGAGGTTTATGCCCACTCCGAATAACAAGCTCTCCGGGGGACGTTCTCAAATCACCCTGCCGCATTATCATGATTGGCGGACAACGGACCGTGAGGAGCTCAACAAACGGCGCTCGCGCGCGCAAACAGAATCGCTGCGCGTGACCCGGTTGGATCAGCGGCATCCGATTTTCTCCAACTTTAGCGTTAGCTCGAGCAGCGGAATGACCTACGACGTGGAAATCAGAAGTCTTTCCGAAAGACTTTTTTCCTGCAATTGCGTGGATTTTCGCATCAACGGTCTGGGCACGTGCAAACACGTCGAGGCCACGCTTCTCTATCTGGAAGCCCGTTATCCGCGTCTTTTTCGCCAAGCGCAAAAGGGAGACTCCTCCTTGATTGACATAGTTCCCGATCGGGACGCGCAAACGCTTCGCATCGAACGTATGGGAGGCGGAGTGCCCCCGTCCCTCAGGGAATTTTTGGCTCCTGACGGGCGAATTCGCGCCGACGACCTGGAACAAGCCTTGGAGCAGCTGCACCAGACCCGGATTCAAAATCTCCGTATCTCTCAGGAGGTGCTGCCCTGGCTCAAAGCCCGACGCGAAATGGAGGAACGAAAAGCGCTTCTCAGGGAATACGAACAAAAAGTGCAGTCGGGGGAATGGCCGCCACAGGAAACACTCGTTCCTTTGTACCCGTATCAGAGAGAAGGGATGCTGCATCTCGCCTTTCAGGAGCGCGCCCTCCTGGCGGATGAAATGGGACTGGGAAAGACGATCCAGGCGATTGCCGCGTGCGCCCTTCTGCACAGGTTGGGAAAGGCGGTAAAGGTCCTGATCGTGACTCCGGCATCGCTCAAAACGGAATGGGAGGAGCAAATCCAGCGCTTTACCAGGCTGCCGTATCAATTGGTTTTTGGCCCGCGGCGAAAGAGGCTTTTGCACTATGTGTCAGCGCCGTTTTTCACCATTGTCAACTATGAACAGATGGTCAAGGATGCGCTCGACGTTAACGCGAAGCTCAAGCCGGACGTGGTTATCCTCGACGAAGCACAGCGGATCAAAAACTGGAACACAAAGACGGCTCAAGCGGTCAAGCGCCTGCGCAGCCGGTATGCGTTTGTGTTGACCGGTACGCCGATTGAAAACCGAATCGACGAGCTTTATTCCTTGATGGATTTCCTGAACCCGGATGTGTTGGGTCCGCTCTTTCGTTTCAACCGCGAATTCTATCAGCTGGATGAGCGCGGCCGGCCCACGGGCTACCGTAATCTTGAGCAACTTCATGCCAAGATCAAGCCGTTTATGTTGCGGCGGCGCAAAGCCGATGTGGAGACCGAACTGCCGGAGCGCACGGTGCGAAACTATTTCGTTCCGTTGAGCCGGGAGCAGAAAGATCGCTATGAAGAACTGTACGCGCAGGTGGCCCGGCTCGCCAGCATCGCCAAGCGGCGCCCGCTCACGCAGGAAGAATCAGAAAGGCTAATGCGCGGCCTTGGAATGATGCGCATGGTTTGCGACACCAACTACATTCTCGATCCTGAAGAAAAGAGCTGCCCAAAATTGCGCGAGTTGGAGAAAGTTCTGGAAGAATGCCGGGAAAACTCAGACGTGAAGGTGTTGGTTTTTTCGGAGTGGGAGCGCATGCTCGAGCTCGTGCGGGAGCTCTGCTGCACGCTTGGCCTGGGATACGCGCTTCACACCGGGTCGGTCCCTCAGCGGCGTAGGCGGGCGGAGATTTTGCTGTTTAAGAACGACCCGAGCTGCCGCGTTTTTCTTAGCACCGATTCCGGTAGCACCGGCCTAAACCTTCAAAGCGCGAGCGTCGTTATTAATTGCGATTTACCGTGGAACCCGGCCCGTCTGGAGCAGCGCATTGCGCGTGCCTGGCGCAAGAACCAAACTCGCTCGGTTACGGTGATCAATCTGGTCTCCGAAGGCACGATCGAGCATCGTATGCTTGACACCCTGGCGAGCAAACAGGCTCTTGCCGATGGTGTTCTCGAATTGCGCGGGGATCTGAAGGAAATAGGCTTCAGAGGTGGGCGCCAGGCTCTGCTTGCCCGTCTCCAGCAGATCCTGGAACCAACGCCTTCACCCGCCGACCATGAGGCGCAAACCAAGGTGTTACCAACGGACCGCGCCCTGGCTTTTGGCTCTCTTGCCGCGGAAAGATTGCGCGAGACTCTGGTGCGCTGCGAAGAACGTTATCCACTGGAGGGATCTCACTCGGTCCTTGTGGCGGTCGTTGACGCAGACGCCGCTCTCTGGCGCGAAAAGCTCATAGAGCTTCATAGGGAAGTTTTTGCCAACGGTCACTCCGATCCGCTCTCGAGGATTGAAGTGATAGACCGAGATACGGACGAGGCTCTCAAGCGAATGATAGAAGCGGGCTTGATCGCTCCCGCCACCCGCGCGATCCGGCCTCTTTACTCACGCGATGGGGAAGCGCCCGCCGCTGTCCTTCTTTCAGAAAGCGAAAAGCAAAAGGCCCTGGCTTATCGTCAAAAATCGAGCCGGAAGCTCAAAATGGCGCTGTTACTGGAGAACGGCGGCCTCACTGAAGAGGCCCGCGAGGCTTCCCTGGAAGGCGTGCTATGGCTGGCTCGGGCACTTGCAGTGGAGAACCGAGCGCCGGAGCCGGCCGAGTTGAACGATGCGCTCCAAGCGCCTCTATCGCTCTACTGGGGCGAGGCCTTGCCCGCAATCAGCGAATTCGTGACCGACTCCTCCTTGCCGGCAACGCCGCTAGCCAAGGCACTAGAGAAAGCGGCTGATTTCGTGTTCCGCTATTAAGCTATTCCGTCTGTGATTAGATTTGCCAGAGCGAGTCGCTGATTCTTTCTCGCAGGAGTGCCCTCATTTGTCCCTACTGAAAGGATAGATACCGATAATTTATCCATATTAAAAGGACAACTCAGGCATCACGTAGCTCCTCGCGCAGGGCGCCGAATGTCGCCTCGGCCTCGCAATCTCACCGGAGGATCTCCAAGAAGTGATTCATGATCTTGCGCTCGCCCACAGAGGATGAAAATGGAACGTCACCCTAGCCCTCCCACAGCAGGACTGTCATCCTGAGCGAAGCGAAAGGATCTGCTTTACGTTTTTTATCCCCTCGAAACAAAAAAGCAGATTCTTCGTCGCGGAGTTTATCCTGAGCATGGCCGCAGGGCTCCTCAGAATGGCATTGTGAGAAGTCTCCATGGCGACGGATCTCAGAACAAGGGCGGCCGAGCGTCCAGCCCAATTTTCTAAGGAGACACGAGAGAGCCCTTGACGGTAGGTAAGGGTGCAGGTGACAGTTTCCAAGCCTTCTATGATCCGGGTTCTTAACGATTTTTTAACTCCCTCAGCACAAATTTTAATTTGTGCCGGGTTCTATTCTCCCGCTAAAATGAAAACATAGAAACGAAGAAAGCGGAAATGGCCGATCTTATCTTCATGGTCATCACAGTTGTCTTTTTTGCCATTGCCTGGCGGTACGCCGCCGGGTGCGATCGCCTGTGGGAAGGACCATCATGGAACTGGAGTATTTGATTGGTCTCATCGTATCCCTGCTCGTCATGGCGTACCTGATTTATGCCCTTCTTTATCCGGAAAATTTTTAGGGGTATCCTCGCCTCGCCCACACACACGGGAACAAGGAGGGTCTGCCGACCCACATAAAATCCTGCGCTAGGCAGGCCTATGTCAGCATTTGGTTGGCTTCAAATTCTGATTTTTTCCATCGCTATTTTTGCTCTGACCAAGCCGCTAGGTGCTTACATGTTCCGCGTCTTTGAAGGAGAGCGGCAACCTTTGCCGCGTTTCTTTGGGCCGATCGAGCGATGGATGTGCAAGCTCTGTGGCGTTGATCCAAAAGAGCAGCAGGATTGGAAAGACTACACCTTCGCTCTTCTCACCTTCAGTGCCGTCACATTACTGATATCTTACGGCGTGCAGCGACTACAGCACGTTCTGCCGTTGAACCCGCAGAACTTTGGCCCGGTTGCCCCTGACCTCGCGTTCGGCACTGCCGTTAGCTTCACCACCAATACGAATTGGCAGGCATATGGAGGCGAGTCCACGATGAGCTATCTGACACAGATGGCGGCGCTTGCCTGGCAAAACTTTATCTCTGCCGGAGCAGGCATCGCCGTCATGCTGGCGATCGCGCGTGGGTTGACATATCGCGTTGAAGCCGGCGGTCCGAAGACAATCGGCAACTTCTGGGTCGATCTGATTCGATCGATTCTTTATCTCTTTTTACCGATCTGTATTCCGATGGCCTTGCTGCTGGTCTGGCAGGGAGTGATCCAGAATTTCTCGCCTTATGTGGAGCTGACGACGCTGGAAGGCACCAACCAGACGCTGGCGATGGGGCCGGTAGCCTCACAGGTAGCGATCAAAGAACTTGGGACGAATGGTGGCGGCTTCTTCAATGCCAATAGCGCGCATCCCTTTGAAGGAGGGACACCGCTGTCAAACTTCATAGAAATGCTTGCGATTCTCGCAATCCCCGCCGCACAGACTTACATGTACGGCCGCATGGCGCGGGATCAAAGACAGGGATGGGTTCTTTTTGCGGCAATGGCCCTGTTTTTTCTCGCGGGTGTGGCTACCGCTTATTACTTCGAGGCAGGCGGCAATCCCGTCATGCATGGTCTTCCGGTGGATCAGTCGACGGGCAATCTGGAAGGTAAAGAGGTTCGTTACGGCCTTGCCAGCTCTGTGACGTGGGCCACCGCAACGACGGCCGCGTCCAATGGCTCAGTCATCTCAATGCACGATAGCTACACACCTTTGGGCGGACTTGTCCCGCTCGTTAATATCCAGCTCGGCGAAGTGATCTTCGGCGGCGTGGGCGCGGGCCTTTACGGCATGCTGGTGTTTGTTTTGTTGGCCGTCTTTATCGCCGGTTTGATGGTCGGTCGTACTCCGGAATACCTGGGCAAGAAGATCGAAGCGCGGGAGGTCAAGCTAGCGATGCTGTACGTACTGATTTTTCCGCTCTTGATTCTTGCGTTCTCTGCTTGGTCGGCCGTGGTTCCTTACGGCTTGTCGTCGCTCAACAATGCAGGCCCGCACGGACTCACGGAGATCCTCTATGCCTACAGCAGCGCCGCGGGCAATAACGGCTCTGCCTTTGCGGGTCTCAACGCAAACACGCCCTGGTACAACGTAACCCAAGGTTTAGCCATGCTCGCCGGGCGCTTTTTGATGATTGTGCCGGTTCTGGCCATTGCGGGCTCGATGGTGGGAAAAAAGGTCGCGCCACCCAGTTTGGGAACCTTTCCTACCAGCGGAACTCTGTTCGCCGTGCTCCTGATTGGTGTCATTTTTGTTGTTGGCGCCTTGACTTTCTTCCCGGCGCTCGCGCTTGGGCCTGTCGTCGAGCATTTCCTGGCTGAAGCTGGAAGGTTCTTTTAATATGGCAGAGCTCAAGAAAAAAGAACTCTCGTTCTTAGACCCTGAAATTCTCCGGCCTGCGGTTTGGGAGAGCTTCCGTAAGCTCGCGCCGCAAAACGTCATCAAGAATCCCGTAATGTTTGTTGTCGAGATCGGCAGCGTAATCGCCACTTTGATCTTGCTGCGCGATCTCATCGCTCCCACGGCTCAATCTCAACCGCTCTGGTTCACCGCGAGCCTCAGCATCTGGCTCTGGTTTACGGTACTGTTCGCTAATTTTGCCGAGGCAGTTGCCGAAGGCCGGGGAAGAGCCCAAGCCGCAAATCTAAGACAGATGCGGAAGGAAACGACAGCGCGCCGGCGGATTGATGGAAAACGAGAAGAGCTTGTGCCGGCATCTTCGCTACGCAAAGGGGATGTCGTTGTGATCGAAGCCGGTGAGTTTATCCCCGGGGACGGTGAAGTGATCGAAGGCATCGCTTCTGTCGATGAATCGGCGATCACCGGGGAATCTGCGCCGGTCATTCGCGAGAGCGGCGGCGACCGTTCTGCCGTGACCGGGGGAACGAAGGTGCTGTCGGATCGTATCGTGGTGCGAATCACTGCAAACCCAGGAGAATCCTTCCTCGACCACATGATTGCACTGGTAGAAGGAGCGAAACGCCAGAAGACACCGAACGAAATCGCACTTAACATCTTGCTCGCAGGGTTGACTCTTGTCTTTCTCTTCGCCTGCGTCACCCTGGTTCCGCTTGCGCTGTACTCGGGCATCGGCATTTCCATGACCGTAGTCGTGGCGCTTCTGGTGTGCTTGATTCCTACTACTATAGGCGGGCTCCTCTCTGCCATCGGCATTGCCGGCATGGACCGTCTGGTTCGCAAGAACATCATGGCCATGAGCGGCCGGGCGGTGGAGGCGGCGGGAGACGTCGATATCTTGCTCCTCGACAAGACCGGAACCATTACGCTCGGCAACCGGATGGCCACGGAATTCATCACTGCGCGAGGAGTCTCTGCAGCGCGCCTGGCGGATGCGGCGCAATTAGCTTCCCTGGCAGACGAGACCCCCGAGGGCCGTTCGATCGTGGTGCTCGCGAAGCAGAGCTATGGCCTGCGCGGGCGCGAAATTGCAGACCGGGCCAAGTTCCTTCCCTTCAGCGCCAAGACGCAAATGAGCGGGCTCGATTTTTCCGACGATGGCAGGCTGCGCCGGATTCGCAAAGGCTCGGCGGATGCTATTCGGCGTCACGTCGAAAGGCTTGGAGGATCTTTCCCTGCTGATGTCTCCAGCGCGGTGGAGACCATCTCGCGCCAGGGGGGAACTCCGCTGGTGGTTTCCGACGAAGCGCAGGTGCTCGGCACTGTTCATCTGAAGGACGTCGTCAAAGGCGGAATCAAAGAGCGCTTTACCCGGCTTCGGCAGATGGGCATCAAGACGGTCATGATTACCGGCGACAATCCTCTGACGGCTGCCGCCATTGCGGCGGAGGCGGGAGTGGATGACTTCATGGCCGAAGCAAAACCTGAGAACAAGCTCGCTCGTATTCGTCAGGAACAAGCAGAGGGGCATTTGGTGGCAATGACAGGCGACGGCACCAACGACGCGCCGGCGCTGGCGCAGGCGGATGTGGCCTTGGCGATGAATACCGGCACTCAAGCAGCCAAAGAGGCCGGCAACATGATCGATCTGGACTCGAATCCAACCAAGTTGCTGGAAGTGGTGGAGATTGGGAAGCAGTTGCTCATGACCCGTGGCGTTCTTAGTACTTTTTCAATTGCCAATGACGTAGCCAAGTATTTTGCCATCATCCCCGCCATGTTTTCTGGCGTCTACCCTGAGATTGCGCCGCTGAACATTATGCGTTTGGCGACGCCCCAGAGCGCGATCCTGTCGGCAGTGATCTTCAACGCTGTCATCATCATTTTGCTGATCCCGCTGGCGCTGCACGGCGTGCAGTACCGTCCGCTAGGTGCGGCAGCCCTCCTGCGCCGTTCTCTATTTGTTTACGGCGTGGGAGGTGTCATCACGCCATTTATCGGGATCAAGCTGATCGATTTGATGCTCCAAGCTTTGGGACTCGTATAGGATGCTCACGATGAAAAAGGCGTTGCAAATTTCTGTACGGACCGCAGTCGTTACACTCATCCTGACGGGAATCATTTATCCCTATTTGGTTACCAGCCTGGCCCAGATTCTTTTTCCGTTCCGCACCAGCGGAAGCCTGCTGACGGATGATAGTGGAAAAGTCATCGGCTCGGAGTTAATCGCGCAGGGATTTACCCACGCAGGCTACTTCCAGCCGCGGCCATCTGCAGCCGGAGAGAAGGGATACGACGGCGCCTCGTCCGGCGGCTCCAATTTAGGACCAACCTCGAAGAGGTTACAAGATCGCGTCTCTGAAGAGCTCAGGAAGCTCAAGGAGGAGAATCCGGAAGCGCCTGACTTGGTACCTATCGAGCTTGTCACTGCTTCAGCCAGCGGGCTCGATCCGCATCTTTCACCGCAAGCTGCGCTGTGGCAGGTGCCGCGGATCGCGCGCGCAAGAAATGTCGCACCCGAGAAGGTCCGGAAGATCCTAGAGGCCAATATCGAGGGACGACAGCTCGGCTTTCTCGGTGAGCCGCGCGTAAACGTTTTGCTGCTCAACTTGGCGCTGGACCGGGCGTTCGGTCGGCCCGCTGGCTCAAGGGCGCTAGGGTTGTTCAATGAGCCTGTCGCATAGCAGGCATCGTCTGGCGGCTATGACGGTCATTCCCGCGCAGGCGGGGAAGGAATCCAGTTTTGTGTTCCACTCCACCGCCGTCTGGATGCCCGTTTCCACGGTTATGACGATGACAGTACAGCCAAAATGGCTATTGCGGCACAGCCTCCAGAGTGGGAGAGGAGAGAGGATTCGATCGATGAACGCTCTTAATCTCGCGTTTAGATCCTGTCCAACAAGAGAGATATAATTACTTACCGTATGGCAGAACAGTTACGACCCGACCCGGATTCCATTCTGGCGGAACTGCGATTACAGGAATCGTCTGGTCGAGGCCGCCTAACGGTTTTTCTTGGCATGTGTCCGGGAGTCGGCAAGACGTACACGATGCTTCAGTACGCGCGGCAGCAGCAACACGAGGGCGTTAACGTGCTTGTCGGCATCGTGGAAACTCATGGCCGGCAGGAAACTGAAGCGCTGCTTGAAGGATTGCCTTTGATTCCTCGGCGAACGGTCGAGTACAAGGGAATAAAGCTCGAAGAAATGGATCTGGATGCGATTTTGGAGCGGCAGCCGGAACTCGTCGTGGTGGACGAACTGGCCCACACCAACGCTCCAGGCAGCCGCCATCCGAAGCGCTATCAAGACGTTTTCGAACTCCTGGACGCCGGCATCTCCGTTTATACAACCCTCAATGTCCAGCATCTCGAGAGCCGGGTCGATGTGGTCCGCCAGATCACCGGAGTAACTGTGCGTGAAACCGTGCCCGATTCCGTTCTCGACCGGGCTCACGAGATCCAACTGGTCGATCTGACACCGGAGCAACTACGCGAACGACTGGAGGATGGTAAGGTCTATCTTGGAGAGATGGCCGAAGCCGCGGCGGCAAATTTCTTTAAGTTCGAAAACTTGGCCGCGCTCCGTGAAATGGCCCTGCGCTTCACCGCGGAGAGAGCCGATGAAGATGTCCGGGGAGCTATGCGCGAACGCAAGATCAGCGGGCCGTGGAAGGCTGGAGAGCGCCTGATTGTGGCCGTAGGGCCGGACCCCCACGCGGAAAGCCTGATTCGCTGGACCCGACGCATCGCCGGAGAGCTCGAATGCCCCTGGATAGCGGTTCATGTGGAGCGAGACGGGCCGCTGGAGCCTGCGATCAAAGAAACGGTCACGCGAAATCTGTCTCTGGCCCGGCAGCTCGGAGGCGACGTCATCATCACCTCGGGGCATAAAGTGAGCAAGGCATTGCTGCGAATAGCGCGGGAGCAAAACGCGACTCAGATCATCGTCGGTAGGCCAACACGGTCGCCGTGGCTTCATTGGCTGATGGGTGCGTCGCCGGCCTACGACTTGATCCGCCAAAGCGGATACATCGACGTATACGTCGTTCAACCTGAAAAGGAACCTTCAAAGGACCGGCTCACTCGCACGCTCGCGCAGCAAGTCTTACCTACAGACGAGTTTCTGTTGGCTGGAGCTGCCACCCTGCTGCTAACTGTCGCGGCTTGGTTGCTCGAGCCAATCACGGGCTATCAGGCCATTGCCCTCCTCTACCTCTTGCTCGTTGTAGCCCTGGGCCTCAGGTTAAAACGTGGCCCTGTTCTGGCGGTGGCCGTGACCAGCGCGCTTTTGTGGAATTTTCTCTTCACGGAGCCGCGCTTCACGTTTTACATGGAAAGGTTCCATGACGCCATCATGTTCGTGATGTTTTTCATCGTGGCCTTGGCCATGGGACACCTGACCAGCCGGCTGCGCCGGAGCGAAATCACCGAGCGACAGCGGGAGCGACGCACCGCTGCTCTTTATGAGCTCGCCCATCAGGCCGCTTTCGCCACGGACCTAGATACCGGTCTCCGCGCCGCCGTGAATCTTATTGATGCCAATTTGGCGGCGAAAGCAGCGCTTCTCCTCCGGCAAAAAGACCACACGCTTTCGCCGATTCCCCATACCGCCAGCTCGTTCGCTCTCACAGAGAAAGAGAAGAGCGTGGCCGCCTGGGCCTTTAGCCGCCGGATGCCGGCAGGCAAGTTTACGGACACCTTGCCGGATTCCGAGGCCCTACACCTGCCTTTACAGGGGCGCACCGCGGTCATGGGCGTGCTTTCCGTTCGTCCTGCGACGGATAAGCCTTTTGATCTCGCCGAAAGGGATTTGCTCGAAGCCTTCGCGGTACTGATCGGGCTGGTGCTCGAAAAAGACCACATCATCCAGGCCTTCAAGCACGCGGAAGTCCTCGAGGCGTCAGAGCAGCTGAGGCGCGCGTTCCTGGAAAGTGTCTCCCATGAACTGAAGACGCCGTTGTCAGCCTTCCAGGCCGGCATCGATGCTCTTGCCAGGCAAATCGATGGCGATGAAAGAAGACAAGCGACACTTCGAGAAGTTCAGCTGGCAGTGCGCCGCCTGCACCGCGTGATCAACAACTTGCTGAACATGACCCGAATCGAATCGGGCGTGATCCAGCCGAAGCTGGACTGGTGCGACGTGGGAGAGCTCATTCAAGCAGCCATTGACCTGGCCGGTGAAGGGGTTGGTGAGCATCAAATCGTCACAGACCTCGATCAAAAGCTGCCGATGGTCAAAATTGACCAGCCGCTTCTGGAGCAGTCCCTTTGCAATCTGCTTCTGAACTCTGCCGCAAACAGTCCACCTGGGACAAAGATTATCATCCGGGCTCAACTTCGACAGGAGCAACTGATTCTTTCGGTGTTGGATGAGGGGAAAGGAATCCGCAACGAAGACTTAACGCGCATCTTTGATGTGTTCTATCGTGGACCGGATGCCTCTCCTGGCGGAACAGGGCTTGGCCTTGCCATTGTCAATGGCTTCGTGCGCGCGCACGGAGGCAGCGTGCGGGCGGCGAACCGAGAAGGCGGCGGAGCCGAGATTGTCATCACGATCCCCGTGGAGGCGCTTCGGCCGGAGATCATGGAGGGCTTGGCTTGAGTGAGCGTCCAACCGCCCTGGTGATCGACGATGAGAGGCAGATCCGGAAGCTTCTTCGCATCGTTTTAGAACAAGACCATTACCGCGTGCTCGAGTCGGAGAGCGGGAGACAAGGACTTTCGGATGTCGCGCTGCGAAGACCGGAGGTTGTCTTGCTTGACCTCGGATTGCCGGATACGGACGGGCTGGCGGTTTTAAAAAGACTGCGGGAGTGGAGTCATGTGCCTGTACTGATCCTGTCTGTCAGGGACGGACCCGAGGACAAGGTGGCTGCGCTAGATGCGGGCGCAGACGACTACGTCACTAAGCCATTCGAATCAGCCGAGCTTTTAGCCCGCCTGCGAGCGATTCAGCGCCGCGCTCCTTCGACGACCGAAGAGCCCTATTTCCGCGCCGGCCAGCTCGAGATTGATTTTAACGCGCGCGCCGTGAGGGTGAAAGGACGCGAAGTGAAACTTACGGCCACCGAGTATGCGCTGCTTAAAATTCTCGCGCAGCATGCGGGAAGGGTTGTCACTCAGAAACAGTTGCTGCGCGAAGTCTGGGGACCCAATGCCGAAGAGCAGTCGCAATATTTGCGCGTCTACATGACCCATTTGCGCAAAAAAATTGAACCCGGCGACACGCATGCAAAGCTTCTACAAACTGAAAGCGGCATCGGCTATCGTTTGGTGCTTCCACCAAAGACTTAAGACAGCGCAAGTCTGGACTCAAATGAAAGTAGATTGTAAGGTGCCCCAGCATAGCAGGTCTGGTGCTGGGCACGCCAAGCTGCTCCTTGCGCCGCATTCCTGACTGGACTAAGGTAGCCGCGTCTTGTGGTCCGGAGAGTACAGGAGTGTTGAGTCGGGTCACCAACTACTCCATATCACACCAGTACTCCAGCGCGCCGCGAGGTAGATAATGCCACCTGTGAAGGAAGCCACCGTTGCTATTGATCAGGCGCTCCGGCTCAATCCAACCGTCAAAGCCCTGGGGGTCGTTAGCCTCCTGAACGATTTTTCCAGCGAAATTACAGTTCGTACCCTGCCTCTTTTCTTGACCAATATACTCGGCGTCAGGGTTGGCATCGTCGGGTTGATCGAAGGAATCGCCGAGAGCACTGCAACACTGCTTCAACTCATCTCGGGCTATTTATCGGACCGATTCGAGCGAAGAAAAGTCCTGACGCTTTGGGGCTACGGCCTTTCCAACTTAACCAAACCTCTCCTTTACTTCGCCACTGCCGGTTGGGGAATCGTGTTCGCCATTCGTTTCCTGGACAGAGTCGGCAAGGGGGTCCGGACGGCGCCGCGCGATGCTCTGATCGCGGATGTCACCCCGCCGAGCCAACGCGGAAAGGCCTTCGGTTTTAGAAAAGCAATGGATAAGACTGGCGGTTTCATGGGGGTAGTGACCGGAGCGATGGTGCTTTATCTGAGCCAACGGGACAATCTCACGTTGACACTGGAGACTTACCTCTGGCTTGTACTTCTGGCGGTTGTGCCGGGCGTAGCTGCGGTGGTGGTGCTGGCGGGATGGGTGGAAGAGAAACCGAAATCGACTATAGCGAAGAAACCTGCGCTTCGCTGGTCTGGGTTCGACGGCCGCTTTTGGGGCTTCATCGGTTTCTTGATAGTGTTTACACTAGGGAACTCCAGCGACGCTTTCCTGATGCTCCGGGCGCAAACGCTCGGCTTATCGATCTTTGAGATCTTTCTTGCCGTCGCGGGCTTCAACCTCGTCATCAGCCTCTCCTCGACTAAGGGCGGCGCGCTTTCCGATGTCATTGGCCGGCGTGGTCTAATCGTTACCGGCTGGATGATCTATGCGGTCATTTATCTTGGCTTTGCTTTCGCTTCATCGTGGTGGCACGCGTGGGCTCTTTATGCCGGTTATGGTCTCTACTACGGCGCTTTCCAGGGTGCTGCCAGCGCGTTTGTGGCAGACCTTGTTCCTGAAAATCTTCGCGGCACGGCCTACGGAATTTTCAATGCGTCGCTCGGCGTTGCGGCGCTTCCAGCGAGCTTGCTCGCCGGACTCCTGTGGGATTGGTACGGCGCTCCTGCCCCGTTTCTCTTTGGCGGCGCGCTCGCGCTAATAGCGGCGGTTGGTCTGTTGATGATCCCACCAAAGGCTAGCCAAACATATTGAAATTTTCTGCTTCGCGCAAAGAGCGCAAAGGACGCCAAGGGTAGATTTCGACTAAAAAACATATGGGGAGGGTGGGGCCTTTGCGAGCTTAGCGTGCTTGGCGCGACGATTTCTAAACTGGTTTTGTCAAACAAACTCGATGGGAGAATAGATAACGACGCCTGATCGGCGGTTGGTGTAACTGAGAACGCCTGGTCCATGGAACGGCTCTGTGACGCTGCCCTCGTTACCGAGGAAAAGACTCGACTGCAAGCTTCCTGGCAATAGATCGAAAATATTCACACAGCTCTTCGACAGAAACCGGCGCAATCATGAAGTTGGGGGGGACCGTCGACAACCTGAATTCGGACAAAGTGAAAGCCAGGGTCGCTTCCGAAACACCAGCGTCCTTCTGCTGAGCTGCCTTGACATACCTTTCCAGCGGATATCCAGCACGCCCGAGAGAGTGGAGAGGGCAGAAGAAGAGATCTCACCACGGAGGCCCAGCGCGCACCGAGTTCGGAGAAGAGAGGGCTTGTAGTATAGATAGCACCGCGCGGTACGCCGGAAGAAAGCCGTTTTTCTCTGTACTACTACAGTACTACTACAGTCGAAATTGTTCGCAAGCTGCGATGAAATTGTCATGTTCCCACTTTGAATGGCAAGGTTTGAATCAACAAGTAAATTCGATTTACACCACGAAGCACACGAAGGACACGAAGGGTTTCTTCCTCCTCCCGCGCCGCGCGGGGGAGGAGAGATCCTCCCTCGGGCTCGGTTGGGGTAGGGCGA
>CAYPHJ010000102.1:0-16347 GCA_964410485.1 uncultured Syntrophobacteraceae bacterium
CAGAAGATTTGCGCGAGCCACGAAAGCTCTTAAGCATAGTAGTACGAAGGCCACGAAGTCGGAAAATGAATAGTCTTGAATGTCTTTTCTTCGTGCTCCTCGTGACCTTCGTGGTGGAAGGTCCTTTCGGCTTTGGTTGCGGCGTTGCTGTGCTAGCTCCTTCGTCGCGAAAAGGAGTAAGGGCGATCCGCCGGTACCATCCCTACTCTGCGTTTTCTGCGGGGAAATCATCTTCTCTCCATATCGATCATTCCAGGACGCCATCATTTCGCAGGCGGCTGATAGTCTGTTCGTCGTAACCAACGACCTCCCGCAACACCGCTTCGGTATCGCGTCCCAGTTCGGGGAATTCCCATTTTCGCATCAGCCTCGAGTTGGCAAACCGGAGCGGAAAGTTGGGTAGCACCACGCGCCCGAGCCGGGGATTGTCTACCGCGACGATAAATTCACGCTCCTTCAAATGCTCGTCCGCCAGCAGATCGGCGCCAGTTTGTACGATACCGGATGGTACCCCGACGGCCTGTAAACATGCCATCACTTCACTCGCGTCAAGTTTTCGCGTCCACTGTTCGATCAGGCGGTGAATCTCGGCACGATGCTTGAGTCTGCCTGGCAAGTTGTTGAAGCGCTGATCTTGTCGAGCCGGTGAGCCCAGAATCTCTGCCAGTCGCCGCCATTGATCATCAGTTTCCACAGCAATCACGCACCAGCGATCCGCGCCTTTGCACGGATAGCAATCGTGGGGCACGGCCGTTGATGACGCGTTTCCCACCGGCTCCGGGTCTCGTCCCGAAGCGACGGCCTCGATCAGGCTGGCGCCGATCATATAGGCCGTCGCCTCCGCTTGTGCGAGATCGATGAATGCACCCTTGTTGTACCGATCACGATACAACACGCCGGCAATGATGATAATCGCGCACATCACGCCTGAAACATAATCGGGATACACCGTTTGAGCACCGATCGGCGGATTCGTTTGGTCCGGGTGATTCCAGAGGTAAGTCAAGCCGGTAAACGCCGTTATATTGGTTCCCACCGTCGAATAATGCCGCTTCGGTCCCGTACATCCGAGTCCGGGCATACGCAAATTGATGATATCGGGTTTCACCTTGCAGAGATCTTCATAAGCAAGGCCCAGCCTACGGACCACATCGACGCTGTAGTTATCCAGCACCGCATCGGCTTTGCGAACAACGTCGTGAAGGACCTTGGGTCCTTCCGGAGTTTTCAAGTTGATCGTCAAAGAGCGCTTGTTGCGGTTAAACTCGAGAAAACGCGGCGACCGGTTCGGGTCTTCTCCCGTGCCGAAAAAGCGAAACGGGTCCATGCCGCCACGGCGAGATTCAACTTTGATAACATCGGCGCCGAGTTCCGCGAGAATCGTCGTGCCATACGGCCCGGCAAGGACATGATCGAAGCTGACGATGCGCATGCCCTGCAGAGGTCCGCCCGGCCCGCTCGCTTCCCTGCTCGTAAGCGGGACTCGATCTTCTCGCTTTTCGGCAACCACCACCGGCGCAACAGTTCGCCAGTCGTCGAGTGGCGGTACCCCGGCGATCTCGGTTCGGCGGCCATCGATCACGAACGGCGCCGCAGGCTGCTTCACTGTGCCAAACCCGGCGTGTTCCACACCGATCATGAAGCAACGGCTCTGCAAATGTTCGTCCCGTGTAAATCCCAGAGGGGTATTCACCGGAACACAAGGAATGCCACGAGATTGCAGTAATTGGGTCAGCTCTTCCGCGCTATATTGACGAGTGAACTGCTCTACCACTCGATTGATGGTGTCCACCCTGGCGCGGCGAAAAAGGTTGTTTTGCCATTCCGGCGCATCCATCTCGGCAGGATGATCCGTCCACACCTCGAGAAAAATCTTCCAGTGTTGTCGTGTAACGTACAGGTAAACGTAGCCGTCGCGGCAGGGAAAAATCTTTGCTGGGGCAACTTGCCCGTGCTGGCTCCCCTGGCGCTTCACAAGTTGGTTTTCATTGGCGTAAAGCCGGACTATATGCTCTTGGGTCGCCAGCGCTTCTTGCATTGATATATCGACATGGTCGCCGTGCCTCGTGCGCTGGCGCCGATACAGGGCCGCCAGCGCGCCGGCCGCCGCGAATAAACTGGTAAAATAATAAGCTTGCGTTTCTGGCGGCTTACACGGTGACAGGGAAGGATCACCTGAAATATATAAAAAACCGCTTGAGGCAAGGGCAACCAAATCCGTGCAGGCAAAACGGCTCTTTGGTCCGGTTTGGCCGAACCCTGTAATTGAAACCATGACGATCCCCGGATTGATTTCGGCCAGGCTATGGTAACCCAGGCCCAGCGAGTCCAACTGACCGGGCAAGAAGCTCTCGATCACCAGATCAGCGGTTGCGACAAGCGGCCGTAGAGCGTCTTTGCTGGCGCGGTCGGCGAGATCAACCACGATGGTTTTCTTACCGGCGTTCAGGTGTGCGAATGTCGCGCTCATGTGCTGGCCGCCGGAAGAGCTGATGAATGGCGGCAGTCTTCTTGCCGGATCACCGCCGGGCGGCTCCACCTTAATGATCTCCATGCCCAGGTCGGCGAGGATACGACCGCAAAGCTGGCCTTTGATATCGGTCAAATCGAGCGCTCTAAAACCTTCGAGAAATTTTGCTGCTGAGTTCATGAGCGAATTGGGTTTTCGTTTTTCGCCGAATGTCGCCATAGCGTGAAACAATCTCGGTTACCCGTTCATCTCGGATGTGAGAGCAGGCTTTAACCTGCCCCCACAGAATCATTTCTTGTTTTCCGGTTTCACGTACGCCGTGCTCCCCCCGCCTTTTTGCGAGTGCAGATATCCCTCAACATCACTCAGCGGGTTGGTATAGTATCTCATCCGATGGGAGACGAGGTCGTCGGTTCTGAGCGCCATTTCAAAATCCATATCCCTCTCCATGTAGGCGGCGATCTTGGCGCTTTCAAGCGTGACACCGTTGCGCGAAGCGATCTCTTCCGCCAGCTTTTCGACAGACGGCAGGAAGTCCTTGTCCGCTACCACCTGCGAAACCAGGCCGACTCTTTCAGCCTCCGCGGCAGTCAAATTGCGGCCGGTCAGCTGAATGTAGAAGGCTTTCTTGAGGGGTATACCACTGTGAAACAACGTCGAGGTGGCGACTGCGCCGTAGCTACCGCGAATGATTTCAGGCATGCCGAACAGCGCCGACTCGCATGCCACAGCCAGATCATGACCGTTCACCAGGGCCAACCCTCCTCCGAGACACCAACCATTGATCGCCGCCACTGTCACCTGCGGCATCCTGCGCAGCAGCCGCACAATCTCATATGTTGAGCCGCCCTCATGCCATCGTCTCTTGCCTTTCCACGCTTCTCTCAGATCGTACAGATCAAGACCAGAAGAATAGGCGCTCCCGGCGCCGGTCGTCACCACGCAGCGAATTCTGTCGTTGTCGCTGAGATCCTTGAGAATGCTGATCATCTCGGTCATGAGCTGCCGGCTCATGGCATTCTTCTTTTCCGGCCGATTGAGCGTCAGCCATGCCACACCGGTCTCTTCATCGACGTTGGATAAAACCGCCCTCATCTCAGCCATGAATCCTCCTGAAATGGAGAGTTGGAGTACTGGAGTATTGGTTCAAAATGCAGCACTCCATTACTCCATGACTCCAACTCTTTAGCTTTTTTCGATATTCTCATAATCGACGTAGTCCCGCTCACCGTGATTGCGGTAGAGGCGTTTCTTCTTACGTGGATAGTCAACCACGTCCTGCGGCAAGCGTTGCCCAATTACAAGACATACCAACGGCTCCGGTCCATCGTTGATCGTCTCGTGTGGCACGGTGTTGGCCGGAAAGCCGAGAAAATCTCCCGGTCCAATTTTTTGTGTCGTCTCGCCTATCACTGCTGTACCGCGCCCCGACAAGACGTAAATAGCTTCTTCTTCGTAGCGGTGCATGTGAAATTCTGTGGAGGTGTCGCCCGGGGAAATGGTCATCAGATGAATGCCTATGTTTGTCAAACCCGCCGCGTCGCCAAGAGATTTATTGAAGCGAATGGCCGAGGGGTTCAACGAGTGAACTCGCCGAACCGCTTCCATCGCGGCAACCGTCTCAGCAGATAGATACATGCAGACCTCCACTGTCTTAGGTTGAGGTTAAGGGTGAGGCTGAGTGAGTCCACCCTCATTTTATCTCCTCCCACCGAAGGAGAGGGTAAGGTTTTTGTGATCTTTGCGTTCGTTCTTTGCGGTTCTCTTTTTTACCTCGGGTTCACGAACTCCGTAGAAACGGCACTACGACTGCGGCCAACTCTTCCGGCCTTTCATGCGGGATATGGTGCCCCGCGCCTTGAATGGGCACAATCTTCGCGTTGGGAAAGAGCTTCACGCGCGGTCCCCTGATCGATCGCATAAAATCACTCTCCGTTCCATAGACGAACAGAATTGGGCATCGGATACGACGAATGAAGGCTTCAATCTGCCCTTCGGAGAGCGCGGTGGTGGTGCGATAGCGGAGAACGGGATCGTATTTCCAGAGATAACACCCTCCCCGCTGTTTCGTGCCGTAACGCGCCATGTGCGAAGCGGCCTGGTCGGGTATCAGCGGAAACTTTTTCTGCAGCGACTTAGCCACCATTTCGACCGATGGGTATGGAAACGGAATTTCCACGTAATCTCTTCCCTTGAGTCTCTCGGCAATTATTTCCGGCACTTCCTCGTCGGCACGCGCAAAGGGACCCAGAGATTCGAGAAGCACGAGCCGCTTGACCTTCTCGGGAAAAGCGCCGGCGTAAAGAAGCGCCATGCTGCCGCCCAGCGAATGGCCAATGATCGTCAACGGCTCTTGATCCAGGCGCCGGAGAAGACCCGCCAGATCTGCGAGGAAATCTTCATGTTGATAGCCGCGGCCTGTGTTCGGCCACTCACTGTCGCCATGTCCGCGTAAATCGAGCGCGACGGCATGCTTGATCGGAAAGTCAAGGTTTCGCACTGCAGCAATAAACGGCTCCCAGCTTCGCCCTTGATCGCGCACACCATGCACGAATACGAAAGTTTCCTCTGCCGAATCGCCCCATTCCCAGTAGTGAATCTTGAGTCCCTCATTATCGAAGAATGATTCCTTGGGTTGCCAGTCCATGTATGAGCAGTCTCCCTTTGGTACTACGCAGTTCGAGATGGCTCAGCTGTTCAAGCCGTCCCTAATGTTAAGAACCAGTTGACCGACTGAGGATTGGTTAAAATCCGAGGGGCGGGACCCGAGACTTGAGACTCGGAACTGATTTTTATCTTCCCTTCCACAGCGGCGGCCTCTTTTCTACGAAAGCCCTTGGACCTTCTTTGGCGTCTTCGGTGTTCAACACCATACCTGCAAGGTCCGACTCCAGCCGCAGGGCTTGATCGAGCGGCATCTGACTGCCTTTGTAGACGGCTTCCTTGATGTAGCGCAGCGCCAGCGGTGCTCCTTTGGTAAATGTCCGCGCCATCTTCTCTCCCTCTGAGAGGAGGTCATTGAATGCTACGACTTTGTTGACCAAGCCGATGCGGTGCGCTTCACCAGGGTCGTAAAGTTCGCCGGAAAGGCAAATCTCCAATGCCTTCGATATGCCGACCAGCCTCGCCAGACGCTGTGTTCCCCCTGAAGCAGGCATAAAACCGAGGCGCACCTCCGTCAGGCCGAGCCTGGCGTTGTCGGCGGCGATTCTAATGTCACAGGCAAGGCTCATAAGCAGCCCCGTTCCGACCACATAACCGTGAAGGAGAACGAGCGAAACCTTGTTCAGAGCGGCGATGGCTTGCGGAGGGGTGCGCACGCCTGGTGTGAATCGGTTTTGTCTCGTCAGGAGCGGCGACTCCGGTGGCGTTGCGGACTCAGCATTCGCTCCGGCTCGCTCTTTGATATCGCCGCCGACGGAAAACGCTTTTTCCCCTGCTCCCTTGAAAATGACTACCTGAACGTTCGGGTCCTCATCCGCCATCCGGCAATACGTGATGATCAGCTGCTGCATTTCCCGGTTGACGGCATTCAGCACCTGCGGCCGGTTCAACGTGATCCAGGCGATCTGATCCTTCACTTCGTATAGAACTTTTTGCTCTTGATCCATTGGTCTTAACCTTCTTGGCTACCGTTAAGAGTCTTCCCGCGTCGGAAACCGAAAGATCACCACGAAGTGTTTCATGATCTTACGCTCGCCCACATACGATGAAAATAGCCCCACGACTGACTGTCAATCTCTCCCACCACCGCAGGACTGTCATCCTGAATCCTTCGGCAAAGCTGCTCAGGATAAACTCCGTGAAGGATCTGCTTTTGAATGACCGACGACCGAGGACCGCTGACCGACGAACAAGCAGATTCTTCGTCGCGGCGCTCCTCAGAATGACATTGCGATAATGGCTCCCAGCACGACAGACGGGCAAGCCCCCCACCCCAATTTTCATAGGAGTGTTTCATTAGCTTACGCTCGCCCGCAGAGGATGAAAATGGAGGCAGCCCATCACCCCAACGCCATATCGAGAAGTCCGGCATTCCCTGCCCCTCGCTACGCGCTTCGCGCTACTCGGGGAATCGGGAGGGGATGCCGTGTCCCCGAGTAGCGATCTTCCGAGATCGCGTATCGAGGGGGTACGGCCCTGCGGAGCATACGCGGGTGACCGCTCTGGGGGCGCTGTCCCTTCACTCCCTCTCCATCCCAATTTTCATAGGAGGAGCAGTTCGCACATTTCCTGACTGAGCGCAAAGAGCGCCGAGAGCGGAGAGAAAACTCTACTTACTCTACGCGCTCATCTTTCATATAGTAAGCTTCCGGCGCGGGCTTGTATGAACGCGGCAGCCACAAAGGCCGCCGTAAGTTCTGTGGTCCGGGCGCCGGACGTGTCTTACTGACCCAACGTTTGTAGACCTCGTGCGCCTTGTTGGTATCGACGAACACGTCGCCGTACTTGTCATCGCCACCCGGTTTCGTGACGCGCACTTTTTGATGCCAGCAGTGCTGGCCGCTGATAGAATCCGGCTGCACTGGAAAGATCAGATTTTGATGCACGCCTGCGTCTTGCCAGAAGATGCGCTCGGAATCGGGATCGTCGCTTTTGAAAGGTTTGATGCCTTCCTTCTGGCGGATCATCCATTTGCCGCCGCCCAGGTTTTTCAAATCAACGAGCGCGGTGGACCACCGCTCACCTCCCGAATCCTCCCGCAAACGCCAGCGACCGAGATGGTGGGAACAGGCAATCACGCCTGGCTTGATGCCTTCGGTCACCCAAACTTTGTCAACGAAGTAGCCGATCTCGGTCTGGACCTTGAGAAGGTCGCCAGTTTGCACTTCCAAAAGTTCCGCATCTTTAGGGTTGAGCCACAGCGGATTTCTGTGAGAAATCTCGTAAAGCCACTTGGCATTGCCTGAGCGTGTATGAATCAAAGTGGGCAAACGGAAGGTCGGTAAAAGCAGCATCTCACCGGCATGGATATCAATATTGTCCTGGTGGACATGACTCTTGATATATCCCGGAATGGCATACTCCGGCCACCTCCAGTCTTTTAAGGTCTTCGAATAGAACTCGAGCTTACGCGACGGCGTCGGAAAGCCGACGCACGGGAGTCCATCGACTTCGACACCCAGAACGGCCCCATCCTTGAAGATTCTATGACTCGCCGGATCCGTGGAGGAACTTCTCAAGTCGTCCGATTGGAGACGCGTCTCATGGATTTTATACACATTATCTTCAACCAAATAGGCGCCGTATTTGCGCATGTACTGGAGAGGCGTGAGCCCTTGTTTCGCCGCATCCCTCGGCAATCCGGGAACACTGTGCTCGAAAATCCAGCCGTAGTAGTCTTCAACGGTCATCTTTTTACCCGGCTCGTAGGGCGACTCAAAATACTTGCGAATGCCAAGCGAGCCGTCAGGATCCACGCGCCAGGATAACTCAATCCAGAATTCATCTTCTTCCCATACTTCGCCGATGCCCGCGGCTGCATGCGCCGCGCAAGTGCTATTGAACTTCTTCCCTTGTTTTTCCAAGGCCACACGCAAGATCGGTTGGCGAAAGCCGATCCAGCGCGCCGCTTGAGTCTCCTGACTCATCAGGTCATGCCGTTCGGAGGCATGGCCCATGGGAAGCACATAATCAGCAAACCAGGCGGTTTCGCTCCAGGTCGGTGTCAGACAGACATGCCGCTCGACTTTCTTTTCGTCGGTCAACATCTCGATCCAACTCATGCCGTCTGGGTTGGTCCAGACCGGGTTGTACACCCGTGTAAAGTACATGGCGAGCTTTCCCCTACCTTCCTTGATGAAATGCGGTAGAAGAAAGCTCATCTCAAAAAACGCCAGCGGGTACTCCCGTGGCAGAAGCATTTCGTTCCACACTGTGGCGGGCGGCGGCATCAGGGGTGGTGCCGGGACGTACTTGTTGGCAGCATTCGGCGCTGTGCCACCCGGGGTACCCACCGCGCCCACCAGCACGACCAGGAACTGCAGAGCCCGCGCCACCTGCCAGCCACCGAGATTACCCGCAGCCGCGTTGCGCCATACGTGAGCTGAAAACGCGGACCCGGCGCGAGCGATTTCCCGCGCCACTTCGACCAGCACGGAGGCATCGACATCGGCCTCTCGGGCGGCGAATTCAGGCGTGAACGAGGCGTAGAGTTGCTTGAGCAACACGACAAAAGACTGAAAGGTTTGCGGCTTGTCCGTATGCTCTTCGCGCAGGTACTCCTCCCAGTTGACCCATTTGCGCAAGAACTCACGGTCAAAGAGATCCTCTTGAAGAAGAACATTGCAGAGCGCCAGCAGGACCGCCGCTTCGCTCCCGGGCCAGGTTGACAGCCAGTAGTCCGCCTTCGATGCTGTATTCGAAAGCCGTGTGTCGATCACGCAAACCTTTGCCCCCTGTTCTTTGCCTTCGATAATCCTCTGCGCGTGGGGATTGAAATAGTGACCGGATTCGAGATGGGAGCTGAGCAACAAAATGAACCGTGCGTTGGCGTGATCCGGCGAGGGACGATCGATGCCGGACCAGAAGGCATAACCGGCCCGCGCTCCCGCGGAGCACACGTTGGTATGACTGTTGTGGCCGTCGACCCCCCAGGCGTGGAGAATGCGCTGATGATAGAGCAGCTCATGGCCGGGACGACCCACGTGGTACATGATCTCGTTTCGGCGGTCCTCCTGTAGCGCTTTCCGCACCTGCTGCGCGATGTCGTCGAGAGCCTCATCCCAGCTGACGCGCTGCCATTCCCCTTCTCCTCGTTTGCCAGCGCGCTTGAGCGGATATCGAATACGCTCGGGATCATGAATCTGGTTGAGGGTTGCCGGCCCTTTGGCGCAGTTGCGGCCGCGACTGCCAGGATGCTCGGGGTTGCCTTCGAATCTGCGCACGCGCAGTGTTTCTTTATCCACCAATCCGATTAGCCCGCAAGCCGCCTCACAATTGAAGCAAATGGTCGGAATAATGTGATAATGCTTTTCCACCCTCTTGGGCCACAGAGCCGTATCGTATTCCACCCAGTCTTCCCAGGCCTCCACCGGCGGATAGGCAGCCAGGCTGGCAGTGGAAGCCTCCAAACGTTTGGCGGTGGGATGCAGAGGTTGCCGGTTGTCGTTCATATCTTTCATCCTTTTAACTCAGAGGCACAGATTGCCCTGCTTTGATCCACAGATGTTCGTACATCCACAAACCGAACAGCGCCAGGGCGGATGCAAACAAGGCAGGGAGCAAAGAAAGAGTGGGCCACAAAATAAGTACGACAGGCACAATGACACCCAGGACCACCACGAAAATCCAAAACTGTTTGCGTAGCTCGCCCCTGGTCAACAAGACGGCCGGCCTTTCGACCTCTTCACTGCCATGGCTCATAAGCAAATCTCCGAAAATCATCGCCAGACCGGCCAACAGCGCGATAACGAGGGTGTGGGCGAGCCAATTAAACAGGGGCGGGCTGAGAAACTGAAACGGCGTAAATGTCTGCAGGGAGCCAAAGAATATGAACGTTGCGACTCCCGCTATAATCGCCTGCACCAGCAGATGCCAGAACAAGAGCGGGCTTTGCCAGAAGTCGCGCCCCCGTGCTTGAGCGAACAGAAAAGCGGAATAGCCGGCAGTCGCGATAGCAAACAGCGCAGTAGGCAAAAATATGACCGCGCTGACTGGCCGCCCCGTGATCCCGTAAGCCAACCAGAGCGCGGCCAGCATCCCATAGATCATGAGCACGTAGCCGCCGAGGACCAACCAGGAATTGAGATTCGGCTTGGTCAGGATATAAAAAAACCGTCTTGGTTTCTTGAGATCCAGAACCAGCAACAGAAACGTGATCCCGAGAAACACCAGGGCGAGAGCCGGGCTGATAATGTACAACACCGGCGCGTCCTGCTGAAAGTCCAAGCTCAACAACAATGCCGAGACTAGCAAAAGACCCGCGGCAATCGACTTAGTCCAGAGATAGGACGCAATTGTTTTGCCCCATGGGACGGCATGGGGTACATCGTAGACTTCGCGGGCGGCGCCCGGCACGTGCGCCGAGCTGTGCGCAGGTTTTAGCGCATAAAGATCTTCGCCGGGCGTTTTTTCGGCCCACAGGTGACTTTCCTGCGGCTGCATCATTGTTGGCTGCAAGAGAGCGCCATCGATACCAACGTAGAAGAGCTTGGGCTTGGTTCCTTTTTCCGGTTTGCGCACGCTGACTTTTTCAGTGGCGATGCGGCGGCTGATCTCACTGCGGGGATCATCCAGGTCACCCGATAGAATAGCCTGGGTGGGGCAGACGACTTCGCAAGCCGGCTTGTACCCCCTTTCCACGCGCGAAGCATCGAAGTTGCACTTGGCGGCCGTATTCCTGTCGGGATCGATGTAAAGAGCGTCATAGGGGCAGGCCTGCATGCAGGACTTGCAGCCAATGCATCGCTCGTGGTCGAAATCGACAATACCGTCGGCCCGGCGAAACAACGCCCTGGTCGGGCAGATCTCTATGCAGGGTGCATCGTCGCAGTGGTTGCAGCGCAGGACAGCGAAATGGCGGCGAGTGTCCGGATAGTAACCCTTTTCGATATACTTCACCCAGGTGCGATTCACTCCAACAGCAATATTATGCTCCTCTTTGCAGGCCACGGTGCAAGCGTGACAGCCGATGCAGCGGTTCTGATCGATGATAAATCCATAGAGCATGAAGGACCTTTCTACTAAAAAAGAAGAATTCTAGTCTAGATAGCAGACAGAGGCGAAAAGCGCCAATCTCTTCGCCGTTGAGCATGCGCCCCAATTTCCCTCTCGTAGACGAAGGGATTTCTTAAAGGCAGCTATTCTTTTCTTAGTTGTAGCCCTCTTTGAAAAAGAGGGGCTGGGGGAGATTTGGTCCTGATACGCCTGGTTTCACCAAAACCTACCTCTACAACGATGGAGTATTGTCTTCTTTGCCGTGGAGCGCGTACCAGTAGATCCCGTTCATATAGCGCCACCGCCGGATGGCTGCCTCTTCTACAGCCGCAAGCGCAAGCGCCTGAAGCTCCGGCGTAGTGCAGTATTTTTCCACTATGGCGAATCCTTTGGAGCCGTGTATTTCATCGGCGTGAATGTGCTCTTCGAAAAAACGAATCTCGCGCGCACCGGCCTTGAAGCCGTAGTGCTTGTGCAGTGCCGGGACGATCTTTTTACAGATGTCGAGGAACTGAGATTCGAGACCGATGAACATGCCCGCCAGCGCCGCCTGCCAGGGTTTCTGGTGGACAAGGCGCCAGCCCCAGTTCTGAAGTCCCTCCGTTTCAGCAAGCACGACGGAACTTTCCACAGTGTCACGGCCCAACCCTGCGGCGACAACATAGTCCTTGAGCATGTCGAGATGCCGATCCTCCGGGTTCTCCTCGTCGCCCAAATTCTCGAACAAGTAAGCCTTCACGTCACGCTGCGTAATTTGCGCCGCCTCGTACGCCATCCAGTTAAGATACTCCACAACGTAATGGTGGTGCTGCGTGCAGTACAGAGCAGTTTGCGCCCTGGTCAGCTTTCCCTGTATCCACAGTTCGAAGAACGGATGATTCTTGCTGTGCTTGGCGTCCCGGGTTGTGACCAACCGGTCATGAAAGCTAAACATTGGCTCGCCTCCAGGCGCGTGCGGCCGCGCCGCAATGGGCTCTTGGAGTGCTGGAGGACAGGAGTGCTGGTTCTTAAATAACATGACTCCACCACTCCAGTACTCCAGTCCTATCGCTCAGCCTTCGCCGCGCTCCTTAATCTCTGCTACCGGTTTGAGACGTACGTCGATTAGCGCAAGCTGCCCTCCGGCAACTGCCCTGAGGCCTCGTTCCACAGCCTTTCTAACTTCAGCTGGCTCTTCCACGGTTTCGCCGTAACCATCGAATGCCTTGGCGATGGTGGCATAGTTAGGACATGGAACAATATGCAATCCCGAAAAATTATCTGTTTGCACCGCCCAGCCGTTTGGATAATATCGAGGAATTCCTGATTTTTGGGATAGATACCCATGGTTATTAAACATGATTGTCAAGAAAGGCAGGTTGTGCTCCTGAGCAGCGCCAAAGGCTGCCGGGACGGGATCATAACTGAACGATCCGTCACCAATCAAACAAACCACGGGGCGTTTCGGATTGGCCGCCTTCACGCCCAGTGCCGTAGACAAGCCGGTTCCGAGACCGCCAATACTACCGGCGAAGAAAGATCCGGGCTTGAGCGAATCGAGATAGCGATGGACTGCAAGTCGATGCGTGATGGTTTCTTCCACAACCATAGCGTCGGCCGGCAACACCTGGCTCAACTCGTGAGCCACCCAGCGAGTGTCCATCGGCTTTGTGTTCGCCAGCGCCAGCGCGTCCTCGCGCCATTTTTTTCGTCTCGCCGCGTTTTTGCGCGCCAGCTCCTCGGCACGCTGGCGGCGCTCAGGCTCTCCGGGAGAAACTTTTTTCTTGAGAGCCCCGAGCAGTTGCTCTAACGAAGTCTCAATTTCTCCGGTCAGACAGAGATCTGCTTGATAGCCCCAGTAAGGCAGCTCCATGCGCAGCGGATTTTCATCCAGCACTGCGACCTTCGCGCCGGCCCCTGGCCGCAACGATGCCGGGTGCCATGGCGCAATGACGGCCAGTAACAAGATGGCATCCGATGTTTCTAAATACTCTTTCGGCTCATAACCGCCGTGAAGAGCGTGCGTCCGAGGGAAATTCAACGCGCCGGTGCTGCGAGTTTCGACGACGGGCGCGCCCAGCAACTCGGCGATCTCGACGAGACATTTCACTGAGTTTGAGGTCCGGCCGGCGTCTTCGGTAACAATCACCGGGGTTCTCGCTCCAGCGAGCAGATCCGCCAATTCTTGAATGCCCTGGGGATCTGCGGTCGGAAGCGGCGCCGAGCCCCGGTCGGACGGAACATCCTTGGTCATTTTGTCAAACAGAAACTCCATCGGCAGCGATAAAAAAACCGGACCTTTTGGGGCTGCCATGGCAAGACGACAGGCGCGTTGAATCGTCGAAGGCAGGATCGATTTCGTGTTGACACCAAAGCTCCACTTCACCGTATGGTCGACGAGTTTGGCTGGCCCTCCCATGTCCGCCAGGTGCCCGAGCCACTGCCCGCCGACGTCGGGGCCTTCATCTTCGCCGAAGCCGATCGATTCGCCGGTGAAAACCACCATCGGAACTTGCTCGTGAAGCGCCGCCCGCATCGCCATGGTCGCATGGAGCGCCCCGACCGTCGTATGAATCATGACCGCCGGTAATTTACCCGTAGACTTCGCATAACCGCTTGCCATGCCCACGGCCACTTCTTCGTGGCGCGTGCTCATATAGAGCGGCATTCTCTCCACTCCCGGCTCGGCGAGCGCCTCCCAGACCGGCGACCATTCCGAGCCGGGTGATGCAAAAATTCGCTCCACGCCCATCTCACCCAGCACGCGAAGCATCGTCTGTGCTCCGGTCAGTCCTTTGGTGTTAATCATGAAATTCTCCTTAAAGGTGCCGAGTCTCGGATCTCGAGGCTCGGGTTGACAAAATTTTCTGTTTCACTGCGTTCGGAGGAGTCGTGGCGTTGGAACCGGCAAGGCCCAATAGCCAGTATCCATCGCTGCGCTCAGGATGACCGCGCGAAGCGGCCATCTCGCCGTCAGTTCAAGTTATAGAATCGCTTCGCGTTGTTCTCGAGAATATCCTTTTTCGCGTCGAGCGAAAGATCCTCGCGGCGCCAGAGAATAACCGCTGATTCCGGCCAACTCATATCCCAGTGCGGATAATCGGAAGCATACATGAGTGTCCTGGAGCCGATTTCATTCACGATATGGCCGATCATCTTCTCTTCCGGCTCGCAACCGTAGTAGATGTGTTCGCTCGCGAGATACTCGCTGGGTTTCTTTTTGCACAGGGGCGCTTCCACCTTGCCACGTTTTTCCCACTCCTCGTCCATGCGTTCCATCCAATAGGGTATCCAGCCGCAGCCAATCTCGAGGTAGCCGATTCTTAGTTTGGGAAACTTCTCCGGTATCCCGCCGAACACCATCGCCGTCAACTGGCGCAAAACCGGGAAAGGATGGCCCGTGGTGTGCAAATAGATGAACTGGTCGAAGATTTCGCTGCCGGGCTCGTCTCCACCAAAGGCATGAATCGCAATGGGCGTGTTCAGACGCTGGGCCTCTTCGTAGAGCGGATAGAATTCCGGGCTGCCGAGATTTCTGCTGTGCGCCTGAGCCGCCAGCATCCCGCCGCACAAGCCGAGCTTGGTGACGGCCCGATTTAGCTCCTTCGCGGCCTCGGCCGGATTGTTTACTGGCAGATTGGCCACGGCTTTGAGCCGCGGTGAGGCTTTGCAATATTCGGATATGAAACTATTGTAGGCGCGGCAAAGAGCCGCATTGAACTGCGGGTCGCGCACTCTCCCGATCCCCAGCCCGTTGGTGGGGTAAAGCACAGCGACATCGATTTCCTGTTGATCCATGGCAGCCAGCCGGTCTTCGACTTTGATCCCTGACTGTCCCAAAGTGCCGCCGAGATTGCGGTCGTAGGTTTCACGCGGAAGGAACGGCGCAGTCTGCCTGCGATACGGCTCATCCAAATGGGGCCTGATCATGTCGTCGGTGTCTCTAGCGTGGGCATCCGAGTCCCATACCTTGATGGCGTCACGTAATTCCATAAATCCTCCTGTGGTTGAACTAAAAACGGAAGTGCATAATCGGGATTACTCCAAGACTCCCAGACTTCGGGAGTCCTCTCATGTGCCCGGGGCCAGCGCTTCGCCGTTGGGCGCCCCTGCAAGCACCCGCGCCGGCACCGTCAGGTTGTAAAGCCGGACAACATTGGCATTGAGCAGCTTGGCCTTGTCGGCGGGTGGCAAATGAGCCATATCGCGAGCAATAATGTCCCGCGAATTGGGCCAGGTCGAGTTTTGATGCGGATAGTCATTCGACCACATGCAGTTGTCTGCCCCCCACCAGGAAAACAACCGCCCGCCCACATGATCATTGAAAAAAGTCGCGTACACCTGTCGTTCGAAGTACTCGCTCGGTAACTTATGGATGGACAGCCTTTCCGAGTGACGATGACGCTTGAAAGCCTTGTCGCATTGGCCGAGCCAAAACGGCATCCAGCCGATTTCATTCTCGACGGAAACGACTTTGAGCTTCGGATAGCGTTCCAGCACGCCGGAGAAGATGATGTCGAACAGCGCATCTTCGATTTCTCGCGTCTGATTGACGCCGATGCGATAGCGCTTGATCCCGTGGCTTGATTGGCGATGCATGCTTTCACCAAAGCCCGTCAGAATGTGCAGATGGACCGGTAGCTGCAAATCCTGGGAAGCGGCCCAAAACCGCTCGTAGTGCTCCGAAGTAAAAGGCAGATCGGGATCCGGCACCTGCCAAATCATCGCGCCAACCATTCCGTGCTTCTTGCAGCGCTCCATCTCGGCGACGGCATGATCGATGTCGTAGATCGAAATGAGCCCGATGCCGTACAGCCGATCGGGAACTTTCTGGCAATACTCGATCAGCCAGTCATTATAGGCGCGGAACAAGGCTTCCTGCAGTGTGGCATCGCGAACGCAAAACAAACCCAATCCCAGGCTCGGGTAAAGAACTTCCGCCGAGACTCCATCTTTTTCCATGTCGCCGATGCGAACAATTGGATCCCAACCTCCCGGGCGCGCTACCGCGAACCCGGCCTTGCGAAAACTTTCCAGATTTTCGGGTTGCTGCCCGGCCATGAAAAGCCCGCCCACCGCCTGGGCAACCACGTCAGGCGCGCCAAACATCCATGCATCCCTCTTTTCGTCGAAATAAACGCGCGGCGCGCGATCTTTGAGCGATAGCGGCACGCCTTTCTCCCACAGGTCGGGAACTTCGATGACGTGCGAGTCAGCCGAAATAATCGTCTCGTCCATGG
>CAYPHJ010000103.1:0-16320 GCA_964410485.1 uncultured Syntrophobacteraceae bacterium
TGGGAACGGCACGCCAGCGGGCCGAGCTCCGACCGAAGTCGCAGGGCTGGTGCCGATCTGCAAGTGACTGGGTAATGAATCTGCAGTCGATAAAGCAGTTTCCTAAGCAACGGACGAGTTAAGACACGGTTGCACTATGGCTTTTAGCTACAGCGAATTTATGACCAAGTTGATGGCCCCCGAGCCTTATCCGCGGCAGTCCACCTTTGAGCCACCCAGGCTGGCACCGCTGCGCAAAACCATTCGGGAATCAACCATCGGCATCTTTACCAGTGCCGGCATTCAACTTCGTGGCGATACGCCTCTGGCTGAGACCAACGATCTCTCCTACCGCCTCATCGATCGCGCCGTCCCTTACTCGGAACTCACTGTCGCGCATCAGACGCCGGTGAGGGTTTGGGCGCTCGAAGATTTAAACGTTGCGTTTCCGCGAGAACGGCTTGCCGAGCTCGAAGCCGAGGGAACCATCGGCCGTTTGGCCTCGAAGGCCGTCTCCATGGTTGGCTCGATCACAAAATTTACCGAGTTGCTGCAAAAGACCGTGCCTGCGATCCAACGAGAACTCGAGGAGCAAGGCATCGATCTGCTTTTTTTGTTTCCATTCTGACCCGCGTGCCATCGGTCCGTCGGACTGATCGCTAGAGCACTCGAAGCACGAGGATTGCCCACATTGTGCATGAGCACCCTCTTGGAAATCAGCATGGCATTTAAGCCGCCCCGTACGGTTTTTCTTGATTTTCCACTTGGTTGCCCGGCGGGAAAGCCGAATGAACCTGAGCTGCAACGCACGATACTGCGGTCGGCTCTGCAAGCCGCACCGCTTTTTGGCGAGCCCTGGAGAATCATTCAACTTCCATTTCAATGGTCCGAGGACGGTAACCGCGATTGGGAAGAGAGCGTCAGAGAACTATATCGTAAAGGCGTAGGGATCGTCGCCGCCCACGTTGCCGATCATCAGGCGAGAGGAGAATCGTTAGTGGGGCAGGAAGAAGAGTTCGCAATTCGATGTAACTGCTGAGGTGCCGGATGGGTTTTTGTTTGCCCCGTTTATTCAAAAAGTTTCCAACAGGAGGTTGCCATGCCGCGAATTCCGTACGTCGATCCAGTAGCGGTTAGTGATCCCGAAATTGCCGGCTATTTAGACCAGGCCCGTCGCGAGGGAACGCCACGGCCGGAGAGCCAGGCGATCCGCGCGAACAACCCTGCGGTAATACGGGCTTTCTCGCAAGCATGGGACCTGACATTTCGCCATGGCGTTCTGGATCATAGTCTCAAGGAACTCTGCCGCGTATACGTATCGAAATCGATCGATTGCGAGTACTGAGGGGTGCAGCGCTCCGTCCAGGCTGGACGGAAAGGTCTCACTGAAGAGAAGTATGATGAGCTGCTAAACTTCTCCGATTCGAACAAGTTCACGGAGCGGGAAAAGGTCGCTCTCACCTACACGAGCGCAATCGCCTGGAATTCAGAAATTGCCGATGACGCGCTTTGGGCGAAACTTCACCAGCACTTCAGTGTTGCCGAACTGGTGGAGCTAGGCTTTTTTGTAGCGCTCACGTTAGGGCAGCAGCGCTGGATCAAAACACTCGGCATTGGTCATGGCGAGGTGTTGCCGGGGACCACTGCCGGGCTCGCACCAGGGGCGGCGTAGTTTCTGTCCCTTGCTCCAAACTCACTGTCCGGATCGAATCACAGCCGAGACTTGCCTTTGTTGCGCTTCCGTTCGGAAGCCCGTGTGAATATCTTCTCGATCTGATCCACGCCCTAAAACTAATCGGCCGCGAACAAAGGTGCAAGTCGTTGGACTTGAAAGTTGAATTTGGCTCTTCAGATGGAGATCTTGAGTAGGAGAGGTATGGCCATTATAATAGCCGTCTTTGAGGTCAGCACCCATGAGGGACATTTCTAAATACGTGCCTATCACAAAGGCGAAGAACGATCTCTTAGAGCTTATTCGGCGGGTCGAAGATCTCGATGAGTCCGTGGCCGTGACGAAGAACGGTGTCCCTGCAGCCGTGATACTGAGTATGGAGAGGTACGAAGGATTATTGGAAACTCTCGATATCTTGAGCGATCAAAAAACAATGAAGTCTCTCAGGCTTTCTATTCGCCAGGCGCGGAAGGGTAAATGGGTACGCGATGATAAGGTGTTTGGTCCTTGAGAAGACTCATCGCCCGCTACACTCCCGAATCGGCTCGCCTCATATCGAAGCTAGCTCCAGACATCAAAAAGCTTGTACGGTCTTCGATTGACTTCCTTTTATCCGAACCCCACGCCGGCTCCGAGCTGGCAGGCGAACTGGAGGGTTACCGTTCCTACAAGCTAAAGCGCTATAGAATCGTATACCGTCTCAACGAGGATGAATCCTTTCTTGAGATATATCATGTCGGTCACCGGCGTGATGTTTACGAAGTTCTGCGCTCCCTGCTTACCCAGCGCAGTCAGCAGTCTTAGCAAGCCTGCAAGTTCCTTCCACGTGTGCCGAAGCGCCTCGGGTCTCGAAGGTCCAAACGTCGGGTAGATCGTTTTGATCGCCTTACTGCCTCAAGCGTCTCTTGGGGTAACTTTTTCACTCCCTACGGTAAGGCAAAGGTTACTATTCTCGCTCCGCGTCTGGCTCCGCGCAAGAAAAGACGCTGCCAAAAAGATGACATTTCCAACTGTTAGCTAAAGCGGAAACCTCCTGTGACGGAGTGGCATAGCAGTTGTGCAGGGAAAACGCTGCTCTGATGAGACGAGTTCCGGCGCCGGAGTCCTGTCTTCTGGGAGTACGAGGGGATCGGACTATTTTTTATTGGCTAACTAAAAGGAGGTCAAAATGTCTCTCGAACGTGTGTTCAGCAGTTTTTTTACAACTAAATTATGGTTCGTCCTGCTGCTCGCTCGGCCCTGGTTCTGTTGGACTATCAGATGCCGGGCATGGATGGATTGGCTGTGCTTCGTGAACTGCGCAAAACCGGAGTCGATCTTCCGGTCGTCGTGGTGACCGCGCACGGCTCAATCGAAACGGCGGTCGAGGCCATGAAGGAAGGCGCCTACGACTTTATCAGCAAACCTATCGATCCGAAGCACCTGGAGATCGTCGTTCGCAAAGCTTTGGAACGGGTCAAGCTCAGACGAGACATCGATCTTCTTACCGAGGCCGTAGATAAACGGCACCCCTTCATCTCTGGCCAAAGCGAAGTGATGAAAAAGGCTGTCGAGACGGCGAAAAAAGTTGCCGCGAGCACTGCGACGGTTCTATTGCTCGGAGAGAGCGGCACTGGTAAAGAGGTCTTCGCGCGCGCCATTTACAATTGGAGTGAGCGGCATAGCCAACCGTTTGTAGCGATCAACTGTGTTGGCCTCTCCAAGGAACTTCTGGAGAGCGAACTATTCGGGCATGAGAAGGGGGCCTTCACTGGCGCTGACCAACAAAAGAAAGGAAAGATGGAGTTGGCTAACGGTGGAACGGTATTTCTCGATGAGATTGTGGATGTCTCCCAGGAGCTGCAAACCAAACTTTTAAGATTTCTTCAGGAGCGCGAGTTTGATCGGGTCGGGGGAGTCAAACCGATTCACGTTGACGTGAGGGTCATCGCGGCGACTAATCGCGATCTGGAATTAGCCGTAAAAGATGGCCGATTCCGCGAAGATCTTTATCATCGTCTGAATGTAGTGCCGATCATGCTCCCTCCTTTGCGGGAAAGAAGGGAAGATGTCGCTGCTCTCGCAAGACATTTTTTGCGACGTTTTGCTGGCGAAGTAAAAAAGGATTTCACTGGAATCACCGAAGAGGGTTTGGCCAAACTGTGGGCATACGATTGGCCAGGAAACGTTCGTGAGTTGGCCAACGTCATAGAGCGCGCTGTGGTCTTAGGCCAGAGTTCGGAGATTGGCCTCCAGGATCTGCCAGCCAGAATCGTTGCGGCCCAGTCGGAGCCGCCGCCCGACGGCATTTCGTATCGCGACGCGATGGAGGCTTATCGGAGACAGTTGGTCACGAGAGCGCTCGCCCGCACTCAGGGCAACCGCGCCGCCGCCGCCCGCGCTCTGGGTCTTCACGAAAAGTATCTATTAAAGCTGATAAAAGACCTGCAAATTCCTTGATCCGCTCTACTCTCAACCAGGTTCACGATGTCTTATGGTGAGAGGCCTAGAGTACGACTGGATCCCATCCTTCGAGGGGGGAGGCGCAACGGTAGCTTATTCGCCCGGGTTCGTTCTCCTTGGCTCACTACGCAGGATGCCTTTGCGCGGATCGACGGGAATTCCTTTAATCCTCACTTCATAGTGGAGATGGGGGCCGGTGCTCTTTCCGGTATTTCCCACCAACCCGATCCGCTGGCCTCTGTTGACCCGCTCCCCTTCCTCGACCAGTATCTTCGAGAGATGCGCATATTCAGTTGTGATTTGCTGACCGTGGTCTAAAGTTATGGTCTGGCCCTTGCCACCCCTGTTTCCAACTGAGTCGACAACAGCATCTCCCGATGCATGGACCGGAGTGCCGATGGGGTTCGGAATGTCGAGTCCGGCATGGAATTCCGGCGCGCCGGTCCAGGGAGAGGCCCGCATCCCGAACCCGGAGACAATCCGCCCCTGCACCGGCCAATCGGTAGGGAACGAGGAAATCATTTGCTTGAGCTCTCTGTGCAGCGCAACCAGGATCTCGTGTAGCTCTTCACCTTCGTCCCCGTCATGGACCGATGCTCGGAATCGGCTGGGAAGGGATGCCTGTATGCTTTCTCGGACCGTTTTCCACTCGCTAACAAGTTCCTGAAGCTCACTAGTTCTGCTCTGTAAGCTGGACACGGTCGCGCGTTGAGCTTGAGCCCTGGCGATGACTTCGTGAAGCTGCCTTCTCTGCAACGCGATATAGTCGGTCAGGTACGCGCCAGTCGAAGCGAGCACAAACAACGTCGCCCACAGGAGACAACGAATCCCGGATCGGGAAATCGCGAAGCGTCGCACCTGCGTGCCCCGCAGAATAAGGACGGAGTAGGTTCTATTGATGTCCATCTGGCTCCGAAGCACTTTCCAGCGTGGTTTTACACTGTCCGTCAATGACGACCCCCTCTTCGAGTATAAGTACCGGGGTTACAATGTTGCCATAGATCCGCGCCGTGCTGCGCAACTCGACGCGCTCCCGTGCCATGATGTTGCCTCGAATCTGTCCGCTTATTATGGCAACCCCGGCCTGAACGGCGGATTCCGCCTCACCTTTCTCTCCAACCAGTAGCGTGTCCGAAGATAAGAGTTCACCGCGAAACTGGCCATTCAGAGCCAGAACACCGACAAAATGGAGGCGGCCTTCTGCTAAACAGCCGTGATCGATGACCGAGGTCGCGGCGTGATTGAAACCTGAATTGTTTTTCCAAAACCCCATAATTACTCACCTGTATAAGATCGAGTTTCGATTCCGATCTCAGCCGGTTAGTTCGAGCTCTGCTGTAAACGTATATTCTTGTTGAGAAGGATTGGAATTCAGTACATTGCTGCAGGAGGAACTAGAGCAACGATTATGCCACGGTTGCTGGCAAGATCGTCGCCCGACGACATGATTTGTCATGTGTTAACCCGTCGCATGGGCAAGACCTGCCAATCGCACGGTTCTTTTCTGTGCGAACCCTTAAAGCCATGACTTCTAAAAAACACAGTTAAACAGGATGGGGAGAACTGCGTACACGCCCCGTTTGAGCTCACTGGCCAGAATTGTTCAGTTGGAAAAGCGCCGTTTCCTCCGGTCACCGATACTTCAATTTTGATGCGAAAATGACAGCAGCTGTGCAAAAGTGCGTGTTTTGCTCAGCCAAAGACTAGCATCAGATGATGCTGAATTATCCCGTTTCCGTCCTGAGTTCTGAAAGAACGGAAAGCGCTGACCTCTTTCGGAACGCAGCTACGACAGAAGCGACATTTCACTCGGGATTCATGCCGAAGATTCTGCGCTTCCTCCAGCTTTTCTGTTCATTCGTCGATAAAGGCATCGCGCAGGAGTTTGGACTGCCGCTCGAAAGCTTGGCGTGGATTTCTGGGGTCTTTCATGAGGGCGATCTCCTGTGAGAGAAGCCGGGCGATATGCATCGTATGCGTATCGCCTTTCTTGGATTCTCGCCTGTAGAGCGGATGGTCGCGGTTGATGTAGACAATGTTTCCTTCGCTGAACGATTCCGGACCGGTATCGCCGAAATGATCCAGGCAACAGGAGATGCCGGCCTGGCCCACCTTGAGACGGCGCACAACAGCGTCAGGCGTGAGCCGCTTGACTGTTGGGCGTCTCTTTCGTGTCAGCCTGCGGGCTTTATCGCTTAACGTGATGGGTTTTCCTTCCTTCGCTTCCTGACCGGGCTCAGCTGATTTGGTCGCGGCCGCGCCACCGATGCCACCGGGTTCGCCAATGGGAATTGGACCAAACGGAGAAAAGTCCGGGTTTTTCATCAGCGCTTTGCTGATTTTTTCAAGGGCATCCCCCAAGGCCCGCGACGCGGCTCTTTTTTCCCCCTTCCCCATGAGCCGTCTGAGGACGAACTGCACCTCGTTCATGATTCGTAGCATCACCTGGACAAACGCGCGGTATTCCGGCGAGTCAACTATGAAGCCCGAGCGGTCACTTGTGATCGGGAGAAAATCGGCGTGAATCTCGCCGCGAATCCGCGAGGCGACTTTGCCCCAGGTTTCCGCGCCGAACAGCTCCCGGCGGACGGTTACTTGCTTGACCTTGACTTCAATACCAAGCTCGTCAAGCGTAACCGCCGACGCCGGCAAAATGACAATCTCACCTGAAATCGGTCCGAATTCGGTGCCCTCTAAAAACGGAATTCGATGACCGGAAAAGCTCTTTGGCGTAACCGGTTTACCATTGAGAAAAACGGCGAAATGAGGCGCTTTTAGAGGGGCTCCTTCGACGATCTTTCGTTCAACGTCTTCCGGGACAAACTCTTTGGTCAAGCCCAGCAGAGTCACTGTGGTCCCATTGCCTCTCTGTGGGTCGGAGGGCAAGATCTCCATGGGTAGCCGCCATACGCCAACTTCCTGTGACCAAGCTTCCTTGTCGAAGATGACGCGGGCGGCGAAGTCTTCCCTCTGCGTGTAAACGGTAAACTGCTTGCAAGCGGAAAGCGTGGCAAATTTTCCGATGCCGAACTGGCCGATTCGGTCGCGCCTGTGTACTGGTGACTTGGGCCGAAGGAGCTTCTCCTGTGAACCGATCACAAAGTATTGCTCGAGCCCTTCGAGATCCATTCCCGTGCCATTGTCTTCGACGGTGATAGAATCGCGAGCAACGGATACATTAACAACTGTGGCATCGGCATCATAGGCGTTGTTCACCAGCTCCCGGATAAGCTCGATGCTTTCCGCATAGAGCTTCTCGCCAATCGTCACCAGGTGGCTCTTATCGACTGTAACGGGAAGGTAATTCCTTGCTTCCATGCTAATCAGCCCACACTCCCAAGCTCAGATGGCTCTATAGCGTCCGTGATTGGCAAATGCAAACCGGGAAGATTGCGTATAGGCTGTGGGGCCTCCACAGCGTAGAGCGAAACGGCCGATGGGCCGCTTAGCGGCTGAAATCGCCCCAGAATGTAGCCCGAGTCGGTTTAATGGCGATGATGGATCGTTGGTGGATGCCCATCGCGCGGT
Organism: uncultured Syntrophobacteraceae bacterium; assembly: GCA_964410485.1. GTDB lineage: Bacteria > Desulfobacterota > Binatia > UBA9968 > UBA9968 > CAYPHJ01. Next base: position 7,622 of record CAYPHJ010000103.1, read on the forward strand.
ATTGAGAATACTTTCGTCTCAGTAGCCGAACGGCCCTGTGATGCCTTGGTCCGCGTCTCAAAATCGTCGCGGTTCCCGTGATAAGAACATACGCCAACCGGCTCCACTTCTCCTCGTAGCGATCAATGACGAGGGACACCTTGGAATTTTCTTCAATGTTACTAATGCGCTTGAGACGGTGTGGTGCCACCCGTTTAGGCTTTTCATCGATAGCCGAAAAGAACTCTTTACCGTCAAAGGCAAAGCAGATCGGAACGACGTGAGGCTGGCTTTTCTTATCGGCGGTGGCAAAGTGGGCCGTACGGGCAGAGCGGATGAACGCGAGATGTTTATTGGGGAGCGACATTTGGAACAGGCGTATTGGAGTAATGGAGTATGGGGTTCGGAAGATGCATTACTCCATTGCTCCAGTACCCCATCAATCCCGTGCTTACAGCTTGAACTCTCCCACGGAGTTGGGCGCAAATATCTCTTCTACCTTAAGTGACTTTTTCACAAGCCCCTGCTCTCGCATGTAGCGAATCAGCGTTTCCAGAACGTGGCGGTTGGCGTCGATCCCATAGGGCCACCAGTCTGGCCCAAAGATTTCTCTGAGCTGTTCTCTCTCCCAGGACAGCCATGGCAGTGTGCACGCGTGAGCATTGGAAATATGAAGTGTCCGAATCGCGTGTTCTTTGGCTTCGCGGAAGGCTTTATACAGACTCCGAGCCACCCATGGGTGTCGCTCATACACGTCCTTGCGAACCACCAGAATGTGCATGATCGGAAAGATTTTGGTGCGCTTGTAATACTCGACTTCCACCTCTTTGTAATTCGGAAACAGGCGTCGAACTTTTCCCGATCCATCGCCAAGACAGGAAGGACTGCGGGCTGAGATCAGAGCATCGATTTCACCGCTCTCCAGCATACCGTTGAGAGTCCGGTCATCGGGAATCGACTGAAGCGAAAATTCCGGCGAGAGGTCCGGTTTGACTCGTTCTCTTCGGCCAGGTTCCTCCTGCCCGCCGAGAAACCACTTCATATCCTGCGCTCTTACGCCGTAGTCGTCATTAAAGAAACCCCGAATCCAGACAGCCGCCGTGATCCCGTACTCGGGAGCGCCGACCCTTTTACCTTTGAAGTCTTCCGGTTTTTTTATTCCCGATTCAACGTTGAAATAAACGGATGAATGCCGGAAAAAACGGGAAGGAAAAATGGGAATGCCCACGAATGGGGAATTCCCCCGATCAAGCATCGTAATATGGTTCGATAGGGACATCTCGGATACATCGAATTCCTGGTAGTGACCCATGCGCCAGAAAATCTCTTCCGACTGCAGGGCGAGATAGTTCAGTTTAATTCCTTCGGCTTGCACAGCACCGGTCTGAAGCGCGTGGGTGCGGTCATAATCGCCGCAAGCAACGGTCAAAGCTAGTTTTTCCATACCATCTCCGTCACTAAACCACTTCGAAGATCGAGAATTGAAGATTGAGGATAGCGGAACAACGCTCTGCCTCCGAACGTCTATCCTCGGAGCCGCGACAAGAATTCGGCATAGTTTCAGATTTACCACTGGCAGTCAAGCAGCCGCTGTTCGCACGAAGCGGAGTTGACAGTGATAATCGACCGGATTATTGATGGATGAAAACGACGACGAGAATTGAAAAAGAAATAATTTCGAATTTCGAGAAGGGAGATGAGTGTGGCTCAAATCGAATTGCTCGTGAAAGGCGGCGAAGTTTGGACGCCGGGCGGCTTTGTCGCGGCCGATGTGGCAGTGAAGGACGGCAGGATTGTCGCACTTGGAAATCCGCCTGTTTTGCCGGAAACAGCCGATACGGTCATCGATGCTAAGGGTAAAAAGGTTATTCCAGGCTTGATCGACACGCATACTCACCACCGGGACCCAGGGTTCACGCACAAGGAAGATCTCACGACAGCGACCAGAGCGGCTGCGGCAGGTGGAGTAACGTTGTCTATCGGCATGCCGAACGTCGACCCACCGACGACAAGCGTTGAACGTTTTCGCAATTTGATCGAGGACCACCAAAAGAAGGCTATTGTCGATTTCAATCACAATCCGTCGGGCACGGTGCCCGAAGAAATTCCTGGTTTGGCCAAAGAAGGTTGCCTGGCTTTTAAGATCTTCATGGTCAAGGATACCGGTCGCGATTATCCTCATATGCCGGGCATCGGCTTGCATCACCATGGCGCGCTTTTCCGTTCTTTTGAGGAAGTGGAAAAAACGGGCTTGCCCCTGATGGTCCATCCGCACGACCAGGATTTGATGGACGAGATCGAACAGCGCTACTGGCAGCGCGAAGATCATAGTCCACAAGCCTACGCCAAGGCCTATCGTGAGTTTGACGGGATCATCTGGGATACGGCGATTGCAACTCTATTCCGTTTCCAAAAGGCGGTGGGCAATAAGCTTCACATCATGCACATGAGCACTCCGGAAGCTTTGGATATGCTGCGCCGCGCAAAAGACGAAGGTAGGCCGTGTAGCTGCGAAGTCAACCCGTGGGCCTTGTTTTTGGGTTCATGGGAGAACGTCGAGAAGCTCGGCCCCTACTGTTTGGGGTTCTGGGTGCCCCCCGCGCATGTCGAGGCTCTATGGAAAGGCATCAACGATGGCACTGTCGATATTATCGGTACGGATCACGCGCCGCATACCAAAGAGGAAAAGGACATTGGCTGGAAGGACATGTGGAAATCCCCCGGTGGAGAGCCGCAGATTCAGGACTATCTCCGGCTCTTTTTGACGGCAGTGAACGAAGGCAAGCTCAGTTTGGACACTTTGGCGCGCATTACATCATATAACCCGGCGCGGATTTTCGGAGTCTATCCGCGGAAGGGCGTAATCCAACCGGGTGCGGATGCCGATCTTGTGGTTGTTGACATGAACAAAGAAGAGGTCATCACCAACGAGACAACCCATACCAAAGTGGGCTGGACTCCTTATCATGGCAGGAAAGTGAAAGGGGCGCCGATATACACGATTGTCCGGGGAAAAGTCGTGATGGATAACGGTAAGGTGATCGGCCAACCGGGCTACGGCGAGTTCATACGCCCGGTGGAATAGTGCGCCCCGCGCGCGTTCCGAGTCTCGAGTCAGAGGTCTCGAGTTTCCCCCTCTCAACACGAGACCCGGCACTTTAGACAGCTGACATACCAGGATGCGCTCATCGTTTCGAGTGCACTCACAGGTTTTCCAGAAGCCATATGCCACTCAGTCGATCTCTTCGTCCGGGTCGATCTTGTTGATGATCAGTCCGGAGGGGAGTTTGGGGTAGAAGTAAGTTGATTTCTGCGGCATTTTCTCGCCACCGGCTACGACGGCAAGGATCTCTTCGGCTTTGGGCGGGTTCAAGACAAAAGCCGCCTGGTAATCTTCTTTCTCCAGCGCCTGGAGCAATGCTTCTTCGTCTTGCGAGTAACGAATCGTCTCGCCGCTCACCTGCTGTTCCGGGCGCAGGCCCAAGATATGTTCTAGAATCAGAACATGCAGTGCGGATACATCGAGCTCACGCCGCGCCACGCTAGTATCCTTGGCCAGACGCTGCATGATTCTTTTGTTGCGCAAACGCAGGATGAGATACCGGGGATCGCGTTTGAAGCTTGCCCCGATCAGCCGCTGCTTTTTTGCCCCGGTCTTCAAGGCCTTCAGAAACCATTTCTGCCCTTCCGCTGTCTTTGGGTAGGGCTCAATATAGAAATACTTCTGTAAGTTCTCCTCGAGCTCAAGAAAGGGCTGCGGTGGATAGCCACGGACGAGCCGATGAGTTGGTAGAATCACAAGGTTCTCATCGTTCATATTGGCGAAGTACGTCATCACGTAGTTGAATGCTTCGCGGCCGGTCCACTGGCCCCGTTCGCTTCTCATGTGGTCGCGCAATTTCAAGGTGGCTTCATAGCGATGGTGCCCGTCAGCGATGATGAGCAGCTGATCTTTCATTTCTCCCCGGACCTGCTGAATGATCTCACTATCGACAATCCGCCACAGGCGACACTCTTCCTCCGCACCATGCGCAACCGTAATGGCGGGCTCCAAGGCCTCGACGTGCTCGGCAAGGCGGCGGTTGAGGCTCTGCTTTGGGTGGGAATACAAGGCGAAAATCGGGCTCAGCTGCGCCTGGCATGCCAACATGAGACGCAGCCGATCTTCTTTGGGGGCTGCGAGCGTCTCTTCATGGGGCCGTATGGTGCCGGAAGAAAAGTCCTGTAGCTGCGTCAGAGCAAAAAATCCCTGGCGTGTCCTCGTTGAGTTCCCTTTCAGTAGAAAACGGTGGGTGAGGAAGTAAATCGCCGGCGATTCATCGCGCTGAAAAATGCCCTCGGCCTGCCAGTCACGAAACAGCTCGGCGACCGTATCATAGGAATCGCTCTCCTGGCTGAGATCAATACGGACAAAGTTGTGGGGCGATTTCTTGTAAAGCTTTTCTTGGTCCTCGCGTGAGATCACGTCATAAGGTGGAGCAATGACCTTCGCAAGATCGCGGATTTTCTTCTGATTGTAAAACACCCCGCGGAAGGGAGCGATTTGTACCATGGCCGCTGCCTCACGATTCCTGGGCCACGCCCGACCGCGTTGTACCGATGCTTTCGATTTCCGAGATTAAAACATCACCGGGTTGAAGTTGTTTCTGAAAATCGGGCGAGTCCGGGTTGCCCGTGGCGATAAGATCGCCCGGAAAGAGGGTCGTCACTTGCGATAAGTAACTGACGAGCGTGGGGATGTCATTCACCATAGCATCAGTCTTTGCCGATTGTCGCGGCTCTCCATTGACCCAAAGCTTCATCGACAGGTTGTGCGGATCGGAGATCTCGTCTTTGGTGGTGATCCACGGCCCAGTGGGAGCAAAAGACTCGAAGCCTTTGCGCACGCAACGAGTGTAGGAAAGACTCGTGCCCGAGCCATACCGACGCGTCAGCTCTTTTCCCACAGGAGTCATGAATCCGTCAGATACGACGGCCAGTTCATTGGGTCTGATCGAGGCTAACTTCATTGCGCCAATCCTTTCCGCGTAACCATTGTCCATATCCTGAAGGTCGAATTTTGACAAGAAGCTGAAAGCATTTCGGTGCTAGACAAAACTTCGGGAGGTATGTCACTTCTGCGTTATCCGTGGAATTGATACGGTGGCGTGTGTATGGCATATAAAGCTGTGCCTTCCTCATGGTTACAAATTTCCGTTCAGACCGACGCTTCTACGGTTGATGCCGTTTCAAATTTCCTGATTGAACGCGGCTCTCCTGGGGTGGTTATAAAGAAGAGAGAAGTTCAGGCCTATTTTGAACATTCTTCCGGCGATCGGTTGATTCGCCGGGACATCCAGTATTTTGTGCGCGAGATCAACGGAACCGATTGCGCTCGTAGTGAACCGCGGCTGCGTTGCCGGCTGTTGAAAGACCGTAACTGGAACAACTCGTGGCGCCGGTTTTTCAAACCGCAAAAGATCGGTAAGAGTTTTTGGGTGACGCCGCCGTGGGCGACAGCGCCGGCGCTTCGCCACCGGCACGTCATCACAATTGAGCCCGGAATGGCTTTTGGTACGGGCACGCACGCGACTACCCGCGGTTGCCTGGAACTCATCGAAGAAGTTGCTCAGCGTTTGGGAAAAAAGATGTTTAGGGCACTTGATGTCGGCACTGGCTCGGGCATCCTCGCTATTGCCGCGGCAAAACTCGGGGCAAAGGAAGTATGGGCGCTGGACAATGATCCTGTAGCCTTGAGAGTGGCCCGTGCAAACATTCGCCGCAATGGCGTCCGCTCGAGTATCCACCTGTCGATGACCAAGCTCGGCCGTCTGAACAAGGCTTTTCGTTTGGTGGTTGCTAACCTTACGGCCGAGACACTTGTAGAGTTAGCCGGTCCCTTGAGCAAGCGAGTGGCGCTCGACGGCACACTCATCATCTCCGGCATTTTGCAGCCCAAATCGGCAGAAGTGGTGCGCCGTTTTTCTGAATACGGTTTTGGCGTGATCAGACGCAAGGGCGAAAAGGAGTGGGTCACGCTCTTATTGAGAAAGAAGTAACGACTGGAATGCTGCGGCGGTGGAGTCATAGCGCAACTCTTATGAGAAAATACCACTTCGTAAGCGACTAATGGGCCGTTACGGTGGCGCGGTTTTTCATTGCAAGAAAAGACATTGCCGGTAGCAGCGGTGTTGTTGCCGGCGAGGAGTTTGAGCACTTGAGGCGGGTTCTGAGGCTCGCGCCCGGGGACGCCGTAACGCTGTTCGATGACGAGGGTGGAGAGTATGCAGCCGTCATTCGAGAGGTGAGTGAAGATCGGGCCAGGGTGGAGGTGTTGAGGTCCTACCGACCGGAACGGGAATCTTTTCTGAAATTAACTCTGGCGTTGGCCGTAATTAAAGGCGAGAAGATGGATTGGGCGGTGGAGAAGGCTACCGAATTGGGCGTGCAAGCGATTGTTCCTTTTGTTTCGACCCGCACTGTGCCGAAATTGGATGCGGGTAAGCGGCAAAGACGGCGGGAGCGTTGGCAGAAGATTGCGCTCAGTGCCGTGAAGCAATCGGGGCGGACGCGTGTACCGGCCGTAGACGATGTGGCGGATCTTTCGTCGGTGGTCAAGAGAGCCGGGTCCGACCTGCTCAAGCTTTTTTTCTGGGAGCAGGAGACTGAACGCACATTGAAGCAAGTTCATGCGAGCAACACTGATGCGAGTGCTGCAATTCTCGTGGTTGGTCCCGAGGGAGGATTCAGTCCGGCAGAAGCGGCCTTGGCGGTGGAGCATGGATTTCAGCCGGTCCATTTGGGGCGGCGCGTGCTCCGTGCCGAGACGGCGGCCATTGTAACCGTCACACTGGCGCAGTTCCTCTGGGGCGACTTGAGTGTGGCTGTTAATTGACTTTGCTTGGGATGGCGCGAGTCTAAGGCAACTCGCAAACGTTTTAGTATTGAACCTATGATATGTCAGAACTGTGATGGTCTCATTCAGCTTGCGGATGAACGCTGCCCCCACTGTGGCGCCAAACCCCTGCACCGGCGCGTCATGTTTGGCGAGAAACGGGAGGAGTTTGCTCTCGAGGTGGAGGATGGGTCTGGTGTTGACCCGGGTTCAGAGAGCAGCGATCTGTGGCAGTTCGCGCCGCAACCCGCTCAGGCGGAGGCCTTCGCACGCCGGGCGACCACTCCGGACGTGCAGGTACGCTGGGGCGGTTTTCTCCGTCGTGGAATTGCTTTTGCGATTGACTTGGTGGTTATTGCGGGGCTCGCAACGGGACTTGGGCTGCTCAGCTATCTCGGTTACAGAGTCGGTCTATCTGCGCATGACCAATCCCTTACATTGGCAACTGCGCGGCCGCTCATGTTCTTTGTTACGCTGAGTTGCCTGGTCCTGGCGGCCGGCTACTTTGTGCTATTGCATGGTATGGGTGGCAAGACGGTCGGCAAGTGGATGCTGGGCCTGCGGGTCGTTGGTCCAAAGCAAGCGCCGATCGGTTTTAAACAAGCCTTTCGCCGTTTGATTGGAACTATTGTCTTTGCGCCGCTCATCCTTGGCGTTTTATGGATTATCTGGAGCAGGCAAAAACGAGCTTGGCACGATTTCTTCGCCGGGACTTGGGTGATCAGGGAGTGAGTCGAGACTGGAGTGGCGGAGTGATGAAGTGAAGTTAGAAAACAAGGCGATGCGGACGTTAAAGATTGGGGTCGTCATGGACCCCATCGAGCAGATCGACATCAACAAGGACACCACGTTCGTGTTGATGTTGGAAGCGCAACAGCGCGGTCACCTCCTCCACTACATGGAGATAGGGGATCTGTTTGTTCGGGCGGGAACACCTTGGTCGCGATTTCGCCGGCTCGGTGTGAAGCGTGCAACGCCGCACTATGACTTGGGCGCTTTTGCCACCGGAGTTCTTGACGACTTTGACGTTATTTTGATGCGCAAAGATCCGCCGTTCGATATGAAGTATTTTTTTGCAACACACATCCTAAGCCTGGTCGATGAGAGTAAATGCTTCGTCATGAATCGTCCCGAGGGACTTCGTGAAGCTAACGAAAAACTCTACGCGCTGCGGTTTCCCGAGCAGATCCCGCAAACGCTGGTCAGCAACGATATGCAACGACTCAAGTCGTTTATGGAGGAGTTGGGTGGGGAAATGATCATCAAGCCGCTGGACGCAAGTGGTGGCAGCGGGGTCTTTTACCTGAATACCCAGGATCGCAATACAAATGCGATCCTGGAAGCGGCGACGGAAAACAGCCGTAAGTTGATCATGGCCCAACGGTATCTCCCCGAGATTCGCCAGGGCGACAAGCGCATCATCGTAGTCAACGGTAAGGCCCTCGGTGCGGTTTTGAGAGTTCCTTCCGAGGAGGAACATCGGGGAAATATCCACGTCGGGGGAAAATGCGTCCGGACTGAACTGACTACAAGAGATCGAGAGATCTGCGAGGCGCTAGCGCCCTTTCTGCGCCAAGACGGTCTTTTTTTTGTCGGTTTGGACGTTATCGGTGGTTTCTTGACCGAGGTGAACGTGACGAGCCCCACAGGCATACAGGAAATTAACACCCTGAACGGCGTACGCCTCGAAAGCCAGGTGCTGGATTTCATCGAAGCCCAAGCCACAGAGCTGCCCGCCACCGTCGCGAAAGATTGACTCGCCGCCTCTTTTACGCAATATTTCACATTTCTGGCCAGGTAGCTCAGTCGGTAGAGCAGAGGACTGAAAATCCTCGTGTCGGCGGTT
>CAYPHJ010000104.1:0-16318 GCA_964410485.1 uncultured Syntrophobacteraceae bacterium
GTTTCGCGAGATTGTTTCGAATTTCGAGCTTCGGATTTCGGATTTGCCCTGTGGTGGGTCGAGGAACACATAATGATCGATAAATGGCTGCGCCGCTACGATCTCAGTCCCGTAACCGCGGGGGTGTTGGTCTTTCTCTGGTGTTTTTTCATCGTCTTCATGCTTTACCCTATCGCGTACGTTTTTTCCGGGGCGTTTTTTACCGACGAGGGATTTTCTCTGGTGTTTTTCAAGCTCATGCTTTCGAGCCCGAACTACACGCTTATCCTCGCCAATAGCATCAATTTGGGCTTGGCCGTGACACTGTTCACTACCCTGATCAGTCTTCCTTTGGCCTTCCTCATGGTACGCTATGATTTCCGCGGCAAGGGATTACTCAACGGTCTCCTCCTGATCCCCCTGGTGCTGCCGCCTTTCGTTGGCGCCATTGGAATGCGCCAAATACTGGCCCGATTTGGCTCCGTCAATCTGTTGCTGCTGGAGATGGGGGTCATTGACCAGCCCATCGACTGGCTGGGCGGCGGTTTTTGGGGCGTGGTCATCCTGGAAGTGCTACATCTTTACCCAATCATGTATTTGAATCTGGCAGCAGCGATGGCCAATGTCGATCCCAGCCTGGAGGAAGCCGCAAAAAACATGGGGGCGAGCGGCTTCAAGTTGTTTCGCACCGTCACCTTTCCTTTGATGCTTCCGGGTTATTTTGCGGGCGCTATCATCGTGTTCATCTGGGCGTTTACCGATCTCGGCACTCCTCTTGTTTTCGAGTATCGCGAACTCGTTGCCGTCCAAATCTTCAATATGGTGACCGATCTGCATCACAATCCGATGGGTTATGCTCTCGTCGTTGCCGTCATCCTCCTCACAATATTTTTCTTCTATCTCTCAAAAAAGTTGATCGGCACGAAGCGCTACGAGATGCTGGGCCGCGGCCACGTGACGTCGGCGATGCGTCCCGCTTCGGCGCGACTGACCGTATTGATCTACGCGGTGGTCTTGGGCATCTCCGCTCTGGCGCTCATCCCTCACCTGGGTGTCCTGCTCACATCCATTACCGCCCGTTGGTTTTTGACTGTTCTTCCAAGCGAATACACGTTGCGATTCTACGCCGATGTGTTCACCCACGATCTCACCCTGCTCAGCATCAAAAACAGCCTGCTGCTCAGCAGTCTCAGTACGATTATCGACGTGGTTCTGGGAGTGACTATCGCCTATCTGCTGGCGCGCAAGAGAGTTCCAGGACGGGACGTCCTCGACGCGCTCGCCATGCTGCCTTTGGCGCTTCCAGGCCTCGTCATTGCCTTTGGCTATGTGGCGGCATTCTCAGCAACGCCGCTGGATGCCCGAATCAACCCGTTCCCGCTGCTCGTGATCGCCTATGCAGTGCGCCGGCTGCCCTACATGGTGCGCGCGGCGTACGCAGGCTTCCAGCAAAGCAGCGTCGCGCTGGAAGAAGCCGCCATGAACCTCGGAGCCAGTCCGCTAAAGACACTCTACCAGATCACCTTCCCGCTGGTGTTTGCTAACCTGGTCGCCGGCGCGATCCTGGCGTTTTCCTTTGCCATGCTGGAGGTCAGCGACAGCCTGATCTTGGCTTTGAAGGAGCAGCACTATCCCATCACCAAGGCCATCTATGCTCTGCTCGGCCGCATCGCCGACGGCCCCTACATCGCTAGCGCCATGGGTATGCTTGGGCTTGTGCTGTTGGCTGCAAGTCTCTTCCTCGCGGGCCGGTTTTTCGGGCGCCGCATGGGCGAGTTGTTCCGGGCGTGATGTGCTTTCCGAGTTTCGGGTTCCAGGTTTCGAGTTTCGGCAACCAAAAACTCGCAATATCTCTCGCTAAGGCGCGAAGGCCGCGCGCCACCGCGCGCAGTTCCAGGTTCCAAGTTCAAGGTTCAAAGTTCCGCCACGGCCCCAGCGAGGCGCTGAGGGCGCGGAGATCGATCATCGTGTTCGTGATTCGTGTTCTTGCTCCCATCCAATCACGAGCACGAAAAACGAGCACGGCCTGGCGCCAATGACTTATGAATTACGCAGGCTAATGTTGTAGCGGCGCATTTTTTTGATCAGCCCCTGGCGGCTCAAGCCCAGCGCTTTCGCGGCGTGCAGCTGATTGTGTTTCGATTGTTTCAATGCGTCTTGGATCATGCGCTTTTCCAACTCGGACACAATGTCTTTCAGATATTTGGGCTGCAGTACTTGAGTGAGTGGCTCCATAGCGCTCCCGACGATCGGAGCGGATAGATCCTCTGGTGTGATTGTCCGTTGCGCGACCGAAAGGACGAGCCGCCTCATCTCATTTTCCAATTCCCTGACATTGCCGGGCCACAAATAGCGCATACAGGCGTTGGCAGCTTGCGGAGTTAAGGTCATGGGCTCTCTGTTCATTTCCCGGCAGTAATTGGCGAGATAATAGTGCGCCAGCTGCGGAATGTCTTCCCGAATCTCACGCAGCGGCGGCATGTGAATATGAATGACCTTCAACCGGTAGTAAAGATCGGAACGGAAGTTTCCCTTTTGAATTTCCTCTTCCAGGTTCTTGTTTGTTGCCGCCAGGATTCTCGCGTCTACCGGGATAGGCTTTCTTCCGCCAACATGCTCGACCACTCGCTCCTGGAGAACCCGGAGAAGTTTGGCTTGCGCGGTTAAGCTCAAGTCGCCGATCTCGTCAAGAAACAAGGTTCCCCCCTCTGCCGACTCAAACTTGCCCACCCGGCGCTCCACCCCCGTTGCAACGCCTCGCTCAATGCCAAACAGCTCGCTTTCTACCAGGCTCTCGGGCAGGGCCGCGCAATTCAGCGCAACAAAAGGCTTGCGCGCCCGCGGGCTCTTGTAGTGAATCGCTTTGGCTGCCAACTCTTTTCCCGTGCCGCTCTCACCCGTAATCAAGACGCTCGCGGAACTGTGACTAACCTGCTCTATTGTTTTTAGAACCGCCTGAACTTTCGCGCTCGCGCCAATGATGCTCTCCGTGGAAAATTTTCCTTCAACTTCTTGCCAGAGTTGCGTATTTTCCTGTTGCAGTTGATCTCGATGACGCCTCATTTGTTCGACGAGTTGCGCGGTCTCGATAGCGATAGCTGCCTGCGCCGCCAGCGCCTTCAAAATCTGTTCGTCTCGTTGGCCGAACGTCGCTGTCTTCTTGTTCAATACTTCGAATGTGCCAATAATCTCGCCTTCATGCGTTCTGAGTGGCACGGCCAGGAGACTGCGCGTGCGATATCCGGTACGAAGGTCAATCTCTTTATAGAAGCGGCGGTCTTGATGGGCGTCCTCGACGTTTATTGTCTCTCCCGTTAGAGCAACCGCTCCGGCAATACCCGAGTTGGCGTCAAAGCGCAGGATCTCATCACTGCCAAGCGCAACCTTCGACCAGAGCTGCCCCTTTTCGCGGTCCAAGAGGAAAAGGCTCGCCCGATCCGCCTCCATGAGCTTAGTCGCCTCGGTAGCGATCAAGTCCAAAAGGGCCGCAAGGCCCCTTTCCGAACTCATTTGCTGGCAGATTTTAAGAAGCTGTTCAGCGAGATGACTTTGGTCACTGAACGACGGCTCACTGTAGGTTTTCATTGTAGACCTCCTAGCGCAATGCAGCCCCACGTTGACGCTTCAATTCGATGGTGCGGATCGAATCAGGAACTCCAAGGAAACCCGACTGGACCCTCCTTAACATCGTAAACAGAGGGCTGTCAACCACGTTCACAGCTACCGGAAGTCCGTTTACATTCAGCGCGCTCTCGCACCGCTCCCTCGACAAATTCTGCTTATTTTACAGTGCCTTACTCGTATCGCCAACCATGGCATAGGGCTTGCGTCAACAAACGTCAGGAAGCGAGGAAAAAAATGAAACCGCAAATTCTCATCGCCATAAACAGTCAGGACCGGCTGCGCTATTTGATGCCCCACATTGAAAGGATCGCTCAACCAGGGATGAAAATTGTCTTCCTAATGCATTGCCGCCCCGAATGGCGTCCTGCCAACTCACAGACAGCCGGCAATGTTGATTGGGCGGGGCGACACAGCGAGTTCATTGCGGCGCAACGGCTACTCACCGAGCAGAAGGTTTTTCGCGCATTGCAGGATCTGCTCCACAGAGAAATCGAGATCAGCGTCGATGTCTACACCGGCTCTCTCAGGAAAGTCATCGCCAAATACACTCTGGCAGGCAACGTGCATCTGATTATGCGGCGTGCGGGATGGCAAATTGCGACATTGCACGTTTTCCGCAAGTTGATGGCTCGTTTCGTTTACTTGAAGCAGCCGGCTTTGTTTCCCGTACATCTGGTTCATGCGAATTAGAAATGTGTTAGCTGCTCGATAATCTCCAGTGGTTAGAGGGGGGATCTATGGCCGCAAAACAGGTTGTACTGACCTTCAGCGGAAATGAGCGCGTCGAGGATATTGTTCCTCACATTGACAAAGTTGCTCAACCCGGTACGCAAGTTGTCTTTATCTTCTCCCCTATCCGGCAGAGCGCTCAAGAGATCTCTTCGCAACCCTCGAACTTTGTTGAAAGGGGGGATCTCCCACAGGGAGGTTACTGAACGTCGGCAGCTTGCCTAAGAGCCCCTTTCCAGCCTGTTAGTCAATAAATCCCAGCATTTGCCAGTACGGTACGCTAACGGCAATGGCCAAAAAGGAAACGAGACACTTGGCCACCATTATTTTTCTTGCCTGGGAGTGGGAAAAGCCTTTTTCCTCTGTGCTGTAGTACGCGATCTGATAAGCATCGCTCTGATAGGGCAGATACCAGCTGTCCACCGCCATCAAAACCGCAAGAAGGAAAACGCCCGGGTGAATCCCTATCTCCTGCGCCGAGGAGAGAAGCGTGAGCATTGACAATATAACCACCGCGGTACGCCTCAAAAAGAAGCAGGAAATGTAAATCGACAGTGCAACCACCCAAAGGAATGGGAGAGGATGAAACGAAAACAGGGAAAGAGCCGGACTGATATTGTGCATCAGCCAGCGGTCCAGGTTGAGGCTCGGAATTAGCGCCGCGAGGCTGAGAAGAACACCAACCAAAAGAAGAAGGCCCCAATCAATACTGTTCTTCAGCCCTGTCTTATCCAGTACACGCGCGAATAAGAAGACTAAGAAAGCCGCCAGCGCTACCCATGTCTCACCAATTCCATGTAGAGGCTTGGCGATCCACCCGGCAACTGCAAAACCCAAAACTGCCAAGCTCAGCCATTCGGCTTTGGTCAGAGGTCCCAAAATTTCCAGTTGAGTTTCCAACGTGCCGGAAGTAACCTTCCCGTGATTTTCTCGTTCCGGTGTAAAGAGGATCTGAACTGCGACGAGAAGGCTGAGGAGAGTCAAAATTCCGGCCGGTAAGGCAGCTAGCGTCCATGTTGCCCAGCCGAATTCCGCCTTTGCTGATTCGGGTAACAGATTCCAGCCGATCAACGTAAATGTAGCGCCCGTCAGAAAGATAAATGTCGTCTGGGTGAACCCGATAAACGTAGAAAGAACAAGACCCGCAGAACCGTTGGATCGAGGCTTAAAGCCGAGAGCTTCGGAGATTGAAAACGCCAGCGGAGCCATGATCGCCATCCGCGCCCTGGTATCAGGCAGGAGCGGCACAGCTATCAGGCCCGAAATCCCGAGCATAAAAGTATACAGCCTGTAACTGGGCGGGAGACGCTTTAGTGTTTGGAGCGCCACCCGGTACAACAAGCCAGTTCTCATGACTGCGGCGCCCATTCCCAAAGCTGCAAGCACAAAAAACCAGGAGTTTGTGGAGAAACCGGCAAGAACCATATTGCTGGGCGCTATGCCCGCTACGTACCATACTGGTAGCAGCGTTAGGGCGACCACGTAGTCGTCGAAGACATCGAACATCCACAGTATTACTGCTGTCGAGAGAGTGGCCAGGAAACGCATCCCCTGCACGTCCAGAGGGGGTTGAGGCGGCATCTGCCAGACAAACCACCCGACCGCAAGAGCAAGCAAGAAAGCGAAGCCTTTTTGCTTCTTCAACCCGGGTCGGCTCTCCCGGTGCCGTCGTAACTTTGCAGCCAGACTGAGAGCTTTGTGACTCCAAGTCAATGCACCCTCTTGCATTCCGCTGCGCTGCTGGAGGGCCTCGATGGACTGCATAGCCTGAACGGCTTCGAGGTTCCATTTTCCCTCATCAATCATGGTTGCAGTCAAACGGAGACAGCCAATGGCCTGCCCGATTTCCCCTTTTTGCTGGTGCAGCTCGGCAAGCTTTTGGTAGTAGTGTGCAACTTCGACTATCTCTGTCGTGGAAAGCTGCCGTTGGGAGAGAAAGCGTTGATAGCTCCGGATAGCGGAATCCAGATCCCCTACCCGAACATGCGCTTCTGCCTCAAACTGAGCTATCGGGCCATGGGATCGAGTCACCGACGGCGGCGCCGCTTTAATTACAGCCAGAATATCTGCAGGCGACTCAGTCTCAAGTAAATCCACGCCGTGAGCTTGGATTAACTCCGATGCCCGGTCACTTCGCTCCGCTTTGATGTAGTGCTCGATAGCGGCCAGCCATTTCGCTCGCGTCGAGAAATAAGCGGCAAAGCCCAAATGCAGCTGCGCTCGTTCTTGTACTCCAACCGTTTGATGAAGCTTCGTTGTCAAAAATTCACGCACATGACCCCGATATTCGTAGCGGCCTTTTTTATCGACGCGTAAAAACGTTGGAAAACTCGACGAAAGCGTAGCCAAGAGTTCTTTCGCATTACGCACCGACATTGCCGATTCGATGATTTCCGGCTCCAGAGTTTTCAAAACTGATGTTCGAACGAGAAAATCTTGGACTTCGGGCGCCTGGCTGGCAAAAAAATCCTCCATGATCAAACTGAAGGCGCTTCGGCCACGCGATACGTCCCGGTTTGTTTCCGCCAGCCGGCGGCTTAAGATTTTACAAAAGTGCAAAGTGAGCGACGGGTACTTACCAATCAGTTCTTCCCAATTTCGTTTGCTCAATTTTAATACGGTGCTGTCGATAAAAGCCCGTACGGTTGCCGATCTTTTTTCTCCTGTGAAGAGCGCCATTTCGCCAAAGGACTCATTGGTGCTGAGCATTGCCAAGCTCTCGCCGACTCCATTGTCTTCGAGGACCACCTCGACGGCGCCGTTTTGAACCAGGTAAAAGCCATCGCCGGGATCCCCCTGCTTTACGATAATGTCCCCAGAGGCAAACCTCTCTTGCTCGAGCTTGCCCGCAACGCGCGCCAAATCCTCACGCCCAAGGTCAGAGAAAAACGGCATGTTGCGAATCGTTTCGGCAAAATTGTCCAAAAGATTTTTCTTTCTTTGACTGGCTTGGCACGAGATTTCGCACAAAGCATGCCGCAAGCAGCAGAGGATCTGGGTTTTGCGCCAAAACCGGTTAGTAAAGCTCCACGAATCACGGCAGTAGCCTTGAAACCGGTTATCCAAGTAAACCCATCGGGACTGCGCTTTTACCTTTGAGCCGAACACAGATCGGCCCTTCAACTGTGTTCAAAAGTTTACAGCGGGTGTGTACTTTTGTTGACAGCAGCGAATCGCTCGCTGTCGTATGGTAAAGAACTAAATTCGCGGCCTCAGCCCGGTTGCGCGCGAAACCTTTCGTATCCTGTGGCTACGTTTGGAGTGTTCTCAATCCCCCCGGCCTAAAGAGCGTTAAGAAAATACGCTGTAAACTCAACAATGTGCTCAGGAATCGCGACCTGGCATAGGCGTTGCGTTAACGAGATGCAGAAAGCGAAGCCGTGGAGGAGACATTTATGGGTGAACGCATTTTGGTTCCCCTGAGAGGCTCCGATCGAATCGAAGACTTCCTTCCGTACATCAAGCAGATCGCCCAGCCCGGAATGAAAGTAGTTTTTCTCGTTCACTACGATTGCGCTGGTTTTAAGGCGCTTATGGATCAATTGCCGATAGTCTATCCAGGACTTATGTCGACGCCGTTATCCGGAACGTGCCGCAAGGAAAGCGATTTCCTTCGCTTGCTGCAAGAAGAAATCTCGAAATCCTGCGGCGCTTTGCGGAATCAGGGGACGGACATCACGGTAGACGTGCACACACGCCCGCTGCACAAAGTATTGAGGCAGTGGGTCCAAAGGCAAGATGTTCACCTTGTGGTCATGCGGGCTGGATTCTACGACCGGTTAATGTATCAGCTGCGCAACCTGTGCCCTCAATTCTTTAAGCCGTGCTCCCCTCCGGTGCTCCTCCTCCACCGCGCGAAGTTGTAACCTCCCAGATCCCCGGGAATTGCTTCTCTGGAACTGGCCACAGGGGTTCTGGAGGTAGATGTCTTGTAACGAACGTGGGGGCTAGAAAAGGAGCAATGTCGAGAATTCGGAAGACCCAGCAGGTCGCTTGCTTTTACCTGTGGCTGAGATATACGGAGGCTATTAATGCTTTCCAGTTGAGAAAGTTGGGCTAGGGTCGATCTCAGCAAGGAAAGGCCCTTTAGCGGGGGCCCCATGCTCTGCCCACGATGCCAAAGCGAGAATTCTACAGACGCGGTCTTCTGCGACCACTGTGGTCTGCAACTCGAATCCCCTTGTTCTAATTGCGGTGAGTCGAACCGCCGAGGAGCCAAATTTTGCCGCAGATGTGGCCGGCCATTCGACAACGCCCCGGCTAGAGCTCCGGAACCTACCACGACCACTCACTCGCCAGAATCTTATACTCCCGGTCACCTTGCCGAAAAGATACTGGCTTCCCGCGCCAATCTCGAAGGGGAACGGAAGCAGGTCACGGTTCTGTTTGCCGACGTCATAGGCTCGACACGACTGTTAGAAGGGCTGGATCCGGAAGGCGCTCAAAAGCTACTCGACCCGATCTTGCACCTTATGATGGAAGCCGTCCATCGCTACGAAGGGACCGTGAACCAGGTCCTCGGCGACGGCATCATGGCCCTTTTTGGCGCGCCGCTGGCGCATGAAGATCACGCCGTACGCGCATGTTATGCGGCCCTGGCCATGCAGGAAGAGATGCGACGTCATCGCGAAAAGATAGGTCGTTTGGACGGCGAACTTCAGATCGGGGTTGGCCTAAACTCGGGTGAGGTGGTGGTGCGCTCTATCAGTAACGATCTCACAATCGACTACTCCGCCCTCGGCCATACCACGCATCTCGCCGCGCGAATGCAGGAGTTCGCCGGACCAGGCTCGATTCTGATGACACTCGACACATTTCGCGAGGTCGAAGGCTTTGTCCAGGTAAAAACGTTGGGCTCCGTCGAGCCCAAAGGGGTTTCACAGCCGGTCCAGGTATTCGAGCTTACCGGCGCCACTGCTGCTCGCAAACGCTTGCAAGCCGGCATGAGCCGGGGACTCACGCCGTTTGTTGGACGAGAAACAGAGATAGACATTTTCCGCCGTCTCATAACGCAAGCAGCCTCCAGTCGTGGTCAGATCTTGGCGATGGTCGGCGATGCTGGCCTGGGAAAATCACGCTTAGTCCATGAGTTTATCAACTACCATGTGCCCGCGGATTGGCGGGTTCTGGAGGCTACTTCTGTCTCTTATGGCAAAGCAACTCCTTATTTCCCGGTCATTGAGTTGCTGAGGCGTTATTTTGCAATATCGGAAGGCGCTGCGACAAACAGAATCCAAACCACAGTCCTGGATCAGGTCTGTGCAATAGATGAGAGCTTGACGGATGCGGTTCCACCAATTCTGGCGCTTCTCAACGCATTGCCGAAAGAAGATCAAGAGAGCCCTGCTCGGCGGTCGAATTCCGTCGCGCGGCGAGCAAATCTAACTGAGGCGCTGAAAAGATTCAATAGCATGGAGCCGCAGCAACGCCGACGTCACACGCTCGAAGCGCTCAAGCGTGTTTTCGTGCGCGACAGTCAGACGCAGCCCTTGTTAATTGTTTTTGAGGACCTCCACTGGATCGACGGCGAAACGCAAGCATTCCTCGATTATCTACTGGAAGCCCTCCCGATGTCGAGAATCCTGCTCCTGGTGAACTACCGGCCTGGCTACACGCACACCTGGGCGGATAAAACTTATTACACTCGTTTGCGGGTCGATCCATTACCAGCAACAGGAGCAGATGAACTGTTGCAGCATCTTTTGGGGAACAACCAAGACTTGGCACCGCTCAAGGAGTTACTGATCAACCGGAGCGACGGGAATCCGTTCTTTCTAGAAGAGAGCGTACGTTCTCTTATCGAAACGGGGGTTCTGGCTGGTGTGAAAGGGGCGTATCGACCCGGGCTAAGAATCGACGCCATTCGTATCCCCAGTTCGGTGCAGACGCTTATAGCCAATCGCGTAGATCGATTGGGGCTGGAGGAAAAACACCTTTTGCAAACGGCTGCCGTTATTGGCGTTCTCGTCCCGCTCCGGCTGCTGCGCGCTGTAGCCGGATTGCCGGATGACGAACTGCTGCGGTATCTGGCAACCCTCCAGTTGTCAGAGTTTCTTTACGAGTCGAATCTTTTTCCGGAGGTGGAATACAGCTTCAAACATGCTCTGACTAATGAGGTCGTTTACGGCGCGCTGCTACGTGAACGCAAAATGTCACTGCATGCACGGATTGTGACCGCTCTTGAGGAAATAACCCGGGACAAGCTAAATGATCACGTCGAGACCTTGGCGTATCATGCCTTGCACGGCGAGATTTGGGACAAGGCTGTTGTCTACCTAAAGGACGCGGGCACTAAGGCCTTATCTCGGTCGGCAGTCCGCCAAGCACTAAATTATTTCGAGCAGGCTTTACTAGCCCTGCGGCATCTTTCGGAAAATCCTGACACGCTCCGACATGCCGTTGACCTTCGTATCGAGATGCGTAATGCGTTATTTATCCTCGGAGATTTTCAGCAAGGACTCAACTACCTGGAGGAAGCGCAACGCCCGGCGGCGAGGTTGAACGATGAAGCGAGATTAGGAAAGTTGTTCAACTTGATCACTGCACACTGGAATCTTTCAGGCAATTCAGAACAGGCGATTTTCTCCGCGAAACAAGCTATACAACATACAAGCGCGCAAGAACATATCGATCTTCACGTCGTGGCTCATTACTTCCTAGGTGTGGCGCACCACAATCTTGGTCAATATGATGCAGCGATCAGCGCACTTCACCGAGCTCTTTCTTTGATGGGAGGCCGTAAATATGAACTGTTTGGCACAACAGGGATCGTGTCCGTCATTTGCAAAGCCTGGTTAGTCCGTTGTCTCGCACAACTTGGAAAATTTGCCGAGGCGGTTCCTTACGGAGAAGAAGCTGTCGAAACTGCGCTTGAAAGGAACCACGGTTACAGCATCATTTATGCATTCTACGGCGCTGGGGTTTTGGCATTCATTAAAGGGGAGTTTGACAAGGCAATCGCTCTGCTCGAGCGCGGACTACAAACCTGTGATACTGCTGGAATTCCAGTACAGCGGCCATTGATTACTTCCTGCTTAGGTGCGGCATACACGTTTGCTGGGCGGCTCGACGAAGGCGTTAAGCTCTTGGAGATGGCGTTAGAGCAGACGGCCTCCATGAAAAGATTGGGAGGACAGGCTTTGCGCATGGCTTGGTTGAGTGAGGCTTATAACCTGGCGGGCCGAATTGAAGATGCGGAAAGGATTGCGCGGAGAGGACTCGATCTCGTTTCCGAAAGTAAGGATAAAGGAAGTGAGGCTTGGTTACTGAGAAATCTAGGAAATATCATGTCTCAAAGTAGCCCGGTCGATAGAAAGGACGCGGAGGCTAACTACAAAAAAGCACTTGATCGGGCTCGAGAGCTGGGAATGCGTCCTCTGCAAGCACACTGTCATCTGGGGCTTGGGCAGTTGTACTCGCAACTGGATCAGGCTGCAAACGCCCGCGCCGAGGTAGTCGCCGCCATTGAACTCTATCAAGGGATGTCGATGCGATTTTGGTTGTCGAAATCAGAAGCGGCTTTGGCCAAGGTTACGAGCTGACTTCCCATGGCTAAAACGATATATCTGCGTTCGGTTTCAGTGCTCGTTTGGTTCGGAGCCTGATGACCCACAGCTGAGCGGCAAGAGGATTTTACATGTCGCGCTTATACCGTGCGGCGGTCTTGTTAGGATTGCTCTTGGGGACTCTAGGTGTCGTTATGAGTTTTTTCCCTTTTACTCATGAGATCGAAGAAGACCTGGGTCTGGGGCTGCTGTTTAAGGTCAGGGGAGTAAGAACAGCGCCGCCGGAGGTGGTTGTAGTCAGCATAGACAAGCAATCGTCTGAGTACCTTAAGCTACCGAGGAACCCCGACAGATGGCCGCGTTCGCTCCATGCGCGCTTGATTGAGACGCTAATCAAGGCCGGCGCGGAACTTATCGTTTTTGACGTGTATTTTGTTGAGCCGCGTTCCCCTGAGGAAGACAATTTGTTGGCTGCTGCGATCAGAAAAGCCGGTAACGTTGTGCTTACTGAACGTCTCGAACCACAAGCGACTCGACCACTCGGCCCACACAAGATCATGAAAGTTGTCGAACCCCTTGCTCCGCTTTCGGAGTCTGCTGTTGCAACCGCGCCGTTCGTTCTTCCCAGGTTGCCTATCAAAGTAAGCAAATATTGGCTTTTCCAAACGGGTGCGGGAGATTCGGCAGCTTTTCCCGTGGTCGCATTCCAACTCTTTGCTTTAGACGCATACGACGACTTTGTCCGCTTGTTCGAGAGAGCCAATCCGCATCAGATTGGAAAACTGCCGTCTGATGCAACCCTGGCGATCAAGTCACGAGGCATGCTCAGGTTTATGAGAGACATCAGAGCGGTATTTAAAGGCGATCCTCTGATCCCAAAACGAATGATAAAGGAGTTAGAGAACTTCCGCCCAACCGGCGACGTACGAAGACACAGGTTGCTCAACGCTCTTGTAGGTTTTTATGGAGGCACAGACCGCCAGTTTCTCAACTACTACGGGCCGGCCCGCACGGTAAACACAGTCCCCTATTACCAGGCACTGCAACTTGCTGAGGGTTCCAGCAGCGATGACCAGTTCAATTTCCGAGGTAAGGCGGTTTTCGTGGGAGTTTCAGAGATCGCATTTACAGAAAGAGACGACAGCTATTACACAGTCTTTTCACAAGCAGACGGAGTTTTTATCAGCGGCGTAGAAATTGCGGCGACTGCCTTCGCAAATCTTTTGGAAAACATGCCCGTGAAGCCTATCGCCTTTCACCACCACATATTGCTTATTTTCGCCTGGGGCGTCCTTGTGGGAACGACTTTACGCATGGCCCCTACTGTAATCGGTGCGCTTGCGATAGTTGTAATAAGCTTCGTTTATTTTGCGGTTGCTCAACATGAATTTAAAACGGCTGGAACCTGGTATCCTGTCGTCACTCCATTGTTTCTGCAAATACCGCTCGGCTTTTTTGGTGCTGTTTTCTGGAAGTACTTTGAGTCCAATCAAGAGCGTCAGCAAATAAGAAAGGCTTTAACCTACTACGTTCCCAACGAGGTCGTGGATGAGCTAGCCACGAACAGAGTCGATATAAAAAGAGCGGGCGAAACCTTAGATGGGACATGCCTCTTCACCGATGCTGCTGGGTACACAAGAGTTTCGGAAACAATGGCTGCGCACGAAGTTAGCGAGTTTATGCGCAAGTATTTTGAAGTCACGTTCGCACCGATAAAGCGAAACGGTGGGCTTGTTGCCGACGTGACAGGGGATTCAATTGTCGCTGTATGGAAGTCCACACGACCTGACGCTCGAAGACATGCATGCCTTGCAGCACTGGGCATCATTCAAGCAGTGCGTCAGTTCAACGAGTCTTTCCCCACTCTTAAATTACCCACGCGTGTCGGCGTCCATGCCGGCCAGATCTTTCTTGGTAATATTGGCGCTTGGGATCACTATGCGTATGGAGCGACGGGAGATACCATCAATACGGCGTCACGGATGGACAGCCTCAATAAATACCTCTCGACGGAGATTCTGGTATCGGAAGACGCGATACATGGACTCAAAGACTTTTTGACTCGCGAAGCTGGGATTTTTCGATTTAAGGGGAAGACCCATCCGATCGCGGTACATGAATTGCTCTGCCCCATGGAGGAATCCGACGATAACCAGAAAAAAGCCTGTACGGCCTTTTCCGAGGGGCTCAAAGCCTTTAGGCAACAGTCCTGGGATGAGGCACAGGGCAAACTCAAGCAATGCGTCGAATACCTGGGATCGGATGGTCTTTCGGAGTTTTATCTGAGACTTTGCGAACAATACAGGAAGCACCCACCCGCGGGACCATGGGACGGAATCATTCTCTTAGAAGAGAAATAACGTAGATGTTGTACTTCTAAGTTCGCATGTGGTATGCAGCCGGCCGTGAGGAACTAGGCCGTCCGTGAAGAAGACATGCCCACCTTTCTTCCCTGTTGTTTTGAGCCTGCTACTATGGCTCTCCCACCCAACATTTTCTCATGCAGCGACAACTTGTGAACCGTGGCTCGCCAAATTGGTATCAGTCCAAGGGATTGTCGAGGCGCAAAGGGTGGGCCAGACGGTGTGGCAGGCGGCACAATTGAATGACACCTATTGTGCCGGTGACAGAATTCAGGTGGGAGAGAGAAGTCGGGCGGATCTCGCCCTGGTCAACCAGCCCGTAGTTCGTCTGGATCAAAGAACTACGATCACCCTGGAAAAAGCCAAGGAAGAACGAAAGTCTCTGATCGACTTGATCAGAGGCGCCATATATTTCTTCAGCCGTGATCCGAGAGACTTAGAAGTGACTACGGTGTTCCTGAATGCCGGCGTGGAAGGAACCGAAGGCTTCATAAGCGTCGCTGCTGATAGGACGTTCATTTCTATATTCGAAGGTAGGGTTCTGGCTTCCAACCCGGCGGGAAGTCTCTCGCTCAGCACCGGCGAATCGGCAATAGCAGAGAAAGGAAAACCTCCAGTTCGGACGATTGTGGCACGTCCGCGTGATGCGGTCCAATGGGCACTGTACTACCCACCAACCATTCATTTTCGGCTTGAGGAATTTCCTCCTGCGCCGGGTTGGGAAGGCATGGTCCGGAAATCGATTGAATCGTACATCAAAGGTGACTTGCGCGGAGCCTTCGAAGGCATCAAAGGGGTCCCGGATACGATAACCGAACCACGGTTTTTTGCCTTCCGAGCATCGTTGCTGCTGGCAGTGGGACGCGTCGACGATGCCGCAAAGGATATCGAGCGCGCACTGAGTTTAAGGCCAAACTACAGCGACGCGTTTGCGCTGCAATCGATTATTGCAGTAGCACAAAACGAGAAGGAAACTGCACTCACACTGGCGCAAAAGGCTGTGACAGCTGATCCAAAGTCCGCCTCTGCACTGATTGCGTTGTCGTACGCACAGCAGGCACATTTCGATCTCGAAGGCGCGCTCAACAGCCAGCAACAAGCCGTGCAAGTCGACCCGGACAATGCTCTGGCCTGGGCAAGATTGTCCGAGTTGCATCTGTCCTTTGCCGAACTGAACGAGGCCCTCGAGGCAGCGGAAAAAGCAGTTGCTCTCGATCCAAATCTCTCGAGAACACAAACAGTTTTGGGGTTTGCTCATCTCACACGGGTCGACACAGGACAAGCAAGGGAGGCCTTCGAAAATGCCATCATCCGCGATCAGGCTGACCCTCTACCCAGGCTTGGATTGGGACTGGCAAGGATACGCGAGAGTGATTTTGACGAGGGCAGAAGAGAGATCGACATCGCCGTGAGCCTTGACCCCGACAATGCGCTTATCCGGAGTTACCTCGGCAAGGCTTATTATGAGGAGAAAAGAGAGGAGCAATCGGGCAGACAATACGAAATGGCCAAGCAGTTCGATCCCAGGGATCCGACTCCGTACTTCTACGACGCCATTCGAAAGCAGACTGCCAATAGACCGGTCGAAGCATTGCACGATATGGAACGGGCCATCGAGCTGAACGAGAATCGAGCCGTCTATAGATCCCGCTTGCTCCTGGATTCAGATTTAGCCGCGCGAAGCGCCGCGCTTGGCCGAATCTACAGCGATCTCGGATTCCAGCAACTTGCGTTGGTCGAAGGCTGGAACTCCGTCAACACCGATCCAACCAACTTTTCCGCTCACCGGCTGCTTGCCGATTCCTACTCGATTTTACCGCGTCACGAAATCGCCAGAGTTAGCGAGCTGTTGCAATCTCAACTGCTCCAGCCGCTTAACATGACACCCATTCAGCCGCGCTTGGCCGAGAGCAATCTTTTTCTCATCAGCGCCGCAGGCCCCGGCATTCTCTCGTTCAACGAATTCCATCCGCTATTCAATCGAAACGGAGTCAACTTTCAGGCGACCGGACTAGCCGGCGAAAACAGGACGTATGCGGGCGAGGGGGTGCTGGCTGGGATTTACAATAGGGCCGCCTTCAGCCTCGGCGGCTTTCACTTTACGACAGATGGCTGGCG
>CAYPHJ010000105.1:0-16286 GCA_964410485.1 uncultured Syntrophobacteraceae bacterium
TCACCCTGTTCGCCTGGTACAGAACCGAATCCGGAATCGTCACACCGATCTGCTTTGCTGTTTTCAGATTGATCACCAGGTCGAACTTGGTTGGCTGCTCCACCGGAAGATCTGCGGGCTTGGCGCCCTTGAGAATCTTATCCACGTACCACGCGGCGCGACGGAACAGGTCGGCGAAATCGGTCCCGTACGACATCAAGCCTCCGGCCTCGACAAATTGCCTCAGCGTGTAGCCTGCCGGCAGCCGGCCCTTGAGCGCAAGTTGCGCGATCCGTCTTTGCTGAGAGGACAACATAGCGTCCCCGATGATAAGAAGAGCTCCGGAGCGCTCCTTTCCGATCCTGATAAAAGCAGGCTCAATGTCTTGAGGTCCTTCGGCTTCCAAGGAGACAAGCGTCACGCCCAACACTGGAGCTGCGGCCTCCAGATCCTTCAATTGAGACAAGTTGTGGGCATTGGTCGGATTCAACAGCACGGCGACGCGAGACACCGAAGGGACAACCTCCTTGAGAAGTTCAAGACGTTTGGTGATCGTGGCGAAGTGGTAGTCCGACAACCCCGTGACGCTGCCGCCGGGCCGCGCAAGACTGGCGACCAGGCCGGTCCCAATCGGGTCGGCAACGTTGGCCATAACGATGGAGAGTGTGCTGTCAGCCGTCTTTGCGGCACGGGCCGCAGCCAGGCCATACACTACAATAACATCGGCCTTGAGACGGACCAGCTCCGCCGCCAGTTCGGGGAGCCTTTCTGAGCCTCCCGCAGCATAGCGCTGCTCGATGACAATGTTCTTGCCCTCCGAATATCCCAACTCTTGCAGCCCCTGCTGAAACGCAGCGACCAAGGGCTTGTCATTTTCAACCGACGCTCCCGATAAATAACCCACGCGCGGAATTCTCTTTGCCTGCTGCGCCTCTACCCTCACGCCACCAAACGTGAGCGCGAGGACGATTGCAAAAAACCCCACCCATTTTCGATTTTGGATGGTTCGACTTGGCTCACCACCGGTTTTAGATTTCAGATTGTCGGACCGGAAATTCTGAATTTGGGGCGCAGTGTTTTCATTCATATTTTTCCCCTCAATCGAAAATCTAAAATCGGCAATCTAAAATCACCGAATCACTCTGTCCGCCCGCGCCAACACGCTCGGCGTTATCGTGAGGCCAATCTGCTTGGCGGTGTTTAGATTGATTGCGAAGATGAACGTGGTTGGCCGCTCAACCGGTAGCTCTGCCGGGTTGGCGCCTTTCAGCACCCTATCCACGTACTCGGCTGCGCGGCGGTACCGCGCTTCACCGTCGGTCGTGTAGCTCATGAGCCCACCATCAGGCACCCATCTCAGGTGGGTATGCATCGCCGGCAAACGATTCTTGAGCTGGAGGTTTATGATCCGTTGTCGGTGCGGGATAAAGAAATCGACACCTACCACGATCAGAGCATCCGCGCGCGCCTCGACCGCAGCATGGAAGGCGCTCTCCAAATCGTCGGGCCGCGGCACCTCCAGAGCCTGAACCCGTAACCCCAGAGCGCGGGCAACGGTTTCAGTCTCTTGCCGGTGATTCGGGCCCACGGTTAAGGTTCCGGCAGACAGGTGAGCGACACGGGAGAGTTTTGGAAAAGTCTCCTTTAGCAGCTCCAGCCGCTTACCGGCCAAATCCGGGAGCATGTCGATGAGACCGGTCACATTTCCGCCTGGTCCCGCAAGACTGGCGACCAAGCCATGCCGGACAGGATCATCACTGGCATTTCCCATAACGATGGGGATCGTCCGGGTTGCCTGCTTGGCAGCGGCGGTTGCGGCCACGCCCACAGCGAGAATGCAGTCCACTTTCAGACCAACAAGCTCGGCGGCTAGCTCGGGGTACTGTTTAGCATGCTTCGCGAGGCGGTACTCGATGGCGAGGTTTTTTCTGTCAATATAGCCAAGCTCGCGGAGACGTTGGCCGAAGTTTTCGTTAAACGGGCCAGCTGACAAATAGCCAATGCTGTAAACCTTCCCCGGCTGCTGCGCCTGAACGGGAAAGCTAAGCGCAAAGAGCAAAGCGCCAAGCGTAAGACCAGCGAATGGGTTGTTCATGATTTTCCTCTAGCGTTCTTGCTGCTTACTGCTCTCTGCTTACTGCTTACTCTCATCTGATCACCTCATCCGCGCGGTACAGAACCGATTGCGGTATCGTCACACCAATTTGCTTGGCGGTCTTCAAGTTGATCACCAGCTCAAACTTCATTGGTTGTTCCACCGGCAGATCCGCTGGATTTGTTCCCTTTAAAATCCTGTCGATATACCAAGCCGCGCAACGGTAATGGTCGGCCAGGTCAAACCCATAGGACATGAGACCACCGACTTCTACGTATGGGCGTGACACAGCCACCGAAGGCATCCGGCTCTTGAGCGCAAAGTTGGCAATCAATTTTCGGTTAGGGCTTAGCGTTGGTCCCCCTTGCAGAAAGAGGCCATCCGGAGGGTCCGTTCTCAGTGCAGCAAAGACCTTCTCGAAATCGCCAGCGCCTCGTACTTCCCAGGATTTGGAAGTTAACCCCAGAGCGCCGCCAGTGTTTCGGACATGTTTCGCCGTCTGGACATTACCCGGGACCATCGAATCATAAAGGATGTCGATGCGGGTGAATTGGGGAAAGGCTTCCTTGAATAGCTCCAGCCGTTTGCCGGTTAACTCCACCGCCATATGTGCTACTCCGGTAACATTACCGCCAGGTCGGGCAAAACTCTCGACCAAGCGTTCCTCGACGGGATCCGGCCCAATCCTCACCATAACGATGGGAATTGTTTGGGTGACGTTCTTGGCGGCCCGAACCGCCGGCACATTGAACGCAACTATAACGTCAACATTTCGACGCACCAGGTCGGCTGCGAGGCCGGGAAATCTTTCCGCTTTTCCCTCCACATCTCGGTCTTCGAAGGCGACGTTCTTGCCTTCCAGATAACCAAGATCGCGGAGTTCGCGCTGAATCGCTTCGATGTCCGCTCTGGCACCGCTGTGCAAATAACCGATCCGACCGACTTTTCCCGGCTGCTGCGCCTCTGCCCTCACGCCACCAAACGTGAGAGCGAGGACGATTGCAAAAAACCCCACCCATTTTCGATTTTGGATGGTTCGACTCGACTCACCACAGGTTTCAGATTTTCGATTATCGGATTCGGAATCCAAAGATCGAAGCCGAATTCTTTCGCTCATGTGGTTTCTCCCCTAATCGAAACCCTGTCCTGAGCAAGGCCGAAGGATCGGCAATGGTTCGACGAAGCTCACCACAGGTCGAAAATCGAAAATGTCATCTTATGACCCTATCCGCCCGGTACAGCACAGACTGCGGAATCGTGAGACCAATCTCCTTGGCTGTCTTCAGGTTGATGGCAAACTCAAATTTTGTCGGCTGCTCGACGGGGAGATCCGCTGGATTTGAGCCTTTAAGAATTTTGTCGACGTAAATCGCCGCACGGCGGTATATCTCGGTGTAGCTCGGGGCATAAGACATCAACCCGCCAACCTCCACATACTCTCTCTGCGTGTACATCGCCGGTAGCAGATCCCTTGCGGCAAGATTGACTATTTGCTTTCGGTGGGTGTTGGTCAGAACGCTCTGCAGCACGATCAGAGCGTCGGCTCGTCCCTTCGTTGCAACCAGGAATGCTTCATCGAGGTCAGGTTTCCGGCCTTGTATCTCTAGCGACTGAATCTGCAACCCCAATGCCTTGGCCACGACTTCCGTCTCTTTGAAGGTGACAACAGGACCCGGAGCGTCTGACTGCCACAGGATCGCGAGCCGGGACATCTTCGGGAGAGACTCCTTCAGTAGCTCCAACCGTTTACCGCTCAACTCCGGAGCGATATTGGTTAGCCCTGTAATGTTTCCACCTGGACGTGCGAGGCTGGCGACAAACCCTTGGGCTACAGGATCTTCAACGGTTGTCATGATCACTGGGATCGTTTTAGTCGCGTTCTTTAGTTCGCGAATTGCTCTTGCTCCCGATACAGCAATGACATCGATCTCAAGACGGACCAGCTCGGCCGGGCGATAGAACCGGGGTAGAGCTTGGTGCCGAATCGCTGTCCGACTGGACGGGCGGGAAAGCAACTGAGTTATTTCACCGCCACCCTGAGCTATTACCGGCTTAACCCATGGCAACTACAGTGCCAAGTCCGGCTGGCACATGGGTATCCGCAGAAGCTCTTGAAATAATGGTGAAATTTGTAGGCCGCGGATTATCCGCGCGGTCTACACAGGCGGCAGAGTGTAGCTAATTTGATGCCACAGAGCCAAGTTGATACAGAAGCTCGGTGTGGAAACTCAAAGCGCTGCGGTGCTGTTTGCGATTAGAGCTACGCGAACGGGACGCAGAGAGGCTTTAACTTCGCTCACTTATTTCCTGACCACGTACCAGTTGTTTTGAATGTCGTGTGCCAGTTCGCGTTTTTCGATCGACCGGAACCCGGCTTTGGTGAGATATTCCCGCGTTTTTTCCTCACCCCACATCGCCCCCAAGCCTGCACCGCCTTGGGCCAAAGACACAGTCATGCAGTGCATGCACGAGACGGTGTATAGGAACGTCCCCATCGGGTGGCCGATGTTGTTCCGCACATAGCTGGATCCCTTGATATCCTGCATGAGATAAGTGCCATCATCGCGGAGCGCGCGGTAAATACCTTTAAGCACGTTCAGAGGCTTGGCTTGATCGTGAATGGCGTCGAACGTGGTAATGAAATCGAAGGCTTCCCGTTCCGCCTTAACGTCAAAATCGCTCAGATCAGTGACGATGAACTCGACGTTACGGAGTCTCTTGTGAGCCGCCTCACTCCAGGCGAAAAGAACAGCCTCGCTCGACAGATCTATACCGGTAAACCGGCTCTTTGGATAAAGCTCCGCAAGTCGATTGACGATTCGGCCACGGCCGCAGCCTACGTCAAGGGCCTGGATACCCGCTGCAAGCCGATCGGTTAACCCGGGCACCAGCGGCAATATGTGCGACTCCAGGGAAGAAAGGACGGACTGGCCGCTGTCTTCCGCCATCACCTCATGGAATCTGGGAAATTTCTCATAGGAAACACCGCCGCCCTTGTAAAAGCACTGGACAATGTCGTCCTCGACGTACCCGAGCACAGGGATATACTGTGCGAAGACAGCCAAATTGTCGGCGCCGGCGGCTCGTGTCAGGTATTCCGCGTGCGCTGGCGGCAAATGATACTTCTCGCCTGTCGCATCCAGCTCCACCACTCCGCCCGTCACCATCGCGCCCAGCCATTCGCGAACGTAGCGCTCATTGAGCCCGGCCTGGGCGGCTATCTCCTGTGAGCTCGATGGGGGCAGCTCGCGCATGACATCGAATAGCCGCGTACGGTGTCCGACGGAGATCATCAGGCAAAGAGCCGCATTATTGAAAACCGTCAGCAGCTTGTCGGCGAATGCGGGAGTGGAAACAGAACTGGGAGAGTCAGGCATAATCGGTCCTTTTTGAATCTAATCTAAATTGTTGATTCATCGTTTCAAGCGAAAACCGCAGAAAAAATCGTTGGAGTATTGGAGTACTGGAGTATCGGTTCTCAAATAACGCTCGCTCTTGTCCCCAGCGATTTCGCACCTCACAAAGTATCTGCTCTCAAACTTTCCCTTCTCTCCTTGCGGGAGAAGGCAAGGATGAGGGGAAATCTATTCATCACCCTCACCTTACTCCCCTCCCGTCGAGGGAGAGGAGGATAAATTAGGAAAGACCTTGCTCCAAGCATGTGTAATCCGGTTACGGGAGCTGGCTTTCTGAGACTTCGGGCTAACTCCAGCGCCGTTGGACACAGGCAAATAGGTTCGGGCGAAGATCTGAATTGCATTTGCAAGGTGGGAAGCTGTGCGTTCGAGGTTTACCCGAGAGCGGAGATTTCTGCCGAGTTCGAGCTGAATAGCATCTATGGCGGTACCACGATGGCTGCCATACGTCCGAATCGTGTAGCCCCCAGAGTACCGTAATTCACGCTGATCACTCGTTGAACCGGGCGCGACTTTATAACCACGGATCTCCATTTGACCCAAAATGCTTCTCGGCCCGGTGATGGCCTCAGCGCCAAACCGTTGCCGCAGATCAGAGACGCTGTTGCCATTGTCTGTACCGCGAAAAATCATATCCGCTTCGGCTCCTTGGCCGTGAATGTCCAGGAGCAGCCCGCGGCCCCAGTTGCGCCGCGCTTCAGCGCATGCCCGACTGATCGCTTCATGGTAAGCATCATAGTAAGCTCCAGCGCCATCCGCCTCATAGGCATGTTTTCGCGGTCGATTCGCGTCGACATATTTGCGATCGAATCGCGCAAGAATCAGGAAAGGTTTAGCTGCCAGATGTTGTTGTACTTTCACGGCAATCATTTCCGCCAACTCACGGGTGTTGTGGTCTCTTCCAGTCACGAAACGAGCAACACCGTAACCCTGACGCGCAGCAATACTTGGTATCGGCTCTCGCCCACCATGCGGTGCGGAAATAATAACCGGCAACATCCCTGCCCATAGGGTAAGCAGTTTCTTGGAGGGTATCTCCTCGGCCCAAAGCGCTGGTTGCGTTAGCGCCACGACAAGGAAGACAAATATTCCGGCGCGGTGATGGTTTAGGAGCTTGTGCATCAACGTCTCTCCTCCAAACACTGCTCGATAATAGCGCATCAGCTGAACTCATTGAATACTCTTCCGATCATGCGGTCAATCGACACGCCGAGGTTCAATGCGGCCCGGGTGGGCCCAATTGTTCAATGATGTAGCCGTCAGCGTAACTCGGGTGTACCATTTCCGTTCGCAGCCGTGGTTTGCGCCGGGCCGGAAGGAAACCCGCCACTTTTGCGCGCAATTGGAGCGCCTTCGTGACGAACCAGCGCGTAGATCGAAAGGGTTTTGGAAAACCAAACGCCTCGATTAGGGGATCCTCCAATAAAGTATGAATCGTGCTACGCACCAGAGGCGATAGGACCTTGGGAAACCAGCTGACGAACAGCTCGCGGGTCGCAAGTCCTACTCGTTGATTGGATTGTGTGAACCGATAGTGTTGCTCTTCATATCGACGGTTGAAGCGCTCAAACTCCTCATAGTCAGACGGAATTTCCCGAATGTGCATACGCCAGCCGACTTCTCGCCAAAAATAGAAATAGCCAAAGCGCTCCTGATCACACAGCGGGCGCCAACCGAACCGCTCGTTCCAACGAATTGGCTCATAGATAAAGGTGGACAACACATAAAGGAAATCTTCATTGGCGATTGCGAAACGGCCGTGCAACTGGTTCATCCGCCGTAGCGCTCGCTTTCCCCGCTCGCTGTCATAACCCCATTCGATCAACTCGCTTACGATAATGTCAGTGTCATCGTAACGTTTTTGTGAGCGCTGGCGGAACTCGCCCGTCCGATCCAAAAGGGCCGAAATGCTCGGCACCGCGAAACTACGGAACAGGGCAAACTCCAGGGCGCGCGTGGTATCGAACGGAAAATCGTAGCACGTGGAGAGAAAGATAATGCGCTTATGATCTTTTTCCGGATCGAGGCGGCGAATGATTTCGAGTATCCCGTACCTGGACAAGGCCGAATCACGCTCCACATCAACATAACACATGGCGCCCGCATGAGACCACTGGAGCGCGGAGAAAAGAATTGGAGTAATGGAGTGATGGAGTGATGGAGTATTGGAGTATTGGAACCAAGCCGTTCCCGGTGTGCCCGGTTCTTCTTGCCTTGACACACTCACAAAATTCAGATCTATTTTGACCACAACTAAATAAGGAGCGCGAAATGATCGAAGGACTCAAGGACAAAGTAGCTATCGTGACAGGCGGCGGGCACGGCATCGGCCGGGCTTACTGTCTGGGGTTTGGCGGCGCTGGAGCCCGCGTGGTGGTTGCGGATATCGATGAGCCTGCCGCCGTGAAGGTCGCAAAAGAAGTAACCACTCAGACCGATGCAAAATCTCTCCCGGTCAAAGTCGATGTCGCCAGCGAGGAATCAACGCAGACCTTGGCCAAGCGGGTACTCGAGCAATTCGGGCGTATCGATATTCTGGTCAACAACGCGGCGATTTTCGCCACGATTCCAATGAATCGAGGCGGCATCGATTCCATCGATCCCGCAGAGTGGGATCGGATGATGGCAGTAAATTTGAAGGGACTTTTCTTTTGCTGCCGCGCGGTCCTCCCTGCGATGCGCCAGCAGAAATCTGGCAAGATCGTCAATATTTCTTCCGGTACCGCCCTGAACGGCAGCGCCGGGCGCATTCACTACGTTACGTCGAAAGCCGGTGTGATTGGTTTCACGCGCACGCTCGCCCGTGAGGTCGGCGAAGACAATATCAATGTGAATGCGCTGGCGCCTGGCTCCACCCTTTCCGAAGAGAACCCCACCGAAGAGATCATAAAGATGCGCCAGGCGCGTCTGAGCGACCGCGCCTTGAAGCGCGTCCAAGTGCCTCAGGATCTAGTTGGAACAGTGCTGTTTCTGTCATCGCCGCTCAGCGATTTCATGACGGGACAGACGGTGTCCGTGGACGGCGGGGTTGTGTTTCTGTAACATCTAGGTTTAGGTTGAGGCTGAGGTTGAGATTAAGACCAGATCTGATTCTTAGCCTCAACCTGATTTTCCTGGTTGGGGCTGAACCTAAACCTTAGCCTCAGCCTGTCTTTCCCCCGCTGCGGCCGAACTGTTTGCGCAGCTCGCCTTTTGTCCGCGCGAGCACACGTCGTTGTGTGGCGTCGAGGTTCTTTCCTGCGCGATTGATATAGAAGTTCAGCATAGACATCGCGGACTGGTAAGGCGTGCCCTTGCGGCGCGTGCTTCGGTCGGCGGACCGCTTGAGTGAGGCTGCGATTCGGCGTGGGTCCTTCCAGGTGAAAACCGAGGGGTCTAAGTCCAACGCATTACTGCGCGCCGTCACGGCACCCGACCAACGGCGGCCCCGCGTCGGACGAGCCGTACGCGAACCTTTCTTCGCTTTCTGCGCCATAAGGAACTGTTGGAGCAGTGGAGTTGTGGAGTATTGGAGTAGTGGAGTATTGCATCTTAAACCCATCACTCCATTACTCCATCACTCCAATACTCCGGCTTTCTTTATTTTTTCTCTCCCAGGAAGCCGAGCCGCTCGGCCATTGGCGTGATCGGAAAGACATAGCCGCAAGCACTGCAGGTGCGAAGCTGAGTATTTTCGTTGAACTCCTGATACACGCGTGAAACCTGGGCGGGAATATTGTCCTGATTCATCGTACGCTGAAGCACCAACTCGTCACATTGCTCGCAGAACCAGGCGAACTCTTCGTTCTCCTCAGGGCGACGCTTTCGTTCGATCACGAGTCCCCAGGTATTTTCGAATCGCCGCGGCGAGTGCGGCATCCCGCCCGGACAGACAAAGATTTCCCCTTCGTTGATCGTAACCACTTGCCGGCGTTCACCGGGAGGCTTTAAATGCAATTCCATCGCCCCTTCAACCTGATAAAAGAACTCGTCACCAGGCTCGATATGGAAGTCGAGTCGCGTGTTGGGCCCGCGCAGAATCATGACCATAAAGTCCTTGTGGTGAATCAGCAGCTTGTTGGTGCGAAACGGCGGATTGAAGTAATCCGCGTTTTCCGCAACCCAACGTTTCAGATGATAGGTAGAAAAAAGTTCCATGGGCTACTCCGCTCACGGGTCTGACAGCACTTCTCTATTTAATTATTTTCCCGACAGGCGCAAATTTTCTCAGCTAATCATCGCAAGGTCTTGAATCAAAGAGTAAATGCGATCACACCACGAAGTGTTTCATGATCTCACGCACGCCCACATACGATGAAAGTAGCCCCACACTGTCATCTGTCCCACCCACCCCGGGACTGTCATCCCGAACGGAAGTGAGGGATCTGCTTTTTATGCTCCTTGTTCCGTCTCGAAGAAAAAAGCAGATTCTTCGTCGCAGCGCTCCTCAGAATGACAGCCGGGGTCCAGGGGATGGCCCCACCTCACATCCCATTTTCAAAGGAGCACACGAAGGTCACGAAGGTTTCGGAACATTATCTTCTTGAATCTCTTAACTTCGCGCTGGGACCTTCGTGGTAAGATGTCCGGTTCTCCTGGTTGTCGCTTCACCTCTTTGTGATCTTTGCGCTCTTTGCGGTGAAATGATCCTCGATTTACCTTTTCAACTTTTCGCGCATTCTCTCGCAACGCCGTCGGTGATTGCCCACCATATACTCAACCCTTTACGCAGCGCTTTCAAAACCTTTACTTGAAGTTCGTTGGTGACGGCGAAGCGCTCAACCAGATCATAGCCGATGTTGCTATGCTCTGTGTCTGCCTCGCCATGCTCTGCGAAAAACTCGATATCATGTTCTTTTAAGCCGTAGTGATCCCTGAAAGTCCTAAAGAACCTACCCCCTGTCAGCTGATTGGAAAATTCATTGCAGCAATTGGTTGAAGCGACCTGCTCGAGAATCGAATTGCTGCGCAGCGCAATATCGAGCCAGCCCATGCGCGCCAACACTGTGGTCGGAAGAAAGTCCTCCTCGCGCTCGCGCCGCTCGAGCTCGGCGGCTGGAATTCCAATGCTCTCACCAAATCGCAAGAACAGCGCTCGGTGACCCGCAACTTTCCGCGGGGTTCCTTCGAAATATTGATAGCCGACCTCAGACTGAATTATCTCGACGAATTTTTTGTGGATCTCGGGATCGTGAATACCTGAAAGTTGGCACCGGACCAACTTGGCCGTATTAATCGCCACATTATAAGCAAAGATCCCCCAAGCCTCCCTCGCCCAGACGCGGATTTCGTCCAGACTCAGCTTGCCATCGTACAATCTGAGGTAGAAGGGATGATGTAGGCGTGCATGGCCGTTTTTCACCTCATCGATAAGAACGTCGCAGAATTCGCGTATGGGTAAGGTTTTCCCATTGAGCACAGCTTCAGCAGACATCAGTCACCTCGGAGGTCAATGGCTTTTGAAGGTTTTTGTTGGACTGCTTGCGATTATCAAACTCGAACTTATTTGTATTGCAAGCGATCTCGACCCGATTGCTATCCGGGTCTAAAAAACTGATGGATCGATTGCCGGCGACTTCCAGAAACTCTGGCCCGCTGACGATCGGGATCCGGTGCCGTTTGAGAACAGGATAAAGCGCGTCGACTTCTTCCTGACTACTGACGTAGATGCAAAAATGATGAACTTTGGGCGTTGCCTTGCGGTCAGCTATTTTGGCCCCCTTGGGCAGTTCCATCAGTGCAACATCATGATGTTCCCGACCGAAGCTCAAGAACGTCATCTTCGTGCGCCGGTTCCGCGCCGATACTTTCATGCCAAGTATCGACCGGTAAAACTGTTCCGATTTTTTCAGATTGGCGACATTGAGGACTATATGCCCCAACATTCCGTCACGAACAGGCATGGTAAACACTAAATACGCAGCCGAACGTGATCCTGTCAAGCCGTCCAGAATCCAAGGAGGTGGAAAACGGACTGGATGCCCGCTTTCGCGGGCATGAGGAAATGCACTTGGGGTGTTTTTCAAACCGGTACGGGTCAGGCACACAGCCAACTCTTGTCCAAAATCTCCCCTGGCCCCTCCCTTCGACCACGCTCAGGGCATGCTTTTTCAAAGAGGGGAATCTTGCTCGTACCGCAATTTCCCCCTTTGAAAAAGGGGGATTAAGGGGGATTTTCTTGGCGGTCAGAACCAAAACTCTACGAAGACCTCGATTCTAAAATCCCAAAAACTTCAAAACATGATAGATAATCAATGTTCATCAACGGTACTTGTACTTATTTTGGACAGCAATGGCACACAGCGGTCTTTTTCGCCTTGACATAGCAAATAGCGGCGGAATAGGCTCCACGTACGGAGGAAAGTTCAAAGTTCAAGGTGAGACGCCAAAACAATCAAGGAGGTGCGCTGCTATGGCTGAGTCATTGGAGAGCTTTAAGAGCTACATCGGCAAAAAGGAAACGGCCACGGATGTCGTGACTGCATCGACGATGATGAAATTCGCCGCCACATTGGGACAGGACAATCCACCATTGGATAAAGGACAGGCCATTCCGCCGGGATGGTATGGCGGGTTTTTCCCGGCATCACACAGACCCGCGCAAATGCGCGTCGATGGTCAGGCATCCGGCGGCGGCATTGTACCGCCCATCCCTCTGCCACGCCGACGCATCGGCGGTACCAGGGTAACATTTCATGAACCGCTGAGGATCGGCGATGAAATCCAGAAAGTCACCGAGATTGCCGATGTGCAAATCGATGACGGGTCGAGCGGCGCGATGGTCACCGTGATCGAGCGAAACAGTATCTCGAACAGTCGCGGCCTTGCCATCGTCGAAGAGCGCGACATGGTCATGCTCAGCGAGGCCAGAGCGGAAGCAGCCCCGGCATCTCCGCCGCCGATCCCGGGTGAGGCAAAGTGGCGGCAGGAATTTGAGCCCAATCCACCCTTACTCTTTCGCTTTTCAGCGATTCGATTCAACAGCCACCGTATTCACTACGATCGCGATTATGTGACGAAAGTCGAAAAGCTTCCTGGTCTGGTGGTGCAGAGCTCGCTGATATCACAGCTTATGCTGGAGATGTGTCGTAAGGAGGTGCCTGGCAAGCAAGTGAAATCATTTGAGTTCAAGAGCTTTCGCCAGATCTACGATACGGGTAAGTTCACCGTTGCGGGATCGCCTGATGCCAGCGGGCGCGAGGCGGCGCTGTGGGCGCTCGATAGCGAAGGTCGTTTGGCAATGATGGGAAGCGCAAAGTTCGAGTAGAGGAATGACCGCGGACTGGAGACGGGAGACCGGCTGAAGATGACCGGTGACCGGGGACCGGGGACCGCCGGAAAGGATGACCGGTGACCGCGGATCAGAGCGTGGCAAGTCATGGAGAACGGAGTATTGGTGTACTGGAGTGTTGGTCTAACGACTCATCGCTCCATTACTCCATCACTCCAACACTCCATTTAGTTAACTGGCCCGTTCTTTCAGCTGATACTTGCCCTCGCTGTCTTGCGCAATCTGTCCTTGCTGATGAAGCCGGCCGAGAGCGGCGGCAATCGCGCGATACTCGGCTTGGGGAAATTGCGCCAGTAAATCGGCAAAGAAGTAATGGGATGTCTTTAGAGCGGCCATGATCTTGGCAGCCATTTCGCTGGCCGCCTCTGAGTGTTTTGCTTCCGTAATCGATTTCGCAGGTGTCTTCGGAGCGCCGATAAAATCCTTGAGCTGTACCTTGCCCTGGTTAAAATAGACGATGCGATTGTACCGGTTGCGCGGCACATCCTCGGGTATTGTCGCGTCAATGCCCATCTTGGCTGTGGTGGGAATTTTGCCCATCGTCGGGGGCGGTAACGATGGATCAAGCGGCTTTGATCGCGCATTGGAAACAATCAACACGTCGCGATCCGCTTGCACGCGTGTTGCGATCGCCCATTCCACATCCGTCGGGTCAAAAACGTCAATATCGTCGTCGGTCGCCACGACATGCTTGATGTCCGCTATCGAGAGCAGCGCCATGATGGCATTTTTCCCATCCCCCGGCTGCTTTTTGATCGCCGCAACGATATGCCAGTGGCAGCAGCCACCGGGTGTGACGTTGATAGCGGTTGCCTGTACGCCCGCCTCGTGGAGCACACGCCAGGCTGCGGCTTCATAGATGGGCGCGCTCATCCAGATATTTTCCCATGGCATATGCAGCGCGTAATAGACGGGGTCGTTACGGTGCATGATCGCCGTGATACGCACGCGCGGATTCATATGGATGCCGCCCATCAGACGGTTGAACTCGCAAAACGGTCCTTCTGTATGAACCCAGCCTTCCGGCACTATTTCTCCCTCCAGGACGATCTCGGCATCAGCAATGCAGGGAACCGGCACGGTTTCGCCCTCGCTGAGCGGAACGGGCGCGCCGCGCAGGCCCCCGGCAAACGTTAGCTCGTTTACGCCCAGATTGGCCTTGAAAGTGGAGGCCACCAGCTCGTACGGATGCGTTCCGATCGAAACCGAAATCGGCAGGGCTCGATGTTGCTGTAGGGCCCGCTCGGCGAACTTGCGCAGGTTGTTAGGGGTCACGATGTCTATGCCGGTAATGTTTTTTTCTTTGAGCATCATCCGATAGATGCCGGCATTCATGCCAAATTCGGCATCTTGCGCAATCACAACGCCGGCGGTGATCATCGGACCGCCGTCCATCATCGAGAAAACTGGCACCGGCAGATCATAGAGATCAACCTGATCTCCCGCGCGAATAGTTTGTTTCACTGGAGCCCTTTTGACCCGTTCGGGTTCAATCGGCCGTTCCATAGCGTCCCGCAGCTTTGCTTCTATCTGTTCGTAGGGCGCGTCCATTCCGAGAGCCATCCGCGCGCGCGACTGGAGCAAGCCGGACGCAACCGGCATCGAATAGCCGCGAACCCCGGTAAACAGGAGGGCCTTGTCCGATTGCGCCACCAGCGCGGCGATGTCGCGAAGATCGGTGGACCTGGAAATGACAGTCAGTTCGTCATTTTCCTTGAGTGAATCCAGATAACTCCTAAACGTAGCCGGCATCGTTTGCTCCTCTACCTAACGTAGTTGCTTTAGTTTGACGAGAAAACCCAATGCACCGGAAACTGTATCGCGCCAAGGCACCAAGCGCGCAAAGAAAACAGAAACAGTCTCCATCCGTCGAATGAGGGCAAGCCAACCACGGATCGAAAATGGTGTCAATCAACCACGTCGCGCGCCGGCCATCCCGAGTAGCTGCCTTCTGAGGCCGCGTATCGAGGCCAAGCGATTGAACGTTTTGAACCGAAAAATGAACGGACCGCCTTCGAAAAAGGTGGTTCGAAATCCAGTGATGCTGTGCTATAGGAAACTTCTAAGGAGTTATACACGATGGGCAGCTTTGGACTCACGTTGGCGAATCGTGGGGTAATCATCGGCGCGGTCACGGTCCCCGAACTGTTCGACATGGCACGACGAGGTGAGGACTCGGGCGCATTTACTGCAGTATGGGTAGGCGACAGCTTGCTTGCGAAGCCGCGGCTGGAATCGATCGCACTATTGTCTGCGCTTGCGGTCGTTACCAAAAAAGTCCGCCTCGCGGTTGGTTGTATGGCAACTTTCCCCCAACGCCATCCAGCCTTGCTGGCTCAACAGTGGACGAGCCTCGATGTCATATCCGGCGGGCGCGCATGGATGGCGGTCTGCCTGGGCGGACCAAATGAACAGAGCCCTGCGCAAGCTCTTGAACACAAGGTAATGGGGATCAAGGACACAGAACGGGTAGCGCGCCTGGAAGAGGGCATTGTCATTCTGCGCAAGCTCTTCAACGAGGATAAGGCGTCGCACAAAGGGCGATTTTACGAGTTTGAAGGAGTCACCATTCAGCCGCGACCCGTGCAACAGCCCATGCCAATCTGGATCGCCAGCAACCCCACCGGTCTTACATGGAAAGACGGCGCCAGCGCACCGCACGCCGCGGTCGAACGCGGACTCAGACGCGTTGCGCGGCTTGCCGATGGGTGGATGACCAACAAGGTCACTCCGGCAGAATTCAAGGCTCAATGGTCGCGCATTCAAGAAATGGCGCGCCAGGAGGGCCGTGATCCTGCCAAAATCGGCACCTCCCTGTATCACAACATTAATATCAAGGGGAGTCGCAAGGAGGCGCTGGAGGAAAGCAAAGCGTTTCTGGACAAATACTACACCTCGAATTTCAGCATGAAATTTGTCGAGGGGTTCACGACGGCGGGTAGTCCTCAAGAGTGCATTGAGGAGCTGAAGGCTTATTTCGCGGCGGGGCTAGAGCACATCGCGCTGCGCATGACGTCCTGGGATCAGACCGGACAGCTAAACCGCTTCCTCAATGAAGTCGCCCCCGCGTTTGTGTGACCAAGACGGAGATTGACTCGCGCCAAGACGCAAAGCCCGCCAAGTTCGGAGTGTTGTTTTCCTTTGCGATCTTTGCGTTCTGTTATGAAAATAGCCGACTATAAGGAAAATCCTCCGGTCCTGCGGCCCGCCCCCTTTTTGTAAAGGGGGCCATTGGGGGATTTATCGGTGTTGATCCGCATCACCTGCGGGCTAATTTCATCCGCTGTGTTGTACCCATCGGTACATGAATTACTCTTATGAAAATGTGACTACACACAAATCCCCGCGTCCTGCGGGCCGGCCCCCTTTGCCAAAGGGGGCTACAGGGGATTTATCGGCGCGATACCAACTACTCGGGCTCGTTTTCATCCGCCGTGTTGTACGTTTGGTACATGAATTACTTTGCGGGAGATATTCCGAAGTTTTGCTTGTGTCTTCCTTAACTGAAGGTATTCAGCCATGCTGA
>CAYPHJ010000106.1:0-16179 GCA_964410485.1 uncultured Syntrophobacteraceae bacterium
CGTCCTTGACGTTCCACCAGCGGTCCAAGACGCGAGCCGTTTTCTCTTTGCCGTAGACGGGTTCGACTGTACGGATAAATTTGGCTTGGACGTCGCTGTCGCTCATGGGTTTATTGACGTGGCCCAGGGGATCGCGCGGCCAGAGGTTGAGGACGCGGTCATCGTTCAGGGTCGCTTTGATTTTCATCGAAATGGTTTTGGGATAAAGAGCATCGACTTCGTTATCGAGGTGAACGCGGATCTTGTTCATGAGCGGCCGCAGGTCCGGATCGCGGTAGGCTGATTCTTCAAACGCCTCGATTGTGATCGTGCCGTCGACCAATACTTTGGCGAAAATGTAGGGCAGGCTGTGATCGGCCGTCTCGCGCGTCTGCGGGTCCCATTTTTCCGGCTCGCTGCTGATCTCGGTGTAGCAAAACGTATAGACGCCGATCTCGATATCGGTCAGCTCGCGCCAATCGACCTGCCGCCTTAGATCAAGCGCTCCCCACACGGGTAGTTGGCCGTTGTACTCCACAGGCCAGTATTTGAGCCGCGTCTCCGGGGTGCGGTAGAGGCCGCCTGCGGTAGGAAACGGCTGGAGATCAAACGGTCCGGTGATTAAGTCCCAAAGTCCGTGCTTACCTTCAAACGGCTTGTCTGCGCCAGTCATGCCTTCGCTGGCGAGCAGCGCGGCAAAGACACCGCTGCGTGCCGCAAACGCCGTTGCTGCTCCTTTCCAGAGCGATAGCTCGCCAGCACGGGTGTTACGCATCGGAACGTTCGCGACGGAGATGATCGAGATTGCCTCGGCTAGCTGTTCGCGAGTGAGATTCAGCAGATGCCCGACGCCCGCAGCCGCGCCGATGCCGACGGCGAAGCCCTGGTCCCAGCCTTTGTAGCGCAGACCAGTGGCGTCGCTGAGGCGTAGGAAAATCTCGTAGGCGATGACTAAACTTTCGATCAGCTTGCGCCCATCGGCGTGTGCCGCTTCTGCGATCGCCAGAAAGGCACCGAGACAATCACTCGGATGCCCGCCCGGGTACTCGTCGTTAAAGTCGAGATTGCGGATCATTGCCGTGTTCACGAAGGCAGCACTCTCCGCGGTCGAGCGCTCACCGTGGCAAAGGACGCGTCCGGGGTAACGTTCCGGCACGGCGCCGCGGGCAAGCCGTAAGCCCATCCGCGCCGGATCGCAGTCATGAGCCGCGACGGCGCAAGCCAAACTGTCGACCATAAACCGAGTCGCTGCAGTAATAACTCCGTCAGGTAGCTGAGTGTATTTTAAATCGGTCGCGAAATCGGCAATCTGCCGGGTTAAGTTATCCATTACGACGAACTCCTCGTGATCAGCTCTTTTTCTTTATGCATATGTTTACAGTCCGTGTCGAAACCTTATAACGCGAAGTACTCACTGACTCAAAATCACAAAAACACCTGTCGGTTGATGGTCTCCCGCTCCAGGGCACCGGTCGCGAAATCCGTCGACCGATCACCCATCCGTGTTACGAAGCAGAGTTCATATGTAGGTAGACATCAGAGATCGAGGGCGAGCCCTGGAGAAGCGCGGGCACAGGAGCGTTAAGGCGCGTTCTGGCCCGAGCAGCCGACTAAAGTCACCATTGGGGAGGAAGGGGTAGCGGCCTACAAGGCACAGACCCATTGACCGCGCTCGGAAGGGCTTGGCCTTGATCGACATCAATCATGGCGCATGTCTACATACCAATGAACTCCTTGTAACTTGGCCAGCACGACTATCGCCAGCAACGATTGCCCCCAAGACCCGATCCGTTTATCAGATACACGCGGGCTTCTCCGCTTGACCCTAAGTTTGTAACCAATATACTCGCGCTGAGAGTGGGTCCCGCCCAAGGGAGAACGTTATGAGACTAAAAATTTTTCTAACATTGGTTGGCGTCGGGCTACTCGTGAGCCTGGTGTTTTGGACTCCGGCGGAGGCGTCAGAGATCTACGAGGGAAAGAGGGTCGAAATTTTGACCCATGCGCCGCCCGGCGGAACGTATGATCTGAATTCCCGGCTATTAGCGCGTCATCTTCCGAAGCACATTCCCGGCAACCCCAGCGTCATAGTGAGGAACATGCCCGGTGGCGGTGGATTGATCCAGGCGAATTATCTGTTCCAGCGAGGCAAGTCCGACGGTACGACCATCGGCTTGCTCGCATCCGGAGTGCCCCAGATGGAAGCGCTCGGCATGCCGGGAATAAAATATGAGAGCAGGCGCTTTCAGTGGATTGGTTTAATCGCGGATACCACATTCATGATAGTTGCGCGGCGGGAGTCGCCGGTGCGGACACTAGCGGACTTGCTGGATCCTAAGAAGCCGTCGATGATCGTCGGCACTTCAGGCCCGCCTTCGAATCTCCACGTGATTCCTGCGGGGCTTAACCTTGTCTTCGACAAAACCGTTGGGCGACCACCTTTCAAGCTCATTCCTGGATACGCCGGTATGGCCCCGCTCGTTGCGGCTCTCGAGCGCGGAGAAATCGATGGCTTCTCTGCGTCTTGGGACTCCT
Source organism: uncultured Syntrophobacteraceae bacterium (assembly GCA_964410485.1). Lineage (GTDB taxonomy): Bacteria > Desulfobacterota > Binatia > UBA9968 > UBA9968 > CAYPHJ01. The sequence goes on from CAYPHJ010000106.1 coordinate 2,515, forward strand.
TCCCGGCGGTCGCGAGGCATCTTCTGGAGCCTGCACCCGGAAAGGGACTCGTTCACCTTGTCGGTTATGTCGGTCTAGTCAGAGACCGCGAGCTCGAACAGCTGAAGGTGCCGTTCATTCCGGACCGGATCAAAAATCCGAAGGACCGTGCTGTCCTGGACTTCCTGGCGGCTCCTTCGCGGACCATGTATGCCGTGGTGGCGCCTCCCGGCCTAGCCGCAGATACGCTCAAGATTTTGCGCTACGCGTTCATGAAAACGGCTTCCGATCCTGAGTACGTAGCTTCGATCCGCAAAGCTAATCTTGAAGTGAGACCGGTGCCTGGAGAGGAACTGGATAAGATCGTTAGTAAGATCATGGCAACACCAAGGGATATCGTCGAGCTCGCCAGGGGCCTTTTTGAGAAGTAACTCTGAATCGCCTTCAGGTACGGCTTAAACAATCGGAACGTGCGAATTTAGGTGTTGAACCATTTAGCATGGGGAGTGTCACATGAGCGAAATTCTGCCTTCAGCTAAAAGCGATAGCGGCACAGCGCCGCGCTCAACGTCGAATATCCGCCATCTCTGCCGGATGGAGCTCGAGGGAGGAGGGCAGATCGTCATCGACGGGAACTACGCCTATGTCGGCCATCAACACCGCCCGCATGGGACGTCCATTCTCGACATCTCCGACCCGCGCAAGCCCAAGGTTATTAGCACGCTGACACCCAATCACCCATGGTCGCACTCGCACAAGGTGGGGTTACCGGCGATCTCATGGTCGTCAATTCCGAATTCGAACGCGGCGGAGATGCTCGGCGCGAGGAATACCCAGATGGGGGCTTCCGCATTTATGATGTCAAGGACAGGAGCAAGCCCAAGCTCGTTACCTTCGTGAAAACACACGGCAAGGGCGTCCATCGTTTCGATCTCGACGAGAACTACGCTTACATCTCGACTGAAATGGACGGCTTCGTCGGCAACATTCTTGTCATCTACGATATCCGCAACCCGTCCAAGCCGCTGGAGGTAGGGCGCTGGTCCATGGAGAGACAGAAGGTGGCCAATGGAGAAGAGCCGCACCCGAAGGGCGCCGAGCACCGCCTGCATCATGCAATGCGCTGCGGGACCGAGATGTACGCCGGCTGCTGGATGTCCGGCATCTCGATTGTCGATGTGAGCGATATCAACAGGCCGCGCACGCTTTCACGCTACGAGTATGACCCGCCGTGTCCCGAGCCGACCCACACCTTCCTCAAGGTGCCGCACCTGATCGACGGCAAGTCTATCGCCGTCTCGACGGAGGAGGAACGCGCTCGGCGCGGCGCCGATGCCGGCAAGCCACACGCTCCGCTACGCACCTGGGATGTCACGGATCCAACTGAGCCGAAGTTGCTCTATTCTTGTTACTTGCCGGAGTCCGCCACGCCTTATCCGGCCGATAAGGTCCGCTTCGGCACGCATCAGCTACGCGAGAAAATAGATCAGGATAATCTTCTTTACGTTACGTGGTTTGCAGGCGGACTGCGCATCATCGACATCAATGACCCGGCTAATCCGAAGGAGCGGGGTTACTTCATTCCGAAACCGGGAGATCGCGTGGCGGCGCCGCTGACAAACGATGTCTTCAAGGACAGCCGTGGGCTTTTGTGGGTGACCGACAAGGAGCGCGGCCTCGATGTGATCGAATTCAACAATTAAAGCCGGTTCCAAACGTTCCAGTCGTTCCAATCGATCGAGGAGGGTCCCAATCGTTCAAGGCGCGCAACCGTTACAGTCGGGCTCAAGGCGTGGGAACCGCAAAAGTGCAATCGTTAAACGGTTTGGTCGTTCGCGTCTTCACCACGAGCCACGAACACGCGGGTTCAAGCTTCACCACCCCACGTTTTGCACCATGTCAGGTCCACAGTATCATGACAATGCAGATTACTTTGCGTCTCATTGAAGGACTCCTCTTTCCATTACAAGAAATGACTAGCCAATGTTGTACAGTCGCGTGCAGTTGTCCCAGAGGATTTTCCTGCGGCTGCTATCGCTCAGGCCGTCGGTCTCCAGAAATTTATCGATCGCGTGAGGAAAATGCGCGTCGATGTGGGGGTAATCGGTGGAAACGACGAGATTGTCGTCACCGACTCTCTTGATCACATCGGTTACGAGGTACTCATCGGGGTCGACTGATATAAAGCACTGTTGAAGAAAGTATTCGCTGGGCTTGCGTGACAAGGGGAGGTCGGCCAGCGGTCCATGCAATTGGGCGCGCTCGTCGAGACGATAGAGCAGCCACGGCAGCCAGGCACAGTTACCCTCGAGAAAAGCGACGCGCAGCTTCGGGAACTTTTCGAGGACGCCCCCCGCGCAAAAGCTCGCAACCGCCTGAATCAATTCCACCGGATTGCGCAGCGCAAGAGCGACGATGTTGGCATTCGGATGGCCGAAAAATTTGTTGGCGACCTGATCCTGTTTTGGTCGGGCCGGCGGGTGGAAGCAGAGCGCCACGCCGAGTTTTTCAATTTCTGCCCAGAGTGGGTCGAAATAACGGTCATGAATGCGCCTGCCATTGATGGGCTCCGGACAGAGAGACAGCGCCCGGATATTTAACCGACTGAAAGCACGCCGCACCTCATCAACTGCGAGATCGACATCGTGGAGGGTGATGAGCGCGGAAGCCTTCAGACGCTGCGTGTTCTCCTTGCAAAAATCAGTGATCCAGTCGTTCCACGCCCTGCAGAGATCGTTGGCATACTCCGGCTCCAGCGTTTCGTCGCAGTGCAGTGGGGAAGTGCGGAAGAGGACAGCCATGTCCAGACCTTCACGATCCATGGCCTCGAGCTGCGAAACAGCATCATAATCGCGTGCGACGGCAAAGTCGTAACGATCGGCTACCTGCTTTTGGCCATGGTCGATCACATCAGTAATAGCGCGCAGGGTTTCCCTGCCGGCGCCTATGGAAAACTCCACGCGTCCATGCTTGCCGTTACGGCGCCCGCGCGGGATCCGATCGCCCCATTTTGGGTTCATGTATTTTTCATAGAGAAAGGCGGGATCGTAAACGTGCATGTCGCTGTCGAAAGCCCGAAATCCGTTCTTCATGGTAACCCTCCCGGAAGAGCTTCGATCAAGTGGAAGGAATGACGCGCCGGAGTATTGCACAAACGGCATCGCCGCGCCACTGCTCGGCGAGCGTTCAAAAGGTCAACGGTGAAGAGTTCAGGACAAGCCGTTCAACCGCTGCGCTCCGTTCGGGGGGAAGGTGAAGGTTTCAGTGGTGCTGTTGTCGATGCCAAAGCGCACCAGCTCATTTATATTAAACTTGGATTCATCTTCTGCAACGTCGGAACGCCGTGCTTTCGTCGCCGGGTGTTTCGGTACGAAGAGTTGGCAACAGTCCTGGTCGGGTATGGAGGAGATTTCAAACGTGCCGATGCGTCGCGCCTGATCGATGATCTCCTGTTTGTCCATACCCACCAGCGGGCGCAGCACAGGCTTGTGGGTCACCTCCTGGATAACGGCCATGTTGTCCAGAGTCTGAGAGGCCACTTGACCGAGACTTTCGCCCGTTACCAGAGCTTTGGCTTTCTCTGTTTTCGCGATTGCTTCGGCAATCCGGAGCATCATGCGACGGTAGAGAATTACGCGCAACGGGCGTGCAATGGCGGCAACAATCTGCCGTTGAATTTCTCCGAATGGAACGAGGTAGAGAGTTGAGCTGAATTGGTGCCGGTTCAGAATGGTTATCAGCTGCCGTACCTTTTCTTGCGATGTCTTGTCCTGGTAGGGAACGCTGTGGAAGTGAACGAAAATTACCCGGCAGCCGCGCTGCATCATGCGATAGGCTGCAACGGGTGAATCGATTCCCCCCGATATAAGAGACACAACTCTGCCGCTCGCGCCCACTGGTAAACCGCCCGCCCCGGCGATCTTGTTGAACCCAAAAAAGGCATCGCGGGGGAGGATCTCCACTGTCACAGTAAACTCCGGGTGGGTGAGGTCCACGCGCGCGCCGGACTTGTCCTTAACCGCCGCGCCGAGCTGGCGATTGATTTCCGGCGAGGTCAACGGAAACGTTTTGTCGCCCCGCTGGGTCTCGATGCGAAAGCTGGTGAAATGACATTCGTCAATGGCCTCCAGCAGGCGGAAACGCAATGTGTCGATGTCCTTGACCGTTCGTTCAACCAAGGAAAAGTTTGCCACTCCGAAGACCGTCCGCATGCGTTCTATAAGGAGCGCGGGATCAATGTCTTGTTTAAAGCTCAGCAGCAAACGAGCGGGCAGGCTGCGGATCTCCTTTGCGCCGAGATCCCTGACCGAGGCGAGCAGGTTGCGCTTGAGCAGCTCGGTAAAATATTGGCGGTTGCCTTTTTTGAGCGCGATCTCGTGATAGCGAATCAGAACCGAATCCATGGGACGATACCCGGTGCGGCAGAGCCGCTCAGAATCGGAATTATTTCCCGCAAAGGCGCAAAGTCGCCAAGAAAAGACAATTGAACCACAGAGAACGCAGAGATCACAGAGAAACTCTACTGGGCGCCTTCCGCGCAATAGAGCTGTATCTTCTTTTGCGTCCTTCGCGCGCTCGCGAAATATTTTGAATTGGACCCTTGTAATGCACCCCGTGCCTTTTCTTTTGTTAAGGGGGCGGGCCCGCTGTATATCGCTTAACAGATTTGGGCTGGTTTTGCATGTATTGCACCCTATGTTATGTGTATGGGAAAACGTGACTGTGGAACGTGTTCGTGATCGCCGGATGCGGAGAGGGGAAGGACGTGATCGTGGATCGTGTTCGTGATCGGGAAAGGATGAGTTATGCAGGCGGAAAGCGGAAGGAAAGAGATGCAAACCTTTAAAAAGATCCGAGACGCCATTCAGTTCTCTGCAGACAAAATGAAAAAGAATGGAATTTTCGAAACCGAGCGCTTTTTCTGCGATCTCTATTGCTTCGAGCCGGGCCAGGCTCAGTCCGCCCATACGCACGAGGGTTCGGACAAGGTTTACTATGTGGTTGGTGGCAAGGGAAGGTTTCACGTCGGAGGCGAGGAGCGGGAGTTAGGTGAAGGGGAAATCGTGTTGGCGCCATCTGGGCAGAATCATGGGGTTGTCAACTCCGGATCCGAACGGCTGATGGTGCTTGTCTTTATGGCCCCAAAGCCGGGGCATTAGGCGGTAATATTTGTTCAAAGGTTCCAATGTTCAAAAGTTCAACGTTCCAATCGTTCCAGCTGCAGGATCAACTGTGAGATTTCGCCAGTCAGCCGTACTGGCGTTGAAGTGAGCGGTCATGGATGAAGACGAAAAACTAGTGGCGAAAGCCAACGAAGACTTCTACCGCGCCTTCGAGAGTCTGGCCATCGCAGAAATGGAGAAGGTGTGGGCCAAAGATACTTTCATCCAGTGCGGACATCCGGGTTGGCGGGTTTTGCGAGGCTGGGGTCCAGTCATGGAGAGCTGGCGGCGCATCTTTGAAAACACACCCGCCATTCAGTTCAAATTGACGGACGTATCGATCAATATTCACGGCGAGCTGGCCTGGGTCACGCTGTACGAAAACATCCAGAGCGCGATGGAAGGCCAAACAGTTTCGGTGACTGTGCTGACAACGAACATTTTTGCGAAACGCGCCGATGGCTGGCGCATGATCCATCATCACGGCTCTTCGGTAGCGCAGGAGCCGCGCGCGGTAGAGCCTTCAACGGTTCATTAGGTTGACCGGTCCCGTCCGACTGCGAAGGTCTCTAGCGACGGATCCCAAATCGGAATACCTCCCGCAAATTAAGTCATGTACCAAACGTACGCCACAGCGGATGAAAACGAGCCCCGTAGTTGGTATCGCGCCGATAAATCCCCCTGGATCCCCCTTTGGCAAAGGGGGCCGGCCGCAGGACGGGGGGGATTTGTGTGTAGTCACATTTTCAAAGGAGTGTTTCATGAGCTTACGCTCGCCCGCAGAGGATGAAAATGAGCCCTCACCCTCGCCCCACATATCAGGACTGTCATCCTGAACGAAGTGAAGGATCTGCTTTGTAGGGAGGACCGGGGACGGAAGACCGGAGACCGAAGGAAAAGCAGATTCTTCGTCGCTGCGCTCCTCAGAATGACATTACGAGTAAAGCGTTGAGCGGGCAATCCCCACTTCAATTTTCAAAGGAGACGCAAAGGCGCCAAGAAAGATGGACACTTTGAAAGGGAAAGTTGCCATTGTGACCGGTGCGGGGCGCGGAATCGGCAGGGCGATTTCACTCATGCTCGGCGCATCGGGATGCCGAGTGGCTTTGGCGGCAAGGACACGGGTTCAGCTGGAAGAGACGCAAAACGAGATCGAACGGCAGGGAGGCGAGGCGCTCAGCGTACCCACGGATTTGACCCGAGATGATGAGATCCGCCGTTTGGTCGAAACCACGGCGCAGCATTGGGGGCCTGTGGACATCTTGATCAACAATGCAGGATGGGGCAAAAGGGCTTCCGTGGCGCGCGCCAGGATTGAAGACTGGGATTTAACGATTAAAGTCAACCTGCGGGCCCCTATGATCCTTGCGCAAATGGTGTTGCCCCAGATGATCGCCAAAGGTGATGGGGCGGTGATTAACATCGGCTCTGTATCCGGAAAGTCCGGAGACGCCAATGCATCCGGCTATGCAGCATCAAAATTTGGCCTGATTGGTTTCACGCAGTCGCTTTATGAAGAAGTCAGGGAGCACGGCGTCAAGGTGTCAGTGATCTTGCCGGGGTTCGTGGACACACCGCTGATTCCGGAAACCCGGCAAATCGACCGGAGCAAGATGATTCGACCGGAAGACATTGCCCAGGCCGTGCACTTTGTATTAACCTCTTCCGCCCACTGTTGCCCCGTTGAGATCACCGTGCGGCCGCAGCAGACACCGTACCGATAGAGGGTGTGCACGAATAAAGCAGATCCTTCGGCTCCGCTTCAGGATGATAGACCGGGAAGGCTCGGAATTCGGGTGCGTCAGTCCAACCTCCTCGAGTGTCAATTTGAGGAGCGCCCTGCACTAAAAGGCCTCCCCCGCTGGGAGAGGCTTCGGGCGAAAGTTTGGGGTGAAACATCGATTAGCGCACTAACTTTTCCAAGAACGGTAGCGTGACCTCTTCGAGGCTGCCAACTACCACGGTCGCTTCCTTTAACTGGTCGACGGAATGAGAATTCGTTATGGCAAGACATTTCAGTCCGGCGCGGCGCGCGCCACGGATACCTTCTCTAGAATCTTCGATGACGACACACTCGTGGGCGTTGATGGGAAGACCATCGCCTTGAAGTTGGTTCAATTGGGCCAATGCTTTGAGAAAAATCTCCGGTTCCGGCTTTCCCGCCCGGACATCTTCGGCGCTCACGATTGTCCGAAAACAATCGCGCAAGCCAATCGTACAAAGGATCGTCTCAATTTCATGCCTCAAGGCCCCTGAGGCGATCGCCAACGCGAGCTTGTTTGCCAGTGATCGCACCAGGGTTTTGACTCCTGGAAAGACGGCGACGTTGTTGCGTATGGCTTCCTGATAGTAGATCGACTTGCGCTCTACGAGGCGCGCCAATTGATCATCGGTCAGCTCGCGCCCGTGGTCGCGGTACGCAGTGAGGAATGCGCCGCGGTCATCGAAGCCGAGGTAACGGGTATAGTAATCCTCCTTCGTCAGGCCAATGCCTTCCTGGCTGAGAACTCGCTGAAACAATTCAAAGTGGATAGGCTCATCGTCAATGATGATCCCGTTAAAATCGAAAATGACGGCGCGAAGCATGTGACAGGCTTACTGAAATTCATCTTCCGTTTCAACTGAAGATGCTGTAAAAAGGTGTCGTGGCGACAGAGCATCATCATCACGGGCATGGGCATGTAGAGTACCGTTTTTGCCCCCGTTGTGGCGGCATCCTCGAAAAGCAGGTCGTAAAAGCAACGGAACCAAAGCGCCTTGTCTGCCAGTCCTGCTCATTTATCTTTTATCAGGATCCGAAAGTTGTCGCCGGCACGATTTCGACGGTTAACGGCGGGATCGTTTTGTTGCGCCGGGGCGTTGAGCCCGCAGTCGGGAAGTGGGTATTCCCAGGTGGCTATGTGGATCGGGGTGAAAGCGTACGCGACGCCGCTATTCGCGAGACGAAAGAGGAGTGCTGCTTGGAGGTCGAGATCGCTTCTTTGCTCAATGTTTACTCCTACCCCAGCTCACCGAATATCATCATTGTCTATGCCGCACACGTTGTCGGTGGAGAATTGACTGCTGCTGACGAATCCGTAGAAGCAAAGACATTCCCGCCTTCTGAGATTCCCTGGCAGGACCTCGCCTTTGACAGTACCAAGGATGCTCTGGGCGAGTACATTCGCCTTTACCTGACGCGGAAAATGGGGTAATGGAGTGGTGGAGCAGGGGAAGGCGGCGGCTCTGTGTGGCCGACGCGGAGGTCAGCCCCTGTAAAGCATAAAATCCAATACCGGGAGGTTCGAATGGCGATGCCTAGCGTTGGGCAAAAGGCCCCAGACTTTATACTACCTGTTTCGCGCGAACAGAGTGTTTCACTCAAAGATTATGCCGGGAAAAAGAATGTCGTGCTGGCTTTTTATCCGCTTGATTTCACCGGCGGTTGACAGCAGGAACTGACGAACCTCGAAGCCGACCGCAAGGATTTCGAGGCTCGCGATGCTCAGGTCTTGAGCATCAGTGTTGACTCTCCGTTCTCACATAAGGCATTTGCCGAGAAGATGGGCGGAATAAATTTTCCGATGCTGTCGGACTTTTGGCCTCACGGAGCGGTGTGCACGCAATATGATTGTCTTAGACCGCAGGGCATGCCCAAACGCGCTGTCTTTATCATCGATAAGCAAGGCACGATTCGTTTTGTAAAGGAATACGAGAAGGGAATACCGGAAAACAAAGAACTACTGGCAGAGCTCGACAAAGTTAACAAGGGCTAGCCTATCGAACGGAAGTCATTCAAGCCGTTCAAATCGTTCCAGGCGTATTTAATAGTTCGTGAAGCTTGGCGGGGCAGATATGAAACCTGCCCCGCTTTTTTGTGCGCAAATCTGGTTTGGATAAATAGGCAGTGAGCGCTCGGTGTCTACACGTCTACCAAGACATCTTCCCCTTCAACCTTTACTTCATATTTTTCCGTGGGCAGGTTCGCGAGCAGCTCGTTCTCTCCTGTCATCACGTTGTAGCGCCAGCCGTGCCACGGACAAACTACAGTTGTTCCATCGAGCTCCCCCTCGCCCAACGGTCCGCCGCGATGGCCGCAAACGTCATTGATCGCGTAAAAGTTGCCGTCGATATTAAATAGGGCAACGGGTTTGCCATTCACCTCGACGCTCCTGCCGCACCCCGATTTGACGTCACTTGTCTTGCAAACTTTTACGAAGCTTGACATGCTGCAATTCCTTTCTGTATGGCGCGAAAATTTGTTTAATATACGCGGTCAACCGTCTGATTCAAGTGTCTTTTCGCGCGACAAACGGCAACGACGTGACGCGCGCCTCTATGGTTGAGCCCTCGTGTTGTACGGACACAATCGTGCCGACCTCCCAAAACTCCCTGTGGACGTAACCGAGTGCGATCACGGTGCCCAGAGCCGGTGAATAGACGCTGGTGGTGACCACGCCGACTGTTTTTTCCCCGGCATGAATCGGATCCCCGGACCGGGCTGGGTCGGGGGATTTAAGAAGAAGGCCACAGAGTTTTCTGTTAACATGACCGCGCGAGCGTATTCTTTCGACCACTTCCTGACCGAGATAACAACCCTTGTGGAAGCTTACGGCCTGGGGCAGACCCACTTCGAGAAGCAGGGTGTCTTCCGTAAAATCTACGCCGTAAAGAGGTATGCCGGCTTCGACGCGGAGAACTCGATAGGCCTCCTCGCCAATCCATTTTGCGGCAAGCGGTATGCCTTCTTCGGTCAAGCGCACAGCGACAGGGAGCGCCGCAGCGATCGGAACGAACAAGTCAAAGCCGTCCTCGCCGGTATGGCTAAATCGCGCGATGCGAACTTCGAACTCGCCAAAACGCAGAAGCCGATGCTCCAAAGGTGCCGTTGGCAACTCTTCATCCCGCAGCAGGTTGCGAAGAATCGCTTCGGAGCGCGGTCCTTGAACCGACAAGATGGCGTAGTGTTCGGCCTGATCGTTGATCTCGACTTCGTCCGCCACCAGATAGCGGTTCAAGTGATCGATGACCTTCTGTTTGATCGGCTCCCATACGTCGAGGAGAAAGGAGTCGTTCGTGCAGAAGATCCGACAGTCACCCACGACTTTCCCCTGCATGTTCAGGACCGCCGCACAAACGCCCTGGCCCGGCGTCAGCAGTCGAAGGTCATTCGAGACCATCCCTTGAAGGTAGGACAGGCGATCGGGTCCTGTGAAATTTAGCAGTGCGCGGTGCGATAAATCGAGCAGGCCAACGGCGGAACGAACCGCTTGGTATTCACTTTGCACTTCATCAAATCGAGTGGGTAGTAACCAGCCTTCCCGCTCGGCGAACATGGCGCCATGATCGCTGTGAAAGCCAAAAAGCGGTGATTGCTTTGCCATCCTGCAAGAAATATAACGTTAAGCGCTCAGATTGACAACGCGGTGCCAAGGTGACTCGGAAGACGGATTCAGGGAATGCCGTGGGAAAAACAAGGCCTGACCTCGACCTCCACAAGCTGGAGATATTCTACTGGGTAGCCGAGCTTGGAAGCTTTTCGCAGGCGGCGGAGCGTCTTGCGCTAAGCCAGCCAACCGTCAGCACGCACATCCAGGAGCTCGAAAAAGGGCTCGAGAGTAAGCTGCTCTATCGCATACCCGGCAAAGTAAGCCTGACGCCTTTAGGGCAGTTGGTGTTTGAGCGGGCGAGAATTCTTTTGAGCTTTAAACGGGAGACGGTGGCCGCGGTTGAACAGTTCCAGGGGAAGCTCGTGGGGGAGTTGTGGGTTGGCGGAAGTAATATTCCCGGCGAGTATCTTCTGCCGCAAAAGCTCGGAGCTTTTGTTAGAAAACATCCCGAGGTGAAGCCGATCCTGCGGATTGGCGATTCTGCGGGAATCGTTGAACAAGTGCTCGACGGCAAAGTCGAGCTTGGGTTTGTCGGTTTTAAGAGCGATGACCGCCGGCTCAGCTTGTACCCCCTATGGAAGGACGAAATGATTCTGGTCGTTCCAAAGAATCATGCCTGGAGCGGGCGCAAGTCCGTCGCGCTCGAAGAGATTCGCTCCGAGACCTTCATTGCACGGGAACGCGGGTCCGGTACTCTGGGGTCGCTACGGGAGCTGCTATCCAGAAAACGACGTTCCGCCGATAAACTGATCCACACGGTTATGGAGCTTGGTAGCACTGAGGCAATCAAGCAAGCTCTGATTTCCGGATTCGGCGTCTCCATTTTATCGCGGATTTCCGTCAGCCGGGAGTTGGCCGCAGGTATCCTCGTGGAAATTCCTATTCGAGGACTGAGGATGGAGCGGGACTTTTATGAAGTCGTCCACAAACGGCGCCCTCTCTCTCCGGTGTCTCAAGGCTTTCGAGCTTTTCTGAAAAACGGCTAGTCTCTTTTTCGATCCCCCTTTCATAGAAAAAAACTATTTAGTATATAGGCAGAAGAATGCTCCGATAGCCGGGCCGGCTTTCAATCTCAAAAAATGCATTAAACTTGTACAGGGGACGTCATGAGCAACTTTGAAAGACCGCAAGCTTTTCTATTTAACCGCGAACTCCGCGGCGGAAAGAAGCGTCTCTCGGACTGCAGGAGAAAGAACGACGGGGCGCTGGAAGTTTGGGAGACTTTGCGCAAGTAGCGGGGGTTCCATGAGAGAGGTATCTTTACGGCGCGTCAACCTCGAGCGGGCCGGGTTAGAGGCGAGATTTGCCGCAGCCTGGTCTAGAACCGACCAGTTGTTTCGCCTGATCAAGGACGGCGAAATGCTAATGCAGCCGATCGTCTGGCGGCATCCTTTTATTTTTTATGTAGGTCACCTGCCTGCGTTTTCTTGGAACCAGATCAGCGGCAGTATTCTCGGCTGGAAGTCCTTCAATTCTCATTTCGATGATCTTTTCTGCCGGGGCATCGATCCCGACGTCGACACCGGTGAATGCCATTGGCATCCCGACGTTCCCGATCAATGGCCGGATATCAAAAAGGTACTGGAGTACCGCGACAAAGTGCGCTCGGCTTTAATCGAATCCATCGGTATGATTCCTCAACTCCCTTCCAGCGACGTAATGGCGCAAGATGGACGGGTTTTCGAGATGGTCCTCGAGCACGAGTACATGCATCAAGAGACATTATTGCACATGCTGCAGGAATTGCGACTCGACAAAAAGAATCGTCCTCGCAACGTACGGTATTCATTCCAGCCGCCTGCGCCTTCGAGAACCATCGAGATATCCGCCGGCACGGCTCGGATGGGGGCTAAGTTCAGCGATGTGATTTTTGGCTGGGACAACGAATTTTCTGAGACAACTGTCAACGTGCCGCGGTTCGCTATGGATTCGTTGCCTGTGACGAATGGCGATTTTTTGGATTTTGTTCGGTGCGGCGCCTATGACGACCGAAGCTACTGGCGCCCAGAAGACTGGGGCTGGCTGTCGTCCACGGAGCGGCGCCACCCGAACTTGTGGATGAAACGGCGTGGCGACTGGTGGTATCGAACGATGTTCGGCCTCGTGCCACTTTCGGAGGTTGCAAGTTGGCCCGTGTATGTGAGTCTAGCCGAAGCCCGGGCGTACGCGTCTTGGAAGGGTAAGAGACTCCCTACCGAGGCCGAGTTTCACCGGGCTGCATTCAGCGGGCCGGAGGCGGGAGACAGTGGCAACACATGGGGAGATGCCGCTGCCGCGAGCTGGCACGGCAATTTTAACTTTACCTCCTGGTCCCCCACCCCCGTGGGGTCGCACCCGGCTGGGTTTAGCCGGTGGGGAGTTGGTGAATTAGTTGGCAATGGGTGGGAGTGGACGGATACGCCCTTTTCACCTTTCCCGGGGTTTACTCCCTACATGACTGCGTATCCGGAGTACTCGGCCGATTTTTTTGACGGAAAGCATTTTGTACTGAAGGGAGCCTCCTGGGCAACAGCCCAGGAACTGGTGCGGCCGAGCTTCCGCAACTGGTATCAGGCCCATTATCCACATGTGTTTGCCAAGTTTCGTTGTGTCTCCGGCGGGAGCCCATAGATTACATGCGCGGTTTTCTGAAGGACTGAGGAGAGAGACAGATGGCAAGCCTGGAGGGAAAAAAAGCACCGGCCTTCAACCTGGAGGGCAGTGACGGCAGAAAACACTCGTTGGATCAGTACAAAGGAAAGACAGTGGTGCTTTATTTTTATCCCAAAGACAACACCCCGGGGTGTACCAAAGAAGCGTGCGGCTTTCGCGACCTGGGGGCGTCGCTGAAGAACAGCGGCGCAGTTGTATTGGGCGTCAGTAAAGACAGCGTCGAGGCGCACAAAAAATTCGCCGCCAAGTATAAACTTCCGTTCACGCTGTTAACGGACCCAGATGGGACAGTGATGAAGAAGTACGGCGCGTTCGGCAAGAAAATGATGTACGGCAAAGAGGTTCAGGGAACCATACGCTCAACGGTGGTGATCGGCGCGAAAGGTGAAGTGCTCAGACACTGGCCGTCCGTCAAGAACGCCGAGGCTCATCCAGCCGAAGTCGCGGAGTATCTCAGACAACAGAGCTGAACGATAAAACGTACACGAGGAAAAAAATCGAGT
>CAYPHJ010000107.1:0-16143 GCA_964410485.1 uncultured Syntrophobacteraceae bacterium
GCAGCGATGATGGCGCGGCTCGCCAAGGTCGCGCAGCGCGAAACAGTCGCCGCGTAACCCTCGCGCTGGCGGAGAACGGGGTTGAATCTTAACACAGGCTGTTTGAAAAACTCGCTGTTCCAGTTCTACGGCCTGGAAAGAATCTGAGGTCAGGCTTTTCAAGCTTAACAATCTTCCAGCCGGTTTCTCACCTTCAACTCCACAACTTCTTGCTCGCCAGCGCGGCGCCGTCACGCAGGGCGCGCAGGTTGCGCCAGGCGATTGGCGGACGGACGCGGCCGTCAAGGCCGAAGCCGGTGCCGGCCATGGCGGCTTCTTGGCCGACGAGTTCGGCGAACTGGACGACTGCGATCGGGCCAGTCGGAGCTGCCTCCACTGTTTCGTTCTGTTCGTTGAACCGTTGGTGCCTGCTGACCCGCGACTGGGGTTAGGTTTCATTTACTTATGAACAAGAAAATCGGGCTCATTTTAATCTTCTTACTTGGCGTAGTTCCTGGACTGGACAGTTTTGCCCAGACGAGATCTACGCCCGGCGCGCCGACCGCGGCTATCGTCGCTGCCACCCAAAAATTCCTCGCCACACTCGATGATGTCCAGCGTGGCAGGGTTGTCTTCGATTTCAAAGACGAGGCGCAACGCAAGCGCTGGTCGAATCTTCCGGCTGCAATCTTCAAACGCCAGGGTTTGCGCATGGGCGACCTGACAAAGCCGCAGCGCGAGGCGGCTCTGGCCGTGCTGGCGGCAGCCTTGAGCCCGCGTGGGTACGAGAAGGTTCTGCAGATCGTCGAGGCGGAGGAGGTGTTGGGAAAATCCAGCGGTAGGACGATGATCGGGCGCGATGAATATTACATTTCGTTCCTCGGCCAGCCTTCGACGAGCGAGCCCTGGATGATTCAGTTCGGCGGCCACCATCTCGGCCTCAACGTCACGCTTGCCGGCGAGCGCGGCACGCTCGCGCCCAGCCACACCGGCGCGCAGCCGGCGATTTACGAAATCGAAGGCAAGACGGTGCGTCCCCTTGGTGATGAGACCGACAAGGCCTTTGCCCTGCTTAGTTCGCTGAACGAAGCGCAGCGCAAGCAGGCGATCCTTGGTTTTCAGATGCGAGACCTTGTGCTTGGGCCCGGTCGCGACGGGCAGACGATTCAGCCGGAAGGAATCAAAGGCTCGGCCTTGACCGAGAAACAGCGGCAGATGCTGCTCGATCTTGCCAGTGAATGGACCGGCATCCTGCACGAAGCCATCGCGAAAGCAAAGATGGAGGAGATGAAACAGAATATCGCCGAAACCTGGTTCGCGTGGAGCGGCCCAACGGAAAAAGGCAGCGCCGCTTACTTCCGCATCCAGGGGCCAACGGTCATCATCGAGTACGCTCCACAGCGTTTGGGTGGCGACCCGACAAGGCACATCCACACGATCTACCGCGATCCGACCAACGATTACGGCGTGAAGTGGTGGAAGCGGTGATCAGGAAACTCGGCCGTTTGACGCTTCTGCTCGCGTTGCTTTCCCTTCCGTCCGCCGTTTTCGCCCATCGCGATGATGAGTATCTGCAAGCGACCCTTGTAGTCATAGAACCCGGTGAGGTCAGGCTGCAAATCAATCTCACCCCCGGCATCGCCGTAGCCGAACAGGTGATCGCCCGGATCGACCGCGACCGCGACGGCGTGATTTCCAAGAACGAAGCGACGGCGTATGCCGAGTCGTTGAAGCGCGATCTCACGCTTCGCATAGACGGGCGAAAGTTGGAACTGAAGCTCACCGCGTCTGAATTCGTCCCGCCTGAAGAGCTCCGCACCGGTTCGGGGATCATCCAGATGGAATTCACAGCGAGCTTCGGCCCGCTCGCGGCGGGTCCCCACAGGCTCACGCTCGAAAACCGGCATTTACCCAGGATGAGCGTTTATCTCATCAACGCTGCTCGGCCCAAGTTCGCCACGATCGAGATCACCAGGCAGAACCGCAACGAGAATCAGAGCGCGGGCGAAGTCGAATTTACGTTTCATTCGTTCCGCCCGAAGATCGCAGAATCCGGTGCCCGCCCTGAATGAGTCTGCACGAAAACAAGCGACGACCCGCAGGGCCAGCTTCAATCCCTCTTAATCGCCATCTGGAGAAGAACAGCGGGAGCGTCCGAAATCGCTATCGGACGATCGTGTTTTTAAGAACGCCCATAGCGGATGACGATCTGTTTTGCTTGCTTAAAAGTCTAGCAGGCTGCTGAAAAAAGATTCGGAATGCTTCGACAGGCTCAGCATGAACGGAAAATCCCTACTCATTTCAAGTTCCTCTCCGTTCGCCCTGAGGTTCTCGAAGGGTGAACGGAGAGTTTTTCAGCAGCCTGCTAGAGCGAATCGAAGGGCTTCTTTGATCCTTTCCAAAGTATCGGCCGGGACCACGCCAATTTTCTCTGAAGGCGCACGGAGGGAATTGAACCGATGCCCTGGACATTGGCAACTGAGGTTTCTCGAAGAAAACCGAGGCGCATTGGGATCTTCGCGGGAAAGAAAACGACGGGACGAGTCTTGGCGGCAAGCCCAAGATCGGCGAGCCAAACCTTACTCGGCTTTGCGGCCACATCCGGGCGAACCGCTCACTCGATCTATCAGAAGCGCCCCTTTAGCCCGGCGCCATAAAGGCTTCATGGCGGCAAGGATCTCTTTCTCCTCAATGAGGAGCGAGAGCGCCCGATCGATCGCCTCTTGCTCTGAGTCCACGCCAAAGTACCGTTTGGCAAAGTCGATCTTCTTCTGATCAAGTTTTAAATGTTTGTGCTTCTTCGTGGCGCTACGCATCTCGCCCTTGCTCCATATACATGGCGTGTACACAGCAAAGTAGCACGCCACTTGCTTCAATACAATTTTCACGCATCCCGCACAGGCACTTTGAATTCAACTCGATAACTGTTTCGCCGTCGCGCAGGGCGCGGAGCTTGGCCCAGGCGATTTGCGGATGGACGCGGCCGCGGGCTCTCCCGAGTCTGTTCCCTGGGTCGTGATCAAGCCGCCATGTCGCTGCTTCGCCCTCTGCCACAGAAGGCTAAAAAAACAAAGGACATCTCGCTAAGCGCGCTAGGCGCAAAGGGAATGAGAGAAGCGGCATCACAAAACCACGTCGTTCAAACGAAATCCGAATATCGGGTTTTCGAAACAATTCGAAACAGAGACAAAAGCAATGCAATGTCCCAAAAAGAAAGGTTCGCCTTGCGCTAGCCCATCCAAAGGGGTACTTTCGGTCATACCATCGGTGTTCTAGTTTGGAGGAACAAATGCGGCATAAAGTTAAGCTCACAATCAGCTTAGATCAAGATATTGTAGAGAAGCTCGACGAAATGGCCCGTCAAAGTAAGAAGCCGCGCAGTCAGGTCGTTCAGGAGGCGTTGCGATTGTGGCGCCGAAAAGAGCTTAATGAGAAGCTGGCCGAGGGGTATCGTTTCATGGCGGAAGAGGATCGGAAGATGGCCGAGCAGCACTTGGCTGTTTTTAAAGAGACTCTGAAATGACGGGAGCAACTCCTCGCAGAGGTGAAATCTGGCTTGTGAACTTCAACCCCGGAAGGGGAAGTGAGCAGAAAGGGATTAGGCCGGCGTTGGTCGTTCAAAACGATACCGGAAATATCTATGCAGCCACCACCATTGTCGCTGCAATCACGACAACCATAAAGGAATTTCCTGTAACGGTCGTTGTGCCCAGCGGCGAAGGAGGGCTTAGGCAGAGGTCAATGGTTAATCTGGCTCAGCTTCTGACGGTAGATAAGGCGCGTCTTCAGAAACGCCTTGGAAGCCTGACCGAGGTGGTCATGGATAAAGTGGACGAGGCCATTCGTATAAGCTTGGACGTTTAGAAGCCCTCGTCGTTGGAAGCGTTACTTACGCGGGGCCTGTTCCCAGCATGATTCAATTTCTTGTTCGATACCTTGAACTTTTGAACTTTTGAACTAGGGGTCTTAATCCGGAGGGTTCATGAAAGTTACCGTCGATAGGACCAAATGCGAAGGGTACGCAAAGTGCATCCAGGCCACGCCCAAGGTTTTCAGACTCGATGACAAGATGATCGCCGAAGTGATCGATCCTAAAGGCGACAGCGACGACAAGATTCTTCTCGCCGCCAAAATCTGCCCCACCAAAGCCATCACGCTGGAAGAGGAAAAAACGGGCAAGAAAATTTTTCCGGTGGAATAGTTCGGGGATCTCGTTTGACGGAAGACTGATGAAATTGTTTCCCTCGCGTCGCTTATCCGGCTCAACGGATCCGCGAAAGCCCACGCTTCCGTCGCGCGGACATTAAAGTAACTATGATGAGAACGACGACGAGCACCGGCATGGCGAATTCCAGATAAGCATGTAGGATGCCACCCACCCAACCTTTCTCTTCGAACGCGCCGATGGTTACGCGCCACGAGATGCTGTAATAGAAGGACAGCGCAGACAGAAACGAGAGATCTCCCGGGATCGCTGTCATGCGCACGACTCGAACCACATAGAGGAATAAATAAACAGATGAAGCCATTACGACGGCGGCACGCCAGTAGGCGGAGTTGAAGACCAAAGCCAGGCAGGCGAGCAAACCGAAGATGCCCCCAAGGAGGGTCGAGGTAGTTACATCAGGGTAGTAAAGCGCGACGTGCAGCGAGTAGACCGACCACAGGACAAGCGCAAACACCCCCGGCACGGTTGCCAGCGAATGTGTCCGGTCGTATGCGGAAATGCGTTGTAACATGTTTCTGGGCGTGCGCTGCCATCAAGCGCAGAGAGAAAGCCACAACTTACCCCACTCTATAGATTTAAAAAAGAAAAAATGAAAGAGGTCAGGCGAGCAGGCGATTACCAGGGCCAGGGCATATAGTCGATTGAATTGGGCAACTAACGAGCTACGATAAAGCTTCAAAATGAAACGCTCCGGAACCGCAGACCTGCCGCTTCACGGTGGCCGCGTGCCGCAATGGCTCGCTGAGCGCATGACCAGACTCGGGACGGCGATCACCGAAGCCATCATCTATCATTACGGTTGCTCGGCTTTCCTCTCTAGACTGAGCGATCCCTTTTGGTTTCAAGCGCTGGGCGCGGTGATGGGGATGGACTGGCACTCCTCGGGGATCACGACGTCGGTCATGGTCGCGCTGAAGCGCGGTCTCGGGCCGAAGGCCGATGAGCTAGGCATTTATCTCTGCGGCGGCCGCGGCAGATTTTCGCGCAACACGCCGCAGGAGCTGCGCTCGATTGCCGAGCGCCGCGGCTTCGACGGCGACGCATTGGTCCGCGCAAGCCGCCTCACCGCGCGCGTCGACAACAATGCCATCGCCGATGGCTTTCAAATCTACCTCCATAGTTTTGTCCTCGCATCGAACGGGGAGTGGGCGGTCGTACAGCAAGGGTTGAACGACCGCGTTGGCATGGCGCGCCGCTACCACTGGCACTCCGCCACGGTCAACGATTTCGTTGCCGAACCGCACACCGGTATTGTCGGCGAGAATCAAGGCGTCATCATGAATCTGGTGGATGCTGAGGCGAAACCCGCGCAAAGCGCGCTGTTGGAAATCGCTCGTGACAAGCCGGAGAAAACGCTGGCCGCTGCGCGCCACCTGCGGATGCCGGATCATCATGAGGTGCGCGCGCAGAGCGTCGATCTCAAACGTCTCGGCGCGGTGCTTGCGGTCGCCTATGACCGCGACTTACGGCAGTTCGCCGACCTGCTGCTGCTCGAATGTCTCGGTCCACGCACGCTTCAGTCACTTGCTTTGATTGCCGAGGTGGTGCACGGCGCGGCGACCCGCTTCTCGGACCCGGCGCGATTTTCGTTCGCCCATGGCGGTAAAGATCGCCATCCGTTTCCAGTACCGTTGAAGACCTACGACGAATCGCTCAATTTTCTCAGGACATCGCTCGACAGGGCAAAACTCGGCGGCAAAGACAAGCTTGACGGCTTTCGCCGGCTGGCGAGCTTCGTTCGCGCGGTCGAGTCCGAGCTCGAACCCCGAGCGGACTTCGATGCGGTGATCGCCCACGAAAAGGCGATCTCGCCGTCGCTCGACGGCCGTTCCGTCTTCGACGACAAGCCGAAACAACGGCAATTGTCGCTTTTCTGAGGTCCCCCCGCCCTCCACCAGGGAAAAACAAAAGACATCTCTCGCAAAGGCGCTAAGGCGCAAAGGGACTTGGATTGACATCTTTTTGTTTGAGCCTTTTCTTGTCGGCCATCCATGGCTATAGTCCTGCGCAACGCCGGGAGCGCCGGACTTCACCTTTTATGATGGAGGTAAAGTATGAAACGGAGCACTCATTACATCCTCACCACGCATACCGGGAGCTTGCCTCGTCCCACGGATTTGGTGGACATGGTGCTCCGGAAAGAGGCAAAGCATCCGGTGGATGATGAGATTCTTGCGATGCGCGTCCGCTCTGCGGTCGCCGAGGTGGTGCTGAGGCAGGCCGAGGTCGGGATCAGCGTCATCAACGACGGCGAGCAGGGCAAGCCCGGTTACTCCACGTACATGAAAGACCGCCTCACCGGCTTCGAGGGTGAAAGTACGCCTGCCGCCGCGTCAGGCGAAGCCAGGGACTTTCCGGAATATACCGCACGCCGCGCGGGAAGAAGCGCCCCCACACGTCCCACGTGCACCGGCCCCATCGCTTGGAAGGATCGGGACGCCGTGCGCAAGGACGTTGAAAACCTCAAGGTCGCTGTCAAAGAAGTCAAAGCCGAAGAGGTATTCATGACCGCCGCCTCGCCGGGCGTGGTGCCGCATTTTATGAAAGATCAATACTACGGGAGCGAAGAGAAATATTTATACGCCCTGGCGGACGCCTTGAAGGAAGAATATGACGCCATCCATCGTGCCGGCTTCGTGCTTCAGGTAGACTGTCCCGACTTGTGCATGAGCCGCCACAACCGGTTTTCGGATCTGAGCACGAAGGAGTTCAAGAAGATCGCCGAGCTTCACGCGGCGGTTCTGAATCATGCCTTGCGGGACATTCCGGCTGATCGGGTGCGTCTGCATATGTGCTGGGGGAACTACGAAGGCCCGCACCATCTGGATATCCCGCTGAGCGAAATCATCGACGTAGCGCTAAAGGCCAAAGTCGGCGCTCTCTCTTTCGAGGGCGCCAACCCCAGACACGAGCACGAGTGGGTCGTCTTCAAGGAGTTTCATCTCCCCGATGGTTTGGCCATCATTCCAGGTGTCATTGACTCCACGACTAATTTCGTCGAGCACCCCGAGCTTGTCGCGCAGCGAATTGTCCGCTACGCCGAGGTCGTGGGCCGCGAGAACGTCATCGCGGGCACAGACTGTGGCTTCGGTACCTTCGTGCGCACAGAACCGACCATCGACCCGCGCATCGCATGGGCCAAGCTCAAGGCGCTGGCCGCGGGCGCGGCCATCGCCTCGAAGCAACTTTGGCATTAGTGGGCGTGCTCTTACTTGTCACCGCGCTTTTTGAGACGCTCCAACTGGGATTTGAACTTTTCGCAAGGGTCTTCGTCGTCGACGCGTGGCGTGAACCAAACGTAGTCGAAGGGCAATCGGCGATCGAGATACGGCAGCGCGTAATCGTGCGGTTCGCGTTTCTGGTTGCCGACTTCGAGGAAAGCTATGCTGACAACCTGCTTACCCGGGGCCTTTTCGGCGAGATAAACGGGGATGCCGTAATCGTTGCGGACATGGCCTGCTCCGGCTATCAGGATTGCGTCGTCGGGGGCGGCTGCCGCAATCAAGCTCTGCGCCATCTGAGCGTCTCTGGCCCGCTGTACATCCACCATCGCTTTCACGCTTTGCTCGGATGCATAGCCGCAATGGGTGTTGCGAATATCTGCCGCGATCGTAGCGAAGATAGTGCCGGACAGCGGCAGGTCGAGACCCAGATCGCGTCTTACGGACGGCTCAAGAGCCGCCAGGCCATTGCTGCTCATCTTCCTCGCAGTGGCGAGCGGCAAGTTGGCCGCGACAATCCGTAGCTTTGCCTGAAGCGCCGCCTCAGCGATGGGTTGATACATCGCCCAGTCCGGCCAACCGCTCTTGTTCCAATTCACGGCTTGACCAAGGCCAGCGGCATCGTTTGGCGCGACAGCCAGATGTCTGGCGATCGCGCTGGCATGGTCAATACCGAACATCTCGAAGGCCACGGCTGGACGGCGGCCGGCGGCGATCAGGCTACGCACCACTTCGGCCTGCAACAGGTGATGGTCGGGGTTGTCGTGCTTCTCGCCGAGAAGGAGGAAATCAGCCCGAGCCAAACGAGCAACGAGACTCTGGCGATCGATAAATCTGTCGGAGGAGACATCCCAGATACGCCCGGTGAGAGGATGATCTCGACCAAAGCTCGATTTCCACGACGTGACAGAGCACCCCGACACGGCAAATGCTACGTACCCGACGAACAGCGCGAGGCCAGTAAAATAGCGCGATCGCAATGGGCTCTTTCCTTTTGGCATTACTGGGCGTTTCTGCCTTTTAGGTTGGACTACACTAAAGCTCTGTTGCTTCAAGGTTTGTTTGCCAGGGAACGGTGTTACTCTGAACATCATTAAACATCGACCGGTCCGACCTGGACGGGTCAAATCTTTTGTTAGCAACTTCGCCGAAGTTTGCTGATCCGCCCGCGAAATCTTGCGTCGAAAGGCACATCTCCCACAAGGGCGCTAAGGCGCAAAGCGGTGCAGGCCAGTTTGACGATTGCCGGTGAGGCGCTCTTGCCGATCGGCTCCCGAGGAAATTCGTGCGATGTCGGAAGCGTCAGGTTGCCTAAGTCATTCCTGGAACTACGACATCAAAGTCCTGGCCTAGAGTTGTAAAATCATCGGCATTAAAAGTTAAGACGGTCGACGCTCTACCCTGTTCGGCGCACGCGCCTATGACCGCGTCATACATGCGGCCGCCCGCCACGTTGTTTTTTGGAGCATTGAGCAACACCGCCGCGTACGATTTCGCGTTTAAGGCGACTACTGCTGCTAGTTTCAAAAAATTATTTTCCAGCAGAGTCAAAGCCGTTTGAGGAGACAATCGATGCGGCGGGGGGAGGCGAGTAAGCACCGCGTACGCCTCAACCAATGCCGGAGCCGCGACGATCATCCTGGCTCGCGAGGCGAGCCGCCTCTCGATTTCATTGGCAGCGGCCTCGTGATGCTCATGCCATGAGCATACGGCCGCGATCATACAGCTCGTGTCCGGAAGAAAGGCGAGCGCCATGCTTAAGTGGAAGTGCCCGAGCGTTCTTTGCGCAGCGCTTTGCGGGTCCTTTCGACTGTATCCGTCGCGAGACGCTGAGTATCCTTAGTGGGAACCGCCACAAGCAATCGCCCTTTGCGTTCGAGCTTCACCGGCAAAGGGGCCGGAGTAATCGCGATGGTGCCTTTTTCCCAACGAACCTCAAGCGGCATTCCCGGCTTGATCCCGGATTCACGACGAATATCTTTTGGAATCACCAATCGCCCGGCATGATCAATGGTTGTTTTCATGGTATAGGAATTACCATTTATCCGACCGTTTGCCAAGCCAATGCCACTCGGGCTACCGACCATAGCAATCTCCATCAATCCGTTCGTCATTGGTATGAGTGGATGGCTTCAGGGATCACGCCTTTAAATCTCGACTTTCTTGCTGTGCGCAGCTCATCGGCACGGAGGGCGTCTCGGCCTCCCAATAAGCTAGCGCGACCGCTGGCGGACGCTTCAGAGAGCGCCGGCCGGCATCGGCTATCCTTTCGGTGGTTGGTAGGGGCGCACCTGTTGTGTGCGCCTTCCGACCCAGGACGGATGTGCGGATCGGTCGGGCCGACACTCGGGGGCCCCTACGTCGGCTACGTCGGGGAGCAGGTCCCGTGAGGAGAATTATGTCGTAAAGATGATTTGGCATTCACTTGGATTTCCCCCTAAAGCATGCGGGAACGACGAACTCCCATTGGCCATTAACAGACCCAGCAGCAGGCTGCGGAGGAATAAACCCGCAAGCGACTCAAGAATATTCAAACTGAACTACTACACACTATCCGTAAGGCGTTGACAGAACTTAGAACTCCAGACATTGTATATAGAATAACCTGACACCGACGAAGAGGAGTCTATGAAGACACTGCGATTGGAAACCACTGCGCCGTTTCAAGGCTTGGCCGAGCTTGTGGCCTATGACGAAGGTCTATTCGAGAAGGAAGGCCTCCAGATTGAATGGATGGACCGTGAGAAAGGCGTCGACAAAAACCCGCAGCTGCACATCACTAATCATAGGGACGCCTCGCGCTTCGTGAGCCACGGCCGCATGATGGAATCAGGCCAGGCTGATCTCTACAACGCTTGTGAATGGGGCAATTACTCGCGAGTTGATGGTTGCGGTCGGATCTTGGTAGGACCATGCGAGCAGGGTCGGCTTGCCGAGGCCTCGATCGCGAATGATCCCCAGCGTCTCGTCTTTTTGCCTTGCCAGATGGGGGAGAAAGCGCGTCGTTTTTAACCCTACCTCTTCCATTTTGCGCACTGCTTCTTGATATTTTAGCAGCGCCGCAACCCGCATCATCGCGTCCAGCCATTCTTCGGTAATATGCTCATGGCCGAAAGAGTACTTTTGCAACACCCACCGTTGGCTCTCGCGGCTCAAACGCGGCGGCGGGTTGGCCATGACCGTTTCGTTTTGCTGATGCCAGGCCCCAGCGTGTTGGTGTCGACGAGAATACAAGTCGTAAATAGCTCCGGATGCTCGATCACGAGCCGAGCGACGAGATAGGCGCCTCGCGAGTGACCGACGGGATGGACGTTGCGCAATCCCAACGTGTTCAGAAATTTGTAAGCATGCTGCACGACCGCAGCCATCGTGTAATCTTCGTCGGTTTTCGGATTGTCGGTGAAGCCCTGGCCGATCTTATCGAGGGCAATGACATGAAACCACTTGCGCCAGGCCGTCGAAGTTCAGGTTCCAATCTTCGGCGCAGTCGGCGGCGTCATGTGAGCCGAAGTTTCCGCCATGAAACAGCACCAGATTGGGCCCGCTGCCGGCCTCGAAATAGCGGGTGCGAATGCCGTCAACTTCTATATATTTTTCGTTTTGCACGACTGCTCCCTCCGTTTGAAGTTTCGAAGCTCAGAGTTGCCAAGCGTTATGTGGGATCACACACTGACTCCACACGGCATTTTCTCTGCTGCCGCTTTCCCTTTTATCCATGCCACAGCTGGCGGGTCGCCAATCGGGCGCCCTCCGCCAATGCGGCAAACTTGAGCCAGGCCACGCTGGGATGGGTATCGTTGAATCTCAGGGCTGAGGCCGCAAACCCGCAGTCCGCTCCCGCAATGACGTTCTCGCGCCCGACGATCCTGGCGAACCGCCCGATCCGTTCGGCGATCAGTTCCGGGTGCTCCACTAGATTGGTGGTGTGGCTGATCACGCCGGGAATGAGGACCTTCCCGTTCGGCAGCTTGACGGTCTCGAAGACATGGTATTCGTGTTCGTGGCGCGGGTTCGCCGCTTCGAACGAATAGGCGCCGGCGTTGATCTTCAGAATGATATCGACGATGTCCTTGAGTGCCATTTCGTGGACGCGCGGGCCGACATCGATGCTGTAGCACGTATGGAAACGGACCTTCTCCGGCGCTATGTCGCGGACTGAGTCGTTGATGACTTCGACGCGCTTTTCTGCCCACTTCCTGCAGTCTTCTACGCTCAAGTCCGGCTTCATCATGTAGTAGCTGACCAGGCGCGGATCGTCGATCTGGAGAATAAATCCGGCACCGACAATTGCCTTGTACTCTTCGCGCATCGCGTCGGATACCGCCTGCTCATACTCCTCGTGGGTGCGGTAGTATTCGTTGGAAAAGGTAGCGGCGATGTAGGAAGAAGCGATCGCCGGCATGAAGATGTCCTCGTAAGGCTGGCCCTTCAGTGCTCCCTTGAGGTTGTCG
The DNA here is from genome assembly GCA_964410485.1 of uncultured Syntrophobacteraceae bacterium. Lineage (GTDB taxonomy): Bacteria > Desulfobacterota > Binatia > UBA9968 > UBA9968 > CAYPHJ01. The sequence goes on from CAYPHJ010000107.1 coordinate 11,880, forward strand.
ATGTCCGTCTGGACCGCCTCGTGCCCCCTATAGCTGACCGGCCCGGTGCAGGTATCGACGCCGCGCCGTCCGCCTCGACCGCCAAACGGTTCGGCGATACGCTCGGACCACGCGTAGTAGTCGGGAAAAGCGAGGTACTCCCTGCCCGCCGCCCGCGGTCTGCCCTCCTTACCCGGAGCACCCGGCTTACGCTCGAAGCCGCTAAATCGTTCGACGATGTAGCCGTAGAAGCTTGATTTCCCCTGCTCGCCGTCGGTGACAACATCGATGCCGGCTTCGATCTGCTTCTGCACAACGTCGGTTACCGACTTGCGCACCAGCCTTGCGAGCTGTTCCCGGTCGTAAGGCTCCCCCTGTTCTCTCAGTCGAAGAACCGGGACCAGGGAGTCGGAGCGGGCCAGGCTGCCCACATGCGTCGTCAGGATTCTTTCCGTACTCCGCTTCATCGGTAATTTTCTATTGATGAATTTTGTGTGGCAGAAAATATCCGCGTGGCTGGCGTTGTGTCAACTGGTGAAAGAAATTAAAGTGCTCGGAGAGTGGGCTTACATGTGGACGAAGCTCACCGTCATCGTGACACCACCCAAATCTACTTCTTCTCTTAGCGCCCAGTGTGGTATAGATGCTCCGGTGATTGGCCTGAACAAACACGTAGACAAAAGGAGCGGCAATGAAACGACTAATGATTGTTTTTTCAGTCATTGTGGCAGCATTACTACTGCTGAGCGATACACCCAACTCCCAGGAACAGAAGAGTGAGATGAGCTTTTTCATCACCAGCGTCGGTTCCGGCAAGGGCGGGGATCTCGGCGGTCTGGCGGGCGCCGATAAGCACTGCCAGGCGCTCGCCGAAGCAGCCGGCGCGGGCAACCGCACCTGGCGCGCTTATTTGAGCGTGAGCCCAGCAGATGGTCAGCCCGTTGTAAATGCCCACGAGCGGATCGGTAAGGGTCCGTGGCGCAACGCGAAGGGCGTTGTCATCGCTAAAGACATCGACGATCTGCATCGCGACCCCAACATAAACAGGGAGACCGGGCTCAGCGAAAAGGGGAGCCGCATCAACGCGCGTGGCGACAAGCCGAACATGCACGATATTCTCACCGGCTCCCAATCCGACGGCCGTGCATTCACCGGCGACCAGGATCGTACCTGCCGCAACTGGACCAGCAGCAGCGACGGAGCGGCAATGGTCGGGCACCATGACCGCATGGGCCTGCGCGACGACGAAGCGTCCCGCTCGTGGAATTCTTCACACCCATCGCGGGGATGCAGCCTCGATGCTTTGCGCAGTTCAGGCGGGAACGGTTTGTTTTACTGTTTCGCGGTGAATTAGCAGCCTGCCCAACCCATGGCCTGTGGCGTATAGCGTAGCATCGCACGCGCCTTTGCCGCCTTCGTTACGGGCGGTTAAGTTTATTCTCGGCCGCACGCGAGGGCGGATTGAGAGCAGCGAACAGGGTCCCGATTTCTGCAACCTTCTCAAGGCCCAGAACCAGGTCTACGCTATGATCTATGTCATCCGGGCGCAGCTGACTGCGCCCACAGGCTCGGTACTTGGTCAGTAGCTCGTCATCGGTAAGCGGCAGAGCGGGGTCGCCCCGAGGTATGTCCACGCGTGCGTTGTAGGTGCGCCCATCGGTCATCCGAATGGTCACCGGATTACCTACGAACTCAGTATCCGGGCCGACATCCGCCAAGCCGGGCCAGATGGGGAGATCGGGAAAGGAAAGGTGAACCTTCTTCCTGGCCTCGACGATGCCGCGTTCTTCCATCTTGGCAACCGTAAAAGTGTCGAGCGTCACTTGATGATCCACCGCCGCCGCGGCAATACAGTAAGGCATGCTGTACTTGGCCTGGTAGGGTGTTTCAGGCTCGGAGAAGGCGAGCACGCGCATAGCGCGCGCCGACGTGCCCACGTCCACTTCGGCGATGTCCTTCTGACTGATCCGGTGTTCTCCCAATAACTGGAGCACTCCGTCCAACGCCCGATGGGTGTGATAGCAGCTTGGGTATTTTTTTAAACCAATGCCCGGTAACTCGATGTAGAAGGGCTTGCCCAGACTCTCCGCCATCCGCTGCGCGTCGTAGTGGTCTGCGCCCACCAGCGTGTCGTAGAAGCCGTTCTTCGCCTCGATGATATCGGCGTTCGCGGTGAGTCCCTCTTGCGCCATGAGAGTGGCGATCACGCCGTTGCGGCAGGCGTTGCCCGCCGCCATAGCAGCGGCCATGCTGCCGTGGTTGGCCGACAAACCGCAAGCAAAGTTGGCGCCGATACCCAACGCCATTCTGGTTTTGGCCACATCCAACCTGAGAAGTTTGGCGCAGGCGGCAACCGCCCCTACCGAACCATACCAGCTCTGGTGGTTGAGCCGACTCTGCATAAGCTTGAAGTCCGCGTGAAGCGCCATCTTCCCCTCGACTTCCAGTCCCAGGATATAGGCAGTGAGAATATCCCGGCCGGAAGCGCCGAGATGCTGTCCAAGACTTAGCACGGCGGGCAGAACCAGAACGCTGGGATGGCCGATCTTCACACCGCAGTCATCGTAGTCCAGAGCGTGCGCAATGCAGCCATTGGCCAGGGCAGCATCTGAAACCGAAACTTTGCGGCCAGCACCAAATACAGATGCCTGGGTTGGCCCGCCGACCTTCGTTACGTAACCTGTGATGGCTTGGCTGACCGGCTCGGCAACACCGCCCAGGGCGGCTCCCATACAGTCCAGAGCCGTGCGCTTGGCCTTTTCCACGGCTTCGCGCGGTATGTCCTGGTACTCGGTCTCTACTATGAACTCGGCGATTTTCTCGGTGGCGCCCATAATTCACCTCGCTGTTGACATACATATCACATTCCAAGAGTCTTCATCCATCTCGTTGGCTCGGCAAACTCAGTCGAACTGCATCGAGATTACTGGCACGTGTTCTCAAGGTACCGGTGCACCTTGTCTCCCGCGAAGCAACTTCCTTTGATTTTCATCTTTCCGATCTTACTTCTGGGACAGTCGCACACAGGGTTCGTTGGCATCACACAGCTAGGAACGTGGTCCATCGTCTTGCATTCCCTCTTGAATTCTATGGAAACACCGATCGCAGCGTTCGTTGTTCACCGCATCGCTTTATTCGATCAAAAGGGCATAGAGGTTGCTGCTGGTACGAGGCACGAAGATAGAGCGACAGGACGCGAATTCGGCTGCGTCTTCCGCATTATTTGAAAGGGCTATTGTGAAATGTTTCGATCGATAGAGAGCTTACTCACGCGTATTTTCGGTGGACTCGGGCGTAGTTCCGGACAAGAGCGAGATCCTGAGCCCGGTGAAGGGGCGGTCATTCATCATTCTTCCGGCGAGGCCGACTTCGATGGTCAGCCGGGAGACGTCCTACCTCCGGTTAAGGATCCTAATCGCGATCTGCCGTACCCGCCGAAGAAATCCGCCGATTGAGAGTGGGCCAAACGAAGAAGAGCGCGCATCGTTTGGCGCCGACGTTTTCTTTGGGCATCATTAGAATTTCCACAGGCGCTAGGGTTGATGCAGCGATGAGGGACGATGCAGCCGAGGTTCTGTCAATCGAGGGGCGCGAGGTCCGCGTTACCCATCCCGACAAGCCGTACTTTTCGAGGCAGATCAAGCTCTCGAAACTGGATCTCGTGCGCTACTACCTGTCGGTCGCGCCGGGAGCTCTCGTTGGCATTCGAGATCGACCGCTTGTTCTCAAGCGCTTCGTCGACGGCGCCGAAGGTCAGGCGTTTTATCAGAAACGGGCCCCCGCCAAGCGGCCCCCGTGGCTGCGCACCGTTACGCTGTCATTTCCTTCCGGACGCAAAGCGGAGGAAATCGTCGTGGATGACGCGGCGGGGCTCGCCTGGGTCGTGAACCTGGGCTGCATCGAGCTGCATCCGCACGCGGTGCGCGCCAGCGATCTCGAGCATCCGGACGAGTTGCGCGTCGATCTCGATCCGAATCCTGGCGTCGGTTGGGACGACGTGCGGCGTGTTGCTCTCGAGGTGAAATCGTTTCTCGAAGAGATGAAACTTTGTGGCTGGCCCAAAACCAGCGGTTCACGGGGAATGCACGTGAACGTGCGTATTGAACGGCGCTGGACGTTCACTGAGGTGCGGCGCGCCGCCCTCGCTTTATCGCGCGCCATCGAGCGGCGCATCCCGGCCCTGGCCAGCTCGAAGTGGTGGAAGGAGGAGCGTCACGGCGTCTTCCTCGACTACAACCAGAACGCGAAGGACCGCACGACCTGCTCCGCCTATTCCGTGCGCCCG
>CAYPHJ010000108.1:0-15385 GCA_964410485.1 uncultured Syntrophobacteraceae bacterium
TCACCTGATCACCTTGTCTGCTCGCGCCAGCACAGCCGGTGGAATCGTGAGACCGATCTGCTTTGCGGTTTTTAAATTGATCACCAGCTCAAACTTCGTCGGTTGCTCCACCGGCAGCTCGGCGGGCTTGGCACCTTTCAGGATTTTGTCCACATAATACGCGACGCGCCGGTAGTTCTCCGCGACGTTCGCCCCATAGAACATGAGCCCGCCGACATCTACAGCTTCTCTGTTGCCGTACATCGATGGTAAGTGACTCTTCAAGGCAAAGCCCGCGATCCGTTTATAATTAGGCCACATTGGCGCGCCGGGAAGAACATAGAGTCCATCTGGAAGCTCCTTACCTAGCGCGGCAAATACCCTCTCAAACCCTGCGGCGTCTCGTATCACCCAGGGCTGCACAGTCAGCTTCAGCGCACGCGCTGTCACTGGGAGGACCTCTTTCACCTCACGTACATGGGACGCATTGGCGTGAACGTAGAAAACCGCGACCCGGGCAAGTTTGGGAACCGCTTCCTTGAACAGTTCCAACCGCTTCCCGCCAAGTTCTCTGGCAAGGCTCGTAAGGCCGGTGACGTTGCCGCCGGGACGGGCAAGGCTTTCAACGAGGCCTGCCTCGACGGGATCGGACCCGCCCGCCATAATGATGGGAATCGACTGGCTCGCATTCTTGACCGCCCGGACCGGTGTATTTCCTCCTGCCACCACGATGATATCGACCTCGAGACTCACCAGCTGGGCCGCAAGCTCAGGAAACCGATCGCGCTTCCCCTCCGCATATCGGTATTCGAACGCGATGTTCTGTCCTTCTATGTAGCCTAGCTCGCGCAGAGCCAGCCGAATCGCCTCGGAATCGGTGAACTCACTAGTGGGGTTGCCCGGCAATAGATACCCTATAAGTGGGACCTTCCTCGGCTGCTGGGCCCGTGCCTCAAGCCCACCGAAGACGAATGTAAAAGCGATTGCGCAGATCACCAACCATTTTGGATTTCGGATTTGCGATTTTAGATTGCTGAATGGGAAACTGAGAAACGCAATCCCGAGTACTCTGTTCGTGTACTTTTCCGTAATCCAAAATCCGCAATCCAAAATCCAAAATCGTTTCATCTGATCACCTTATCCGCTCTTGCTAATACATTCGGCGGAATCGTCAGTCCGATCCGTTTCGCTGTTTTCAGATTCATGATCAGCTCAAAATTATCGACTCTTTCGACCCGCAGGGTTTGTGGAGGAGTACCTGTCATCACTTTTTGAACATATTTTGCCGAAAGGCGACCGATCTCTCGAAAATTTTGACCATAGCTGGCCAGACCACCCATCGCAACGAGACTTTGCTCCGAAAACATGGTCGGCAGCCGTTTGGACGTTGCCGTGTCAATTATCAGTTGGGCCTGGCTAGTCACCATCGCATCGGAAATATAGAAAAAGGCATCCGCTTCCTTGCCGTTTAGCATGTCAAGGCGCTGACGCAACTCTTCCACCGACGTCGCATGCCGTTCGATTAACTGCACCCCAAGGTGATGCCCTGCCTCTCGTGCCAAGGCGGCTGCCTCCACCGTCATGCGGTTTTTAGGATTGTAGATCGTCAGCACTCGACTGAGTTTTGGCAGGATTTCCTTCAGGATCTCCAGACGCTTTCCCGTGAGGTCTGTAGTCGAATACTCAACGCCTGTAAGCCTTCCTCCCGGCTTCACAAAGCTCGTGATAAGTCCACTGGCGACCGGGTCGCTCCCGACGGCGAAAACGATGGGGGTGTGCGAGGTCACCTTCTTGACCACTGTTGTTGCGGACGTGGTTACCGCATAAATCAACTGCACTCTTTCCCGCTCGAAAATTCTTGCCGCCTCCTCGACTGCCTTGAGATCACCCTTTGCATCGCGAACATCGAGAAGGAGGCGTTTGCCCTCTTCGTATCCCAACTGGCGCAGCCCGTCTCGCAGCCCGTCAACAACGGCTTGATACGGCCCGCCCTGGTGGATGACTCCCACACGATAGGACTTAGGTTGCTGCGCGGATGCGGGAAGGGCGGGTACCAGAAGGAAAGTTGCCAGTAGCACGGAGCCCACAGAGCGAAGCGCAAAGCGCATGGCGTCCCTAGAACTAAGCGCAAAGCTCACAGCGTGAAGCGTAAAGATCTCGCAGTTTTTCATTGTGATTTCTCCAGCCTTTTTCTCTTGGCATTATGCGCGTCGGCTTAAAAAACGACCGACGACCGTGGACCGCCACCGACGAAAAGCAGATTCCTCGTCGCAAGCTCCTCGGAATGACAACGTGTGGAGCTGTGCTCCCCGGTCCCCGGTCGCGCGTCGCTTCTAGTGCTTCGCGCTTTGCCTCTGCGCTCTCCCTTCCCTGTAGTTAGCTTCTTCTTCGTCCTTCCACGCTCAGCGCTTACCGCTTTGCTGGCGTTTCGGTGAGCCGGCGCTCAGCCAACCGATACGCGGCAGCTTTTTTGTCTGCTGAGCCTCGACGGTAAAGGCACTTGTCAGTAAAAGAATTGCCACTACCCCGATCAAACGGGACTTTGGCATGAAATCCTACTTGTCGCTGCCAAACTTATCACCGCCCATTGCCGCCATACAATCTGGATTTCGTTCGCCGCCACCTTGTGTGCTCGCCGCCCACTAGTTCAGATGCGGAGGGATGACCGGGAGTTCTGGTGGGAGGGTTGCCAGCTGATGAAGAAAGCGAAACCAGCCCGCCAGTTCATCGATAACGTAAACGACAATCCATAGTAACGCTTTGACTCTCATAACCGACCTCCGACCGAATTTGCGCTGCGACACCGAAGCCCTAGCGCAACTCTAATGCCAACGCTCTGAAGTCGACGCAATTGGCTCGACCCCTTGATATTATTAAGGAATTTGGACTTTGCCTCCCCAGGGGAGAACGCGTGCACGTAACTGGGGTAGCTGCTTTGATGCAGGTAGAATCAAAATTGCATCGTTACCACAAAGTTGCGCGGGTTGCGGTTTTTGTCAGACGATTCGGACAGCTCGAACGACTTGAACAATTTGAACATCGCTAAAGCCTTGAAGAATTGAAGCGACGATTGCTATGATAGGACTACTCAGGAGGTTTTATGGCTGCGCGCGCTTTGGCCTCAGGCACTATTTCTTTCGGACTGGTTTCCATTCCGGTAAAGCTCTATACGGCGGCGTCCTCACAGGCCGTTAGCTTTAATTTGCTCCATGCTAAATGCGGCAACCGCATCCGACAACAGCGTTTCTGCCCCGTCTGCAATACGGTTGTGGACAGGGAGGATCTGGTAAGAGGGTACGAGTTCGCGAAGGACCAGTATGTCCGCTTTACAGAGGAGGAACTGGAGGCGCTCGAACAGGAGGCCTCCCAAGCCATTGAAATATCCGAGTTCGTCCCGCTTTCTACCGTAGACCCGGTCTATTTCGATAAGGGGTATTATCTTGGGCCAGACAAGGGGGGGGAGAAGCCGTACCGCTTGCTAGCCGAGGCTATGAGTAAGGCCGGCAAAGTGGCGTTGGCGAAATTCGTCATGCGCGGCAAAGAAAATCTCGTTCTCGTCCGTCCCGCCATGAATGGCTTGATGCTGCACACCATGTATTTCGCCGACGAGGTGCGTAGTTTCGAAGAAATTTCCAAAGGTGAGTCGGCAAAAATCAGCGACGCCGAAACCACTCTGGCGATGCGCTTGATTGACGAGTTATCGAACGATGAGTTTCATCCCGAACGGTTCACCGACGACTACCGGCAGCGCGTGTTGGAGGTAGTGGAGCAAAAGGCGGAGGGCAAGCAAATCACGGTGGCTGCGCCACAGCCCGCGCGCGCTCAGGTCATCGATCTCATGTCGGCACTCAAGGAAAGTCTCGGCAAGGCAACCGACAAGGAGAAGAAACGCCCGGTGCAGGCCAAGGCGGCCGAGACGCGAAAACCGCAAAAGAGAGCCCAATCCACCAAGAAATGAAACTTTTCACCACCGGCGAAGCGGCGAAAATTCTCGACCTGCCGGACCGCCGCATACGCTCGTTTGTGCGGGCCGGGTTTATTGCGCCGCGCCGGGGCCGGCGCAAGCAGCTTGAGTTTACCTTTCAAGATTTACTGCTTTTAAAAACAGCCAAGGGTTTGCTCAGCTCGCGGGTTCCGCTAAAGAATGTAACGCGCATGCTGTTATCACTCAAGCGCCAGCTACCGGATGACCGCCATCTGGCCACAATCAAGATTTACGCTGACGGGCGCCGTGTCGTTGCATGGGAGGGAAGAGCGCGATGGCAGCCCGATTCCGGACAGTTCGTCTTTAACTTTGACGCTCGGGAGATTGCCGAAAAACTCAGTCTCTCTCGGGCTCCAGCCGTGAAGGGAGCAAAAGAAAAGCTCACGGCCAATCACTGGTATGATTTGGCGGTCGAGCTGGAAACAACGTCCGTCGACGACGCGAAGCAAGCCTATCGTATGGCTTTGGAACTGGATCCCGCCATGAGCGATGCCCATTTGAACTTGGGCAGGCTCTACCACGATTCAAAGGAATGGCATAAGGCCGAGGCCCATTATCGAAAAGCTGCAGCGTATGCACAGCACGACTCGACTCCCTATTTTAATCTCGGAGTTTTGATGGAAGATTTGACCAGGCTTGACGACGCCGTTCGTGAATACGGCGAAGCGATCAAGCGCGATCCTCTGTTTGGTGACGCGTATTACAATCTGGGTTTGCTGCTGGAATCGATGGGTAAAAAAGCTCAGGCCATCGCCCATCTACGCACCGCCCGCAAAATCTACATGGGCCGCTAGAAGTAAATCCGAAATCCGAAGCTCGAAATCCGAAACAAACCGCACGTAGCTGATGGCATATGGCATATCGCTTATAGCTGAGGGGTCGAGCTACGGTTTTCTGGTTCAAGTTCCTGGTGGGGGGAACCCGCGACCCGAGACTTGAAACTCGGAACTGCGCGCAGTGCGCTCTGCTATACGCTATAAGCCAAGCGAGCTATAAGCCATAGGCAACATTGTGTTTGTTTCGAAATTCGGATTTCGAATTTCGTGCTTCTATTTATTTGAGAATTTCCTTCAGCCGTGCCACCAGACCGGCGTCAAGAGCGAGGATCTCTTTGACGCCGCGCTCCAGCTCCGCGCCGTCCATCGGGTTGAGCTCTAAACGAGCCTTTTTGGCTTCCGCGACCAGCTCCGGATCCTTGAGAGCTTCCATAAACGCCTTGCGGAGTAGTTGGACGCGGTCTTTTGGTGTTCCGGGAGGAAGCACCAGGGGACGAACGGTGGGGCCATGCACCTGGATGACCGTGCGGATCAATCTTTTTGCCTCCTCTGTCTTGGCGAAATTGATCGCCAGCGGCACGTTGGGCAACTCCGGCTGCGGTGTCAATGTTTGCTGCAAGACAATGATCAAATTGCCCTGTTCGAGCTCATTGCGCCAGGTGGCTCTAAACGACTGCCAGGAATTGCTGAGTCCATGAACCTCGCCGCTATTAAAGGCGAGCCGGATGTCTGCGGTTCCTTTAAATCCCGAAACGAGCTGGATCGGCAGACCTATGGTCGCTCTAAGGACGTTGGGGAGATCGTCCGTTCCAGAGCCTGTGGCCACCCCACCCAGTTTAACTGGCGTTTTAGCGGCCATTAGCTGCTTTGCGTTCGTGATTCCGCTGGCTTTGGAAATGCCCAACATGAACTCGTCCTGCGCGGGAACACCCACGTATTCAAACCGGCGGGCGTCGAATTCGATGCCGGACCTACCAAGCAGCTGTTGAAGGAAAAGCCCGCCAATAAAATGGCCGATCGTAAGGCCATCGGGTTTCGCGACCCTGTACAGATGATTTGCCGAGATCATGCTGCCGGCCCCCGACATGTTTTCCACCGTGACTGTCGGGTTGCCCGGTATATACTTGGGAAGATGTCGGGCAATGAGTCGCGCATAGGTATCGTACCCGCCTCCGGCGGAGAAGCCCACAATGATGCGCATGGACTTGCCTTTATAGAAGGGTTCCTGCGCCGTCGCCGCCTTGATGCCAAGGGTGAATCCAAAGGCAATAAGGACTAGAGCGCTGAATGCTTTTTTGTGCATTGCCGTTCCTCCTTGCTAATGACTAAGGTCAAGTACATGTGCATCGGACAAAATCGTGGACCATGAGGCGGAAAACGGTTTGAAGCTAATCGGTGATGCCATAGAATCGCGCCGTGTTGTCCACAAGAAGTTTACGTTTGCTAGCCTCGCCAATATCCTTCCTGTTCATAAAAACGTCGACGGCATTCAAGAGGCGATCTCCATGCGGAATATCCGAACCGTACAGCCAGCACTCGTCGCCAAACTCCTGGATCGCGAATGGCAGCAACTTTTCATCAGCCTCAAAACCAAAGTAAATTTGCCCTCGCTCGATATACTCCTTGGGGAGGTGCTTGGCTTTGTAACCTCTGCGAAAATCGCTTCCCGCGCGCGCTCCCGGAAACCCGCAGTAGTCCGTGATTCGCTCCACCAGCGCCGGTACCCAGGAACAGCCGGCCTCCAGGAATGCAATCCGCAAATCGGGATAGCGATCGGCGATTCCCTTCGATATCACCCGATGAAATGCAAACTGAACTGTCAGCCAGAACGAAAGGGCTGTCTTATCGTGGTGGGTGTCATTAATTTGCCCGAGCGCGCGAAAACTATGACCCGTATGGACTGCGAGCGGAAGACCGACCTCGTTTGCCGCCGCCCAGATCGGCTCCATGGGGGGATCGTCAATTCTGATATCGCCGGTCATACCGAGAAGCATTACGGCGACCGATCCCATTTCTTTGGTTCTTTTGATTTCCTCGGCGGAAGCCTTCGGATCAACGGGATCAACAATGCTCGCCCACTTCAAACGATCGGGAGCCTCACTGGTCAAATCCGCAATCCAGGAGTTGTAAGCCTTCATCATCGCCACTGCTAGATCGCGATCATACGTAATCGGGTAAGAAAGGAACATGGTCGGATAGATAACCTCGACTGCCGTATTTTCGTGATCCAATTGCTCCAATCGGGCTTTGACAAAGCGCATTTCGGCGCTTTCGACACGGTCGTGAGGGCTTATCCCGGGCGTTATTTTTGCCGGAACTCCGTCTTTGCTAAGTGGAAAACCAGCTTGTTGGAAAGGACCGCTCCTGACCGGGAACGACCGGGTGTCTATCATCCAGTAAAGCGGGCCATCGGGACCGGTTTCAATGATCACGGGACGGCGGTCCTTCAGTTTAGCGTCCCAGTACTTGTCGGAAAAAGTGACTTCAGACTCGGATACGTGCCCGTCCGCATCCCATGCTTTGATCATGATCGTTTCCTTGGCATTCGCAGGGTCTCGTCCCCCCAATAATTGAACTAAGGCTCGGGGTCAAGAGATGCGGGGCAAGAAAAATGGGAGTGTTGGAGTACGGAAGTATTGGTTTTCAAATACCTCCTCCGTTATTCCACCGCTCCAGTACTGCAGAGGTCTAGACCCTGGAGACTAGTGGGGGGATATTTTCTGATTCGCTAGCGTATTCATAACAAGAGCCAGGTTTAAGCGGCTTTTGATGCCCAGCTTGGAAAAGATGGATGCTAAATGCGCCTTGACGGTCCTCTCGCTGATTTGGAGCTGCTGCGCGATGGCGTTGTTGTTCAAACCCTTTCCGACCAGCGCGGCCGTTTCTCGTTCTCTTTTGCTCAACCGCCCCATATCGGTTTCAGTTTGCGCGACTATTGGCTCTTCCGAGGGTTCGGTCAATTCCTGGAGCACGCGCGAAGTCAATTTTCGGCCCAGCCAAAATTCGTTCTTTTGAACGGCTTCGATGACCTTTTTCAATAAAGCGGGACTAAGGTTTCTATGACAGTAGCCCTTGACTCCCGATTTCAAGGCCGAGAGAGCTTCTTTCAGACGGGGAGTTTTTGTGAAAAGCACGATTTTTGTACCGGGGCTACGCTCGTGCAGACAAGCGAGACCACCGTTGTACAATGAGCTCGAAAGGTCCAGATCGAGGAGCAGTACAGACGGCCGTTGTTGTTGCAAGCTCCAGTGAAGCGATAAGAAATCTCCGACTTCATCCACCGGGAGGTCCCGCTCCAGAGCATGCCGCCAGCGTTTCCGCAAATTCGAAGCCGGGCTGGCGATCAGGACCAATGTTGGTGAACCGAGTTGCTGGCCCATCTCGACAAGAGTTGTGCGGGCAGACCAAGAAGAATCTTGTAGGGTTTCCATTGCTATCACGCTAAGGCTTTCCTGGGTAGAATCTCATGCAAACGCTCGCCCCGTATAAATGGATCTTGACCTTCATCCGAAGCTCAAGGCGAAGCAGTACTCATGCCAACGTAAACTTGTTGTCGAGGGATGCCGGAACTTGCGGTTTTTTGGCTCACGTTTGGCAGCCTGACATGTCCAGGCGTGCCATCGGGCTGTCAACTCTGACACAAAGGACTTGCGCAGGGATCATCGGTGGCAGCGGAATACTTTTCGTGTGTAAGAAAAATTTACATTCTGGCTTGCCCGATGTCATCAATGAAGCGCGCGGATCCAGCTGTAGACGAGCATGGCTGCTGCAGCGCTACCGTATCCCCATTGAGAAATCGAACCAGGGCGTTTTGGCGTGGCGGCAGCTGTTAAGCTTCCTAAAAGGACGCCCGAGAAAAGACCGAGGAGGTGTGCCCAGACGTCAACTCGTTCTCCTGTGGTGCCTAACATTGCGAGCAGTGCCAAAGCTGCGGCGAAAGGGAGCCACCAGGCGCGGCGCCTCGGGCCAGCGGCGCGCCGGCGCCTGATTAAACCCATCCCGGCAAGTAATCCCAAAGCGCCGAAGACGGCGGTAGACGCTCCCACCGCCATGTGATACGGGCCCTGCAGAAAAGCATTGGCGACATTTCCAAGAGCGCCCGCCATCAACACCAGAGCGCAACCCAGACCGGCCCCTAGTATGCCGGAAACAACGCTGACAAACAGGACCGCCGCGGCGGCGTTGCTCAGAGCATGGACGGCGTCGGCGTGCAATGTGAGAGCGGTGACACTGCGCCACAGCTCTCCTGCGAGAATCTGCTGGGCACTGGCGCTTCCTCGTTGAAACCACGGCAGAGCCGTGCCGAGGGTCGTTGTGACCGAATAGAATACAAGGAGTAAGCCGGCGACGATCAGCCCCGTTAGCCAGTCTGGAGGTTGCACCGGCTGATGATCCCTTTCGACGGGTTTCTTTGGGTTCTCACTTTCATAGGCGGATAAACTGGCCTGTGCCGTCTCTGCCTCATCCTCGGGGACGCTCAACAAAAATCCCTCGGAGCTGTGCCGAACGATTGGAGACAGCCCCTGGGCCAAGAGAACGAGCTCCCATTCCTCCACCAACTTGCGGTCACTCGTTGCGCGCAGGGGGACTTCTCGGTACACGCTCAATGCAGCACCATCTTGTTTAGTTCAAGGTTGCAGGTTCAAAGTTCAAGCTCTTCTACGTTCATTACTTTTGAGTTCACAATGAAATGGTCCCGCCGAAAAACGCGAGACGCGGAACCCGAGACTCGAAACTGAGGATTCTCGCTCAGCTTACTCTGCATCCGGTCTGCTTTCCCGACCCGTAGCTTTTAACGATGCCGCGTACATCTCTTTGCACGAGAGTTCAAACTCTTTTGTATCCGCATGAGGCGCATGGCAGTTTTCCACTGAAGAGACTCGCTCCGGCGGATTGATTTCTTTTTGGAATCTTTGTAGCTGGGCCAAGCCGCGTTTAAACTTTGGCACAGCTTCGTCGTATCGTTCCATTTTAAAGTAAGTAATTGCCAGTGGAAGGTTGGTAAAATATTGATTCGGTTGCAGGCGCAAAGCAAGCTTTTGCACAAACTCCGCCTGTTTGAGTTGGCCGTCTTGTTGAAGTTGATTGCCAAACCGACCCAGAACGCAGGCAATGCCAAAGATGCCCGCTTCGATATCGTCGTTGGCGGCAGCGTTGGGCATCTCTTCGCCAATGAAGTCGTATCCTTCAACAAGCGTTACAAAACGCATCAGCTCTTCTTTTGTACCCAAACGAGCCACGATTTCTTTTAGAAATGGTTCGGGCAGGTCCTTCCAGCCGCGACGCTCGGACAATAATCTCATTTGCGCCTGCCGTTCTGACAAGCCCGCCTTCCTGAAGGAATCATAGCGTCGCAGTAGGGCTCGCACCGTAGCCTCAGGACCGGCGCTCCGCTGCCGCATGTAACGGCGTACGACGATTAACCCGATGAGAAGAACAATCAATAACGAGTAGATCTCCATGGGCAACCTCTAAGCTGTTTCAACAGACTGAATTAAATCCGAAACTCGAAGTTCAAAAACCCAAAACAACTAATCGATCAAATCAAAAAGAAAAAGAACGAATCGGTCTATTTAGCAGTTTTGCGCGCTCTGACACAATCGAATGTTTTCGAACTGCGGATTTGGGGTTCGAACTTGCAATTCTCTTACAGCCTGAAATATGGTGTTTTATCCTGCTTAACGTGTAGCGGAGCTTATTTCAATTATGCGCATGATCGTAATCGGGACAGGACCGATCGGGGGGATTATCGGCGGCCGGCTTGTACGTGCCCGCAACGACGTGACGTTCGTCGATGTCGACAGGGAGCACATCGACGCCATCCGCCGCAACGGGCTCCAGGTGGACGTGCCGGACGGCTCGTTTACTGTCAAAGTTCCCATCTTTTTCCCTGACGAGATCCCGGGCAAATTCGACATCGGCTTTATCGCCGTGCGGTCAAATTACACCGTGGATGCACTGGCGACAGTGATGCCGCATTTGAGCGAGAATGGCTTGCTTGTGTCCCTGCAGAACGGGATCAATCCTCCTGTGCTCGAAGAGAAAGTGGAACCGAATCGGACCATCGGGGTTGCCATTCGCATGGGCTGCCGCAGAGTCGCGCCGGGTCATGTGCAAACGTCGAATCGCGGCCATCTCTATACCGGTCACCTTCATGGGAAGAGAACAGAGCAGCTTGAACGCGTCAACGCGCTACTTGACGCGGTAATTCCAAGTGAAATCTCGGACAACATTTTGGGTGTTTTGTGGAGCAAACTTACGTATACGTGCCTGGGATACTTCGGCTCTCTGGCCGACGCCGCTCTGGCGACGAGCTGCGCCCATGAAACGAATCGCCGCTTGCTGGTCGATTTTCTTGCCGAAGTGGTGGCGGTTGGCAAAGCCGCCGGCGCTCGCTTCATTGCCCTGGCTGAATATGATCCGCCTGCTCTCCATCCGAACCATCCCTACGAACAACGGCTCGCTGCAGTCAATGAAATGGCAAGGTCATGGAAGCCGAGCGACAGAAAAGGTCCGCTGCGGCAGATCCAGCAGGGAATCAAAACTGAAGTGGATTACACGCTAGCCCACGTGGCTCGCGAGGGAGAAAGGCTCAATATTCCAACGCCGCTCTCCCGCAAGCTTCTCATCATGATCCACGAGTTGGAAGACGGCGAGCGGCAGCTCGGCATGGAAAATTACGCTGAGCTAAGAACCCGCGCTTAGTCAACAGTGGCGAACTCGGTTGGCGCTCGCCAGCGCTTCAGTTGCCGATTATGACTAGCGACTGCGAGAGCAGGCTTTGATGTAAGCTTCCTTGCGCGTGCAGCAGTTAAAGAACCTTTGGGGCTGAACCTGGTCGGCGAGCCCGACAAGCATGGTGACTCTCGAAAATGTTCGGCGGAAGAACTTTTGTGGTTGAAGTCAGAACCAATGACCTTGTCTCTTAGACTCCAGGGTGTATGAAAAATATGAAATCACCAACCGGTTTCCGCTTGGTGCAAGCTCCGATTATTTACTTTGTGCCTTCAATTGTATTCCTGATCGTTTTGATTAATGTATCGATCTTTGTCACCTCGGCTAAACGGCTTTCGCGTCTAAGTAACGTTGCATAGCTCTCAAGAGTTGCCACTACCTCCGGGTGATCGGGGCCCAGTGTGCCTTCCAAGATGACCAGCGAACGCCGATAAAGCGTTTCAGCTTCGCGATACCTGGTATGATCGCGGTAAAGGTTCGCCAGCCTGCTCAGGCACGCACCAAATTGTGGATGTTCGGCGCCGAAATATTCTTGTGCGATCGAGAGCGCCTTAAGATAAAGCGGCTCCGCGTCTGTATATCGCCCTTGAGCATGGTAGACATCAGCCAGATGTTGAAGAGTCAATCCCACATCCGGGTACCGAGCGCCCAATGCTCTCTTCTGAGCTTCCAAAACACGTGCGTAAAGATTTTCGGCTTCTTTATATCGCCCCCTGTTTCTGTAAACCCACGCAAGATTCTTCATGGTGGTTATAAGATTCGGGTCATCGTGACCCAGTGCGGTTTCGCTTATTTTGAGTGAGTGCTTCAGTAGCGGTTCTGCCTTGTCGTATTTGCCTTGCATACTGTATAAGGCTGCCAGGTTGTTGATTCCCATGGCTACGTCGGGGTGGTGCGGGCCGAAGGCCTTTTCCCAGATTGCGATCGCCCTTAAATAAAGCTTTTCGGCAAGTGCGTGCTTGTCCTGCTCGCGGTAAACGGCACCGAGGTTATTCAGCCTCAAGGCTACATCAGGATGCTCAGGTCCACGGCGCTGCTCCGTGATCGCGATCGCTCGTAGATACAGCAGTTCAGCCTCCCGGTATTTCCCCTGCGCTCCATACAGCCAGGCCAGATTGTTCAAATGGATTGAAATCTCCAGGTGACCAGGTCCTAACTCCTTTTCCCGTAGCTCCAAGAGATGTTTGAGGATCGCCTCGGCATCAGAGTATAAGCCCTGCTGGCGATAGAAATCTGCTAGTTGACTCAGCTCGGACGGCG
This sequence comes from uncultured Syntrophobacteraceae bacterium, assembly GCA_964410485.1. GTDB lineage: Bacteria > Desulfobacterota > Binatia > UBA9968 > UBA9968 > CAYPHJ01. Next base: position 12,736 of record CAYPHJ010000108.1, read on the forward strand.
AGAAAGGTGGTTTCAACTCGAGTTTAGGACTTGTGCCCTCAATTGGTGCTGCTGCAGCGGACGCAAAGAAAAAAGGATTCTCGGTATCACCTTGCCATAGCGCTGAGGCTAAGATTAGACAGGTCAACAAAGGGCAGTGTTGGCCAGGTTTCATTTCATACCCATTTTATCGGTGAAGGTTACCTAAGCTGCCCTTGGCTTTGCTTCTGTATCGATGAAATGATCGGCTTCTGAAATTGTAGTAGGGAAGAAAAGCTCTTCCGGAGCGGGTTTCCTTTTGATCATACCGGTGTCGTAGGCGTAACGGACAGCAGTTTCGATTGTTTTGAGGTTATCTCTTAAGTTAAACTTCCACGGGTCTTTCCCTATTATCGCTTGCTGTTCTTCCAGAAAAGCTTGCGTCCAGATGAGTGTAGACCGCCGCGGATTTTTGGCTCGTGCATAGCTGAACTCGAGAGACTGACGGAACGCTTTCAGGACATTCATCGCTACCCATGGGTGCTTGCTTAGAATCTCCTCCCTAATCACAACCGTATGCATAATCGGAAAAATTCCGGTCTTTTGGTAATATCGTATCTCTTCCTCTCTGAAATTCTCGAACAGGCGCTTGATGTTTGGCGTTCCGTTCTTGAAGGAAGGGAGCGGTTCTGGGAACAGGGCTGCATCCAATTCTCCGCTGAGAAGCAATGAATCGATGTCCTTGCCAGGGGGTACGCGTTCGACCCGAAGGTCGGCAGGCGGATCGAAGGGTATGTCTTCTTCGCTGTCCGTGAACCAATGAATTGTTTTTAGGTTGACACCATAATGATCTTGTAAAATACCTCTCATCCAGAGCCCTGCGGTATTTTGTAAGGTGTCCAAGCCGACTCTCCGGCCGTTGAGATCTGAGGCTTGGCGAATACCCGAGTTTGTTCGGAAAAAAATATAGCCATGACGAAAACGCCGGTGAGGCCAGGCGGGGATAGCGATATATCGCTTGCCTCTTTCCCGTGCTAAGAGATACGAAGAAAACGAGAATTCACAGACATCAAACTCCTCGTGGCGCATCATGCGCCAGTGTCTCTCGGGAGCTGGCAATGTGAGCGGCACCCAATCAATTCCATCTGGCTTAACACTGCCGTCCAGAAGTGCTCGTGTAATATCGTAGTCGCCGCATACCATACTGAGTTGGAGCTGGGACATACCTTTGCCTCCTGTCAAAATGTGATGATTTAGCTCGGCGCCTATACTTCGATTGCGATATAAAGCGGCTACTCGCTGTCTACTTTAGCCAATGCAAACCAATAAGCGGCCAATATAGGGGTACCAAAAGCGCGAGCAGCACGCCCTGGACCAATGTCAGTACAAGTCCCACCTTGATCAAATCCTTGCCCTGGAAGTAACCGTAGGAGTAACCCAGCAGCAAAACAGAGGATTGGTAGACAAAGAGCCTGGCGCCGGTGGCATAATTCCAAATCAATCCCATTGCAACGGGGTTAAACCCACGTGCGTCAGCAAACTGTAGCAAAACCGGAAGGGAGGTACTTAACATTGACTGATCGTTTGCAAGAAGAAAATGATAGAGAAATGCGGCACAATAAAGAGTTGGCGCGGCGTGTAACGTATTATCAAGCAGCGGCTGGGCCCCGTGTAAAAGAGTGTCCGTCAGCAGACTGAGTGCGTTTGCTTCCGCCAAGACCGTCCCCATGCTGAGCGCTCCGGCGGAAAAAATGATCGCGTATAAATTGACTTGCTTGAGTGCTTTATTATCTAAAACCCCTATGTTCGGTAACGCTAAACCGAGTCCAACCCCGAGAGCCACAACAGCCGGACTCGTGTGATGAATGAAATCCGTGACCCACAGACCTATGGCAAACATCAACCAAATCAAGGTCTTTGTTTCGTTTTGGGTCCACGGGCCCGTGTCTCTCCAACATTGCGCCAAGTAGCTATCACCTTCCGGAATTTGTTGTTTTTCAGCGGGAAATAATGTCTTAGTCACAAGCCATGTAGCCCACAGCGTCAGGAATATAGCGGGCAAATAGGCCACCAACCACTGGCTCCACAAGATCTCGACTCCGCTCTGCTCTTCAACAATGCCGCGCGTCAGGATGCTAGCCGCGCCAGCCATGATCATGCGATCGAATAGAGCGCTGGTATAAGTCAAAATGATGAACAGCCCTTTAGCGACATTGCTGTGCCGATTCAAACCGAAAGCAGTAATAATACCTATGACGATGGGCGCCATAACCGAGAGTCGAGCCATGCCTGACGGGATGATGAAGTTCAGCAAAAACGAGAGGCCAATAATTCCGAAAAGCAGAGCCGAATAGCTACTTCCAAATCTGTAGAGTACCGCGTATCCCAGTCTCTTGGCCAAACCACTGTGAGATGCCGCTTGCCCGATCAATAATGCGCCGAACAGAAACCAGGGTGCGGAATTAGCAAACCCACTAAACGCGGTGGAAAACTTGGCCACACCGAGAGCCCAGAATAGATAGCACCCGATAAGAGCTGTGACGGCGTGCTCAACAGGTTCCATGATCCAGTAAATGGTCATGAACACCACGACCGCGAACGCGATGTGACTGGTCCGATCGATTTCGAGAGGTAAGAGCCAGACCGCTAAAGCCAGAAATGGGCCCAAGAGTACGCCACTGACCAAGCGTGT
>CAYPHJ010000109.1:0-15172 GCA_964410485.1 uncultured Syntrophobacteraceae bacterium
TTTTGGCGCTTGCGTGTTACTCCTTCTTCGAAGGGTCGTTCTTTTTATTCGGATTAATGAACGTCTCCCGGATGTAGCGGATCACGCTCCAGATTTCCTGGTCGCTCAGCACCTGCCCGAAAGGCTGCATTGTGTCAAAACCATCTTCCATGGTTGCACCGATTCTGCCTTTTTTGATTAGCGAAAAGATGAAATCATCGCCAAATCGCGCCATAAGCTGAGGGTCGGTGAGGTTCATCGGCGCGGGCTGGCCATCGCTGACGAAATATTTTGGTGCCGGCTGCTTGGTCGTGGCTCTTTCGCCATCGCCGCGGCCGCTATTGCCGTGGCAGACGGCGCAGGCTGCTTCGAAGATTTCTTTCATTTCTTCTGATTGCTGCCCGCCTCGACTAAACGCGCGCTCGTATTTGATGAGTTCGCGAATTTGCTCATCCTCGAGCACGTGCCCGAACGACGGCATAGGTAGAGACTCGAAGCTCTTAACAGGGATGTCTCTCTTTAATATGGCGAGCTTGCCATATTTGACCACACTAAACATGTACTCGTCTGTCAGGCGGGACATGTAGATACCATTGGTGAAAACCTGGGGGCTCGGTTTTGTATTGAGCCACCCCGGTCCCTTGCCGTCACCCTTTACGCCGTGACAGGCAAAACAGATTTCGTTGTACACGCTTTTTCCAAGCTGAAGATCGCCTTTTTTGGCTGCCGTCTGCCCATAGCCGATCGGGGCAAACGCTACGCTGAGAGAAGCCGCAATGACAATAACACGGAGAGTTGTGCCGGGCATCTGATAACGCTCCTCACGCCATGAGCTAGTTAAAAAAAGGGAGGGCATACCTAACCGTGCCCTCCCTTGGAAGCTAACAGAATCAACTCTGCTATCGGCCTACTTTCTCTTGACTGCGCATGGGTTTGCCGCGCACGGGTTTTTGGCGGCACAGGGATTTCTTGGTGCGCAGGGGTTAGCGGCTGCGCATGGGTTTGCCGCGCCCATCTTTTTTTCCGCCGCCAGACGTTTTTGCTCCCAGGACTTCATGGCTTTGTAGACTTCCGGCGTGAGCGACGCCACGTAAGCATACAAGTCAATGTACTCCTGCGAGTTTGGATCCATTGGCTCACGGCCAAGGAAGATCGTGTTTCAAAGATCGTTCATCGTTCCGATCGTGGCCAAAAAGCCCGTTGCCGCGCGACGCGGATAGTGCAGGGCCGCGCCACGCAAAGTCGGGATCTCGATGTCCATGCGGTTTCCCGTTGCGTCAACCGCCGTTCCCCCGATGGTCCCACCGCGGGGATGACAACCGGCACAGCCGAGCTCATTAAAGAGCTTTTGGCCGCGCGCGATCGACACATCGATACGATCGTCCGGCTTTAGAGTCTGGAAGTATGGACCCATGGCCAGCTCCTTTTTCTTCTGTTGCGCAAAGGACCACGGTGGCGCAGCAACAAGGAAAAAGAAACCGACCGTCAGTGCCAAGGCAGCTCTTCTCGTCTTCATCCATATCACCTCCTTTCCGTCTAAATTGACCCGCCGCTCAGTCCTTTTTCGACTGAGAAACGGCGCCGAAGTAGTTGATCCGATGCCCGACCTCGCGCCAGCTTTGGCCTGCGTCGGCGCTCCGGTAGAGGCGGCCGCCGCTGCCGGCATAGAGGCGGCGGGGGTCCGTAGGATCGAAAGCGATTGTAGTTACGGTGAAAGGAAGATCGTCACCGATGGGCGCCCATTGATTGGCGCCACCCCGGGTTCTGTAAATTCCGTCGATTGTACCGGCATAGAGCGATCCGTCCGGCAGTTGCAGCAACGAAAGCACGGTCGAGTTCAGTAACCCACGATTGAATGTCTGCCAACCCTTTCCTCCGTCAACCGTCTTGAATACACCGCCCTTAGCCGTGCCCGCGTAAAGAACATCCGGGCGGGATCGATCGATCGCCAGAGCTCTGACACGTTTGTCCTCAAGACTGTGGTCCACGGGCATCCACTTGTTTCGATTGGGTCTCTTCTTGTAGATTCCGCCGAAAGTTCCGGCGAAAACGGCACCCGAAGGGGCAATCGCAAGGGTGCGCACGTCTGTACTTGTGAGGCCCTCCGAGAGCTGGCGCCATTGATTGTTCTTCGCCGAGAAAACCCCCTGATCTGTGGCTGCGTAAACGAGATTTGAATCGTCGGGGCCGAGCGCTAAAAAGCGGACATTGCGCTTCAAGAGGGCAGGGGTTAAAAGCTGCCAGGAGGGGTTACCGTTGGTTCTTTGAAATATCCCGTGATCAGTGCCGAGGTAGAAAGTGCTCGGTCGGATCTGGAGCAGAGAAAACACTCGCCGGTCGGGAAGGCCTGCGTTCATAGCCGTCCAAGATTCGCCCCCATCCTTGGTGTAAAAAACGCCGCCTCCATGGGCTGCGACATAAACAACTGAAGGATCGGCGCGGTCTATCGCGACAGAAACGACTACTCCGAGGAAGGGGCCACCCTCCATATGGGTATGGTTGGCCCATACGACACTGGCAAAAACAAAAACCGGTAAGAGCGCGCTCAAGGGCGTCCGAATATACGGCATCCGGATATACGGCATCCGGCAAAGAAAATGTCCTTGGCCTGTCATGCGCTCTTTACCTGGTCTTGCCGGATTTAGGCGCGCATGGATTACTTACGGCGCACGGGTTTGCTGCAGCGCACGGATTTTTGACCGCCCGCTTGGCTTTGGGCGCACACGGGTTCGCAGCACACGGGTTGGCCGGCGCGCAAGGGTTTCTCACGGCACACGGGTTAGCAGCGCAGGGATTTGCTGCAAGAGCCGCCGACGCGAGGTAGACATACCAGGCCGTCCGATCCTTGCCCGTGTCCACGTACGAGACGGTAACTTTTTCACCTGCTTTCAGTCCCTTGAGCGGCTTTACTTTCGGACCGTCGCGCACGACCATATATTTGCTCGCCTTTAAATCGATCTGTTTCCCTTGAGATTTCAATACTAATCTACCCGATTTGGAATCGACCTTGGCGATTTCACCGCGAGCCGTGATGGCACGGCCAATTGCTGCTGCTGCCTGGCCCCCGGGAGCACAAGGGTTCACTACTGCGCAGGGGTTCTGAGCGGCTTTCCCCGGCCGGGGCGCGCACGGATTCGTTACTGCACAGGGGTTTTGGCTTCCTCTCGGCGCGCACGGATTAGCCTGCGCGTAGGGATTTTGGGGCAAGCCCAAAAGGAGAATTCCTCCGGAAAAGACTAAGAAAAACGCTTGAAACGCAACTCGCATACATTTCATAAAGCCTCCCTCAGGGCGCTTTGAAAGCGGCCGCGTGTTATATTTTGCGTATCTTAATAAACAGAGATTGCGGCTAAAAAGTTCCGGCTGCCGGAAAAAAATCATGGAACGTGAACCGTAATGTGCGATTTTGTGGGCTCGTTGGCGGAACTTTTTTCAGGTCGGTCCCGTTTTAGGGAATGTCCATGAGTGACTTGAAAGCTCGCGATCTCGATACAGGGTTTCCTGCCGTTTTGGAATTCGAAACGGACGAGCTGGCCACCTATGAGTATCAACGGGTTTTTAGAAGGCTCACGCCTCTAGAACCCGAACATAGACTGATGCTTGCCGTCTTGGAGGATGCCATCATCTGTCTTCAGAGATACCGAAATGCCAAAAGCGGCAAGCAGCGGCGGTGGTACCGGGAGGCTGTTGAATGGGTCACCGACCGGAGCGATCAGGGTGTGTTTTCTTTCGAAAATGTTTGCGCGTTTTGTGGACTCGATGCGGCTTACCTGCGGCTGGGCCTTTCAAAATGGATAAACGAAACGAATACGACCGCGCGGATCCAGCTCCGGCAACCAAGCCGGAGTAAAATGCGGCCCTGGGGCATGCGGGGCTACAGACGGTAGTTTGGGGGGTAAATCTGCAGTATTGGAAATCGCTAACGATATTTTTGGGCGTGGTTCTGGGTGGATTTCTGTTATTCCTCCTGATCCGTGTTTTTGCTCCAACCGGTTCCGATCTTTCAGACAGCTCCTCGATTCCGTCTCCTGAGCTAGCGCTCGAAGATTTTTTCAACATCTACTGGCAAAGACCGATCGCCATTCAGGGTGATCCGCCGACCGGTTATTCACAACTTGAGACATCGCTCAAGCCCGAGGCCTGTGGTGCCTGCCACCAGCAACAGTACGCAGACTGGAAAGAAAGCCTTCATAGCAAGGCGATGGGCCCGGGACCTTGGGGTCAGATCCTGGATTTGACACGGAACAATCCCGAAGAGGCACTCCTGTGCCTGACCTGCCATGCTCCTCTTGGCGAACAATCACCAGTAGTGGCGCAAAACGGCGGATATCGGAAGAATGCTCATTTCGATTCGAGCCTGCAGTTGGAGGGGATTACGTGTGCGGCTTGTCACGTCCGCCAACATCGGCGTTTCGGTCCTCCCGTAGCGCAGGAAAACGCTGCCACCGGATATCCACCCGGTACGCCCAATCACGGAGGCGTTACCAGAACGCCCTATTTTGAGAGCGCTGAATTCTGTAAAGACTGCCATCAGTTTGATCCCGACAACACCCTTCTCATCAACGGTAAACCACTACAGGATACCTATAGGGAATGGAAGAATAGCATCTGGGGGCAAGGTGGCGCCGCCTGTCAGGACTGCCACATGCCTGGCCGCCGCCATTTGTGGAAAGGCATCCATGATGCAGACATGGTCAAAGGGGGGATTCGTATCGAAACGCGCGTGAAAAAAGAAGGCGCGAACAAAGATGGCCCGCTAGAACTCTCGGTCGACATAACGAACGCGGCCGTCGGCCACAGGTTTCCGACCTATCTCACACCGAAGGTATTCGTTCGCGCCGACCTCCTTGACAAGTCACAAAAGCCGCTTCCGGGGACGAGGCAGGAGCGAATTATCGGTTGGGATGCGCGGTTTGAAAGTGGAGGGTGGAGGGAATACTTTGATACGCGCATTGCTCCAGGAGAGACCTCTCAAAACAACTTCACCTGGAGTGGCTCCGCCCGCGCAACGAAGCTCCGGACCTGGGTCGAAGTGCACCCCGATCACTTTTATCACGTGCATTTCTACCCGGCATATTTAAAGGACGGTAGCTTAAGCTCTGATGGCAGAAAGTTGATCGAAAGAGCGTTAAAAGAGTCCGGCGAATCTTCATACATTCTCTTCGAAGAGGTTTTACCTCTGGAATAACCGTGTGTCCCGTGTAGCGAGCCAAAGAAACTCTTTTTCCGTCGGACTATGTCGCAGCGGGAGTCAGTGTCGGCGTTTCGCTGGCTTGCAGCAAGTATGCCTCAATAAACTGATCGATGTCACCGTCGAGAACCGCGTCGGTGTTGCCGACTTCCAAATTCGTTCGGTGATCTTTGACCATGCGGTAGGGATGGAGCACGTAAGAGCGTATTTGACTGCCCCAGGCGATCTCTTTCTTTGTTTTGTGCAACGTCTCCATTTTTTCCTTTTGCTTCTCGAGTTCGAGCTCGTAGAGACGGGAGCGGAGAATTTTCATTGCCATTGCTCGGTTCTTGTGCTGCGATCTCTCATTTTGACAGGCGACAACGATTCCGGTGGGCAGGTGAGTGATGCGTACCGCGGAGTCCGTCTTGTTGACGTGCTGCCCGCCGGCACCGCTGGCGCGATAGGTATCGACGCGCAGGTCGGCTTCGTTAATGTCCACCTTGATTGTCTCGTCCACTTCGGGATAGACAAAAACCGAGGCGAAAGAGGTGTGACGCCGCGCATTGGCGTCGAACGGAGAAATGCGCACCAATCTGTGAATTCCCGCCTCGGCTTTCAGATAGCCGTAGGCGTAATCTCCGCTGACCGTGAATGTGACGCTTTTGAGACCCGCTTCCTCGCCGGGCTGGTATTCCAAGATTTCTTTACGATAACCACGCCGGTCAGCCCAACGAAGATAAAGCCGAAGGAGCATCTCGGCCCAGTCCTGAGCCTCAGTTCCACCGGCCCCCGGATGCAGTGTCACGATGGCGTTACGCCGATCGTCCGGCCCGCCGAGAATCTGAGCCAGCTCCATCTGGGCCATGCCCCGACCAATCTCAGCGACTTTGGCCGCCGCCTCGGTAAGCGCTTCTTCGCTTTTTTCCTCTCTCGCAAGCTCAAGAAAGAAGCGCGCTTCCTCGAGGCCGGTTTTGTGTTTTCCCCAGGCTTCGGTGATCTCTTTGATACCGGCCTGCTCTCTTAATGTGGCTTGCGCCTTTTCGCCGTCGTTCCAGAAGTCGGGCCGGGATGTGAGTTGATTCAGCTCCTCGTATCGCCTTTGCTTGCCCTGGACGTCAAAGACGCCTCCGTAAAAGTTCAAGTCGCTCTTCGAGGTGGGCTAATTGCTCTTTAGTTTCTTCGAACATCTCTCTGACAGCCTTTCAATCCCGGGGCTCGTATTCTATGCCGAAGCTCAGCCGTCGCTGTGAAGCGATCGGCCTGCAGCACACCCGAGAATTATACCTTTATTAGCCCCTGCTCACAAAGCGCGCGGTAGAGCTTTCTTTCCAGTCCCCCCATGATCCTGGCATCCCGCCGCGAGCGTTCGTGGTCATAACCAACCAAATGCAGTATTCCATGAATCAGCAGCGTCACCAGTTCCTCATCTAATGTGCGGCGCCTTTGCCTGGCTTGTTCCTCGGCCTTTTCCACAGAAATGATGACGTCGCCCAACATCCGTAGTCCCGGTAGCAACGATTCGCCCATGGGAAACGACAGCACATCGGTGGGGGCGTCCTTGTGGCGGAACTGGCTGTTAAGCTTCCGGATCTCACTATTACCTACCAGAGCAACGCTCAGCTCTGCTTCGCCAATCTGGAGTATCTTAAGAATCGCGTGAGCGATCTTTTTCAAGGCTGGACCGGGGAGGTTGCGGGCGGCTCCCTGGCGCACTATTTGAACTGGCATCAAGGCATAATCGTAGCTAATCGATCATGAACTTACGAGCGCGCCAAACGTTGATTCTCGCTTTCCTGTCCGAAACGCCAAACCTTTCACCACGAAAGTCGCGAAGACCACGAAGTGATTCATGATCTTACGCTCGCCCACAGAGAATGAAGGATCCAGCTTCAAGACAGTCCGTCATTCCCGCATGCTTTTGGCGGAATCGAGCCCCTCGATACGCCACCGAAACGTGGCTACTCGGGGAACCGGAAATAAAGAGGCCGCCCGCCCTGAGTAGACCGCAACGTCGGTATCGAAGGGGGGTGACGTCTTTGATAGTAGCCCTTTCCACTCCGCGATCTCAGTTTTCAAAGGAGTTAAGAAAATTCAAGAAAATCATTTGCCTGAGCATAGCACTGCTGGCGTCGCCTTGGCGGGCGACGGTGACAAGTTCCGCAGATTTTGGCTCGGGCGAGAAACCATTGACTGAGCCCCGTAACCCTTTTAAAGCATTGATAATTGACTTGGATAGGGCCTTTTGCTACTACACTACAAACGCTTGCTGGAGGAGAGATCGATGACCTATATCATAGCTGAGCCGTGCATTGACGTGAAGGATACGGCCTGTGTGGATGTCTGTCCGGTTGACTGCATCCATCCGACTAAAAACGAGACCGAAGAATTCGAGAAAGAGAAAAAGCTCTACATCGACCCTGAGGAGTGCATCGACTGCGGGGCATGTGAGCCGGTTTGCCCCGTGGAGGCAATCTTTGAAGAGGCGGCGGTTCCGGAGAAATGGAAAACCTTTATTCAGGTCGACGCGGACTGGTACAAACAACGCAAAGGTTAGCTGCGTCGCCGCTTTATTGCGCAATGATCTGAACCAAAAGGCTGAGGGCTTCCTCAGCCTTTTTATTTTTACCGGCGGTAATCCTCTGCCCAAAGCCGCTTGACTCCCTGTTCGCCTCTATAGTACGCAAGCGAGAGACTAAATCACAGGAGAGTGAACGTGGTCCTGGTTCTCAAAAACGAACAGATGGAAGGTTTGCTGGCCATGCCTGCGGTGCTAGACGCAATCGAGCAAGCATTTCGTGAGCTTGGTGACGGTCGGGCGATGAATGCTCCTCGTGCCAGGCTCCGCACACCGTGGAAAGAAGAAGGTGGCCAGTACTACTTCAACAATATTATGGGACTCGTGCCGGGCGTGAAATCGATGGCGCTGCGCATCGATTCCAGCTTCTCCAAAGAAGTGCAGGTAGCCGGATCACGGCGGCGCGTCTATCCTGGAGATTACGTTGGGTTGGTGTTTTTGTTTGACATGGACACTTGCGAGCTCCTGGCGATCATGGATGATCACCACATTTCGACCATCCGCGTCGGCGCCACGAGCGGCGTAGCGGCAAAGTACCTTGCACGCAAAGATGCTCGGGTGATGGGTCTTTTGGGTTGTGGCGAGCAGGCCAAACCCCAGGTAACGGCGCATCTGGCTGTGCGGCCTATCACGAAGGTAAAGGTGTACAGTCCGACAAAGAAAAATCGCGAGGCCTTTGCCGTGGAGATGAGCAGGCAGACAGGGATTGAGGTCGTGCCGGCGGACTCTGCTGAAGAAGCGGTCCGCGGGAGTGATATTGTCACTGCCGCAACGAACACGGTCGAACCCGTGATATTGGGTGATTGGCTCGAAGAGGGAATGCACGTGAACAGTATCGTTGGGGGGGACGGGTTTCTGCCACGAAAAGAGCTGGACGATAGAGCGATCAAGCGCGCCGGGCTGATCGTCGTTGGCTACAAGCCGCAGATATTTCTTGACAAGCAGGCGGAACTCTATGATCGGGTCGAACGCGGTCTCGTTAAAGCGGAAGATCTCCATGAGCTAGGGGAGCTTTTGACCGGAAGTTGCCGCGGCCGGCAAGATGACAAGGAGATTACTTTTTTTAAGAACAATACCGGGATGGGTATTCAATTCGCCGCTACAGCAAGATTGATGTACGAGAAAGCCAAAGAGAAAGGTATTGGTACGGAGTTGCCGTCCGATCTGTTTATGACGCGGCGCGGCGACAAGACGTATTCGCCGTAGAGGGTTGCCCGAGGCAAGCCAGTTCAAAACGTTCAAGCCGTTCAACCGCTGCGCTCCGTTCAAGCCCTCACCTCTTTTCCTCCCCCACGTCTGTGGGGATATAGGAGGGGGACGATTGGAACGGCTGGAACGATTGGAACAGTTGGAACGTGTTTTGGAGGTGCGATCATGCGTGAATGGGAAACTGTTTTTCCGGAAGAGGAAAGAAAGATTTACGAAACCGCAGGCTACAAGGGTAAACAGGAATTCGGTCGCAACCCGGCGCTGCTCATCATCGATGTCATCACAGGGTTTACTGGAACTAAACCGATGGATGTCATGGACGCGATCCAGGAGTTTCCCACGAGCTGCGGCAAGGTCGCGTGGGACGCCCTGCCGAAGATCCAACAACTACTGCAAGCTTGTCGTGAAGCGGATGTGCCGGTCATCTATTCCACCAGCGATCCGGATTTCAAAGCCGCGTTCGGCAACGCTACAAAGCGTGGCGTTGATACCACTGATTTTGAAAAACTTGCATGTGAATTTCCCGAAATGATCAAGCCTACAAAAGGCGAGTTCATCGTGCGTAAGGCCAGAGCGAGCGCTTTTTTCGGCACTCATCTGATTACATATCTCGTCCGGAGAAACATCGATTGCTTGCTCGTTACCGGTACCAGCACCTGCGGCTGCGTTCGCGGCACGGTGCTGGATGGCTACTCCTATGGCTATCCGGTGTTCCTCGTCGAGGAGTGTGTGTTCGATCGCTCGCGCACGTCTCATTTGGTCAATCTCTTTGAGATGAATGCGAAGTACGCTACGGTGATTCAACAGAGCGAAGCTTTGGATTATGTAAGCGTGCTCAGGAGATTAGAAGGAAGGCAAGCAGTAACTCGCTAGGTAGCTTGAAAGCTGAACAAAGAAGTATCGAAGCTGAAAGGATATGTGGTCAGATGGCAACAGAAGCGCCTTTTCCGCATGAAGAGTATAGTAAGCGGTACGAACGCGCCTATGAGTTGATGGACCGCGATGGGCTCGACGGGCTAGTGGTCTCGGAAAAAAACAACTACTGGTACTTCAGCGGGCTCATCAGTTATCAACTGGACCATATCCAACGCCCGCAAATCTGCATTTTACCCAAAAACGGCAAGCCGCTTTTGCTCGTGTATGGCAACGATAAAGCGAAAGCCAGAGCGCTGCCATGGGTGGGAGAGGTGCGCGCGTACACCGACGTGCCATTTCCCGAGGAGATGATTTTCGGCTGTTTAAAGGAAATGGGACTTGGCGAAGCCAAGGTGGGTTTTGAGCTCGGCGATGATCAACGGTTGGGATTCCCGGCCAATTATCTGTTCCGTTTGACCGAAGCTCTGCCAAAACTCGAGATCAGGGACGGTACTGCGGCCCTGACCGAGATGCGCCTGATCAAGAGCACTCGGGAAATCGAGTTCATGCGAAAGGCGTGTGATATTTCCGTCAAAGCGTACGAACGGTGCCTGCCGCAGCTCCGTTTGGGCATGACGCGCCGTGAAATTGCCGACAGGTTGTATATTTCAATGATCGAAGAAGGCGCGCACCCGCGCCATCCGGGTTTTCTCATGCTCAACTCTTCGACTCGCTACGACGACCGCCGCTATCAGAGAGGCGATCGTATGATCGCCGACTTTGGCGCTTGCTACGAAGGGTACTACGGGGATGTGACTCGCATGGCAATTTTCGGCCAACCCAGCGAAGAGCAGCGAAAAGATCACCGTACCGCCTGCGACGTCATTCAGCTATGCTTTGAAGCGATGCAGCCAGGCGCACCGATCGCTGAACTATCGCGCATTGCCAATCGGGAACTAGAAAAGCGCGGCTACCAGATCGTCGAGAGCCCCAAGCGTATCGGCCATGGCATCGGCATGGCGCGAGCGGAACCGCCGTCGCTGAACGAAGTCGAGAAGGAGATTCACCGGCCGGGCATGGTTCTCGCGTTGGAGCCCAAGGTCCGCTCTGCAAACACTCAGGGGCATCTGGAAGAGGATGTTCTCATCACGGAACAAGGGCCAGAGTTCTTAACGAGTGGCCGCGAAGAGTTGAGGATGATCGAGTAAAACATTTTGAAGCAAGGTTTTCACCGCGAAGCACACGAAGATCACGAAATTTACAATCGCGGTCTCCTTCGAAAATCGGGTGGAGAGGGGGTGAAGGGACAGCGCCGTACCCCCTCGATACGCGATCTCGGAAGATCGCTACTCGGGGACACGGTACCCCCTTCCGATTCCCCGAGTAGCGCGAAGCGCGTAGCGAGGGGCAGGGAATGCCGAACCTTCTCGATATTGGCGTTCGGGTAATGGGCTGCCCTATTTTCATCCTCTGTAGGCGAGCGTAAGCTTATGAAACACTCCTATGAAAACTGCTTGGGATCGGAGTGAACGATAGGCCCACAGAATCGTCATTCCCCTTCGATACGACCTTGCGGTCTACTCAGGGCGCGCGGCCTCTTTATTTCCGGCTCCCCCGAGTAGCCACGTTTCGGTGGCGTATCGAGGAGCTGGATTCCCGCCAAAAGCGTGCGGGAAATGACGGACTGTCTTAAAGCTCGATGTTTCATTCTCTGTGGGCGTGCGTAAGATCATGAAACGCTTCGTGGTGAGAATAAGCGTCTAAAGATGGCAGCGAACGGAATTCTTTACTTATCCAACAAGGACGTCAAAAGTATCCTTGATCTCGGTGCCGCCATCCAGGTCACCGAACGAGCGCTGCGCGACCACGCCGAAGGGCGTGTGATCTGGTCAATTCCGGAGGATCTCGCGATCAAACCGCGGCAGGGCTGGCAGTCCTGGGTCACTGGCTGCGCTCTCGATTCCGTACCAGTCGCCGGCTTCCGCATCCGTGCGATAAAAACCGAAGGCGGCAGCCGCGACCCATCCCGCCCAGCGCGCGCGCCGCGCAGGATCATGATCCTGAGCGATCGCGAAGGCGGCGAGATCCTTGCGATCATGGATGAAGACTGGTGCCACGCGGTACGGACAGCTGCCGCGGCCGCTGTCGCTTGCCGACTGCTGGCTCGAAAAGACGCAGCCGTCATGACTATGCTCGGCGCGGGGGACACAGCGCGTGCAGCCGTGCCCGTCATGGCCAAGGCATTCAAGCTCAAAGAAATTCGCGTCACCTCGCGGACTCCACAGTCGCGCCAGAGTTATGCCGAAGAGATCGGTAAAGAATACGGTCTCTACATCCGGCCGGTGCCATCCACAGAAGAAGCGCTCAAAGACGCCGACCTCGTGGTTTCAGCGACGACCACCTCAACCCCCTTCGTGATTGACAACTGGCTTGGTCATGGAGTGACCGTCTACTCGATTGGTAAGCACCAGGAAATGGAAAGCTCTTTCTACAAGAGCGCTGATAAATTCGTCGTTGACAGCTGGGAGCACTGCAAGAACAAATCCGATATGCAGAGAATGCTGAAGGACGGTTGCCTGAACGAGAAGGATGTCTATGCTGAGCTGCCGGAGTTACTTGCAGGCAGGAAGGCTGGTCGCGAATCTGACAGAGAGCGGATTTTCGTCCGCGCCATAGGCCTCGTTAACCAGGACATCGCCCTAGCGGAGTGGATCTACCGCACGGCCTTGCGAAAAGGGATCGGCACCCCTCTCCCGTATTGATTCCGGACACGCTCATTTCACCCGTCCGGGCACAGCACTGCAACCGAGGCGGGTTGCCCGACTCTTTCGTACTGGCTACGCTTTAAATTATTCGCAGGTGCCTTGGCTTGACGTTGCCGCCAACCAACGGTGATTGCTGGATAGTTCAGGCTCTTGCAGGATGGGTTTCTGATACTACCTGCGCGATCAGCTCAGCAACGAATTCATCATCGTGTGGAATCCCGTAGATTCCGGCGTGGGAGGGGTCATCAGATTCGGGCTCGTGCGTTATGGAAAGTAGCCGTCCATCAACGCTTTCATGCTCGACTTTGATTCTGACAGCTCCAACGTTAAGAACTGCAATTCGAGCGGTAGCACAAACGCGCAATTTTCTCGAATAGAGAAGCTGCAATTCACGTATCTCATCTTTCCGATCGGGACGTTTCAGCTCCTCCAACCAATTTACAGAAAGATACGGTTCGTTTTCACGCATCATAAATGCAGTAGCCTGGATCTCTCCACTATCGACGGAACTAGCTCTGCAATACCGGGCCACGTGGTTAGAGTCTGGGACTGCTTGGCCCTTCATCTCTCATCCAGTCTAAAATACCGTGCGGTGCTGCGATCCTTATAACCACGTCAACAGTTGCCGTTCCCGAAAGGCGAATCATATTGCCAGAGTGCTTCTCGTTGGGATAGAAAATGACAAAACGGACTCTACCGTCTGGAAAAAAATGGATACTAAAAACCCGGTCTTTGCCTGACTTCCAGGATGCATAGACATTTCGCTCGGGACTTGTTGAAACAGCGGGGCATCTCAACTCTGGGTGCGCTTCCAAAAGCTTGACAAAGTGCAGCAACGATCCCACTTTGATCCCATGGTCATCCGATTCTTCTTCCTGCACGAGCTGTTCGAGTTCATTTAACCTATTCGCGAGTTCCACTCTATATCGTGCTGGTAGCATTGCCCGGATATGCCCGATTATCTCGGCAGCGCTTTGTTCTTCGATGATGAGAGCTGGTGGGCTAGCCGTCGTGCTAGCGCCGTAGGCGACTATTAATAGTGACTCTGGCGAGCCTGAAGTTACGGTTGTATGTGCAGGTACGATCGTTACCGAGTTGCTGAATTTAGCCGCTGCTGTGGTGAAGGTACTGAGTACTACGCATGTCTTTCCAGAACCAAAGGGTACATAAAATGTCGGGACAGCACGAACATGTGGATCTGTGGTGGTTATTCCGGGCAAATCAACCACCCGCAACGCTGAGTTACTTGAGGCCGTTGTAAACTGCTGGTCATCATCAACTTCTTCTGAGAGACCGTAGGCCACCACAGCTTTCTTTGCGGCCCTATACTTTTCGAATGACTGGTCCGGCGCTTCTTCGGTCATGTTTCGCGTTCCCAGAATTTTTCTTGTATTTCTTTCGCGGTTAAGTCAGTAAACCCCCGGACAATCCACTCATGCGCTAAATCGTACCAGTCGCGCATGGCGGTACCGGTCTTCTCAGCTCCTAAACCCCTGGCCGCTAGCTCTAAAATCAGCCCCGGTGCGTTGTCAACCTTTCGTGTGCCTTGGTTGAGCTTTGCATTCAACCAGCCCTTCCCATCTGGCAGTTCAAATCTGACTTGCCAGGCAATGTTTGCGGGATTGGGCAAGAATTCGTGCCTCTTTGGGTGCCATGTCAGGTCTCCGATCACGTTTGACAGGTCATTGATGCTCTGCCATCCTTGTGATTTTGGAATATGATTAATGTACGTCAGTTCACATTCAACCGGCCTCACTTCGCCCAGTTGTAACTCGTTCGCAAACACATCTAGGTGCCTTTTGGCGTTCTCAAATTTGTTAATGACGTACAGATAACGAGGATACTCATCGGCACGACGCCTCCAGTTGAAATAGAAGCGATTCAGCTGGAATTGGATAACTTCGTTGTCTGTCTTACTTACAAACCACATTCTTGGAATAGGAACTCCGGTTGAGTCATCAACGGGAAAAGATCCGTCAGTTGCGATCGGGATTGCATGTTGCACTATAGGAAATTCATCGCGAAATTTTTTCCATAGCAGCCCTAGATGAGGGATTTTTAAGCCCGACAATGTTTCAAACCTGAACCCACACACTACTTCATCAACAGGAGGTCTCTTATAGCTTGGCAGAGGGTTCTTTGAATCTGTAGACATTGCCATAATGCTCGTCTGGGGTCACTTCCTCATTGTCGTTGGGTATGGTACTCGAATTGGGCGGCAATTTCTATACGCGCCCCCCCGACGGGATATCTAGAGGCAAGAACAACAGTATTCGTGCTTGACGACGCTTATTGCCCAAAACCGCTGCCCTACAGCACCAGCACTCCTATACTCCAGCACCCCAAAACGCCACTCTGTTGGGAAGGAAGCACCACAGGAGCCACGGCTCCAAGGATTCGCTATAGTCGAAAAGTACTGCACCGCTCCCGAGCTTCAAGCGCCTGCGCTACGCTAGAAGCGGCGGTCAGAGTCCCACAACCCGCGCCTCTGCAATACCTGTCTAATCTATTACTACGCCTTCACAACTCATCCGTGATTCCAACCTCGGTCTTAGCCCATATCGACCTTGACGCCATTCTTGGCGCATTCTTCGGCGTACATTTTTCTCATGGAAT
>CAYPHJ010000110.1:0-11982 GCA_964410485.1 uncultured Syntrophobacteraceae bacterium
AATACTTCGACCGCGAAGGAACAACGGTAAGAATCGGCGACGTTCGCCGTCGCAAGTCCCCTTTGCCGGCCGCTAAGTAGCAGCCGGTTCAAATATTCAAGGTTCAAAGTTGGGAGAGTGGACTTTGAACCTTTGAACTCGGAACGTTGAACACGCAAGGCGGCGAGCGAGCAGATCGGATCCTCACCTCGATCTTCTCCCAAAGGGCGAGGAAGGTAGTCCCCCTCTCCCGCTGGGAGAGGGACTGGGTGAGGGATGAGCAATTGCAATTGGGAGAGGATGGAATTAGAGTCACGCTATGGGAACTGGAGCAAACAAAGCCATTCGCTTGACGCAGTCGGTCAAGGCCGCGGGTTGAGCCGCCAAGCTCGGCCCCGCCGACCTCGTGCAAGTTTTGCACGATCTGCCCAAGTTTGAAAATCCCGATCTGCTGGTTGGCACGGAGACGTGTGACGATGCGGGCGTGTACCGTCTGAGCCCCGACCTTGCAATCGTGAACACGGTGGACTTTTTCACCCCGATTGTCGATGATCCCTATACATTCGGCCGCATCGCCGCCACAAACTCGCTGAGCGACGTGTACGCTATGGGTGGCGAGCCAAAAACGGCGATGAACATCGTCTGCTTCCCCAAGGGAAAATTGGACATGCAAATCCTCGCAGACATACTCAGGGGAGGCGCGGAAAAGGTCAAAGAAAGCGGCGCCGTGATCGTCGGCGGTCACAGCATCATTGACGAAGAGATCAAATACGGGATGGCCGTCACCGGCGTGATTCATCCCGACCACATTTATCGTAATGTCGGGGTGCAGGAAGGTGACGTCCTGGTGTTAACCAAGCCTCTGGGAACGGGCATCATTTCCACTGCCCTGAAAAAAGGAAAGGCTTCCAGGGAAAGCATTCAAGAAGCGGTTGACTCCATGACCGCCCTGAACCGTACGGCGTCAGAGGTCATGCGCGAGTTCCCGGTGCATGCGTGTTCCGATGTGACCGGTTACGGGATCCTCGGGCATGCCTTGGAAATGGCGAGCGGCAGCGGGGTAACGTTAGTGATCGAAAGCGCCAACTTGCCGTTACTGCGAGATGCCCCCAGGCTAGCCGAGAAAGGCTACATCACGGGAGGATGCAAAAGGAACCGGGAGTATCTCAGTGACAAGATCACGATCGACGCCTCGTTGCGCGAAGGCCTGGTGGAAGTTGCGTTGGATCCACAAACCTCGGGGGGCCTGCTGCTGGCCGTGGCCCAGAGACACGCAAAAAAACTGGTGGAGGCACTGCGCACAGCCGGGGTAACGCACGCAGTCTCGGTCGGCTACGCCAGCTCGCTACAAAAATCCTGGGTACGGCTCATTTAGGTTTAGGCTAAGGTTAAGGTTAAGCCTCAACCTGCCCTTGTTTATCCAGGAGCTCTTCGATCGCCTCGCTCCAACCCTCCGGTCCGATCTTAAGCGTTCGCTGCAGTCGCGAAACATTCTGAACCACCACGGAATCCCAAGTGCCGTCTGGGTTTCTGATCAGGATCGGGTGGTCAACTTCGAGAAGAAACGGCAGGTCGTTGGGTGAGTTACCGAGGCCGGCGCTGGTCACAAATGGATTCCAACGGCGATACCACTCGAGAAGCAGCTTTGTCGCTCTGCCCTTATCACTGCCGCAAGTCAGATGAAAGAAGCGGTCTCCTACTGTGATCTTCAATCCTTTGGTTCTAATCGCAGTGAAAAGCCTTTGATAGTCGCTTCTTTCCACGATAAACGGTTCATCATATTCGCGGTCGGCGGCGTTGCGCGCGTTCTCCTGAGATAATCCGGTGAGGCGGCAGATTTCCGCCAAACTCATGTCGCCAAAACAGCGGACGTGAACACGAAATTGTCGCGCTGCGTCTGTCAAAGCGCGCCGCAACACATCCACGCTTTGACCCAACTCGAATTTCTCCAGGCCTCTCACGTGACTCGTATTCTCAATGGGAAATGGAAAATAATCAGGGCGAAAGTAAATGGCGCCGCCGTTCTCGACAATAAACGGATCGCTGAGGCCAAGTTCTTCCCAAATTGGCTCGATCTCACTTCGGGTCTTGCTCGAGCACAGAACCAGCGGGATGTCCAGGGATCGCAGCCGCGCAAGCGCGGGCAGGCTCGCATCGTAGCTGTACGTCAGCTGGTCGAGAAGGCTTCCGTCCAGGTCGGTAATAACAACCAGCGTAGGATTCAAAACGCGTTGCGCCTCCTTGCATGGCGATGGTCCGAAAACTTCTCCTGGTATTCGACAATGGTTTCCATCGGCGGCCGTTCTTGGTCGCGAATTTCTTTTAGCTCCAGGGCATAGCCTCGGCGGCGATGTTGAATCAGCTTCATGTTGCGATTGACCTCGTCCAGCTGGATCCGCTCCTGCTGTTGCAAACGCTGCATGATGACCTGGACAATAGCGAAGGCCATCTGGCTGAGCGCCGGCAGGGATTGGTTGCGATGGATGCGCTCTTCGAGATCCACCTGGGCGATGGCACGCAAACCAAACTGGTTGAACAAATCGATCAAGAGACCGGTTTCGACTCCGTACCCGGTAAAAAAAGGAACGCGCTCGAGCGCCGCCCGCCGCCCGGCGTATTCACCTGCGAGCGGTTGAATCATCCCGGAAAGATCCGGATAAAAGAGATTGAAGAGGGGGCGGACAGTAAGCTCGGTAACCCGGCCACCTCCTTCCGACATGAGATTTTCTCCAATGCGGATTGGCCGTCGATAGAAGCCCTTGACGTACTGAATTTCGGGTTCCCGCAAGAGCGGCCCCAAAAGTCCGTAGACAAAGCCGGGTGAGAAGTTTTTAATATCCGTATCCACCCAGGCGATGATATCTCCTTCCAAAGCAAAGAGGCTCTTCCACAACGCCTCGCCTTTGCCGCGAAATGAGCCGTGTTGCGCCATGATCTCCTGATGAACGATGACGGGGACGCCACTTTCCTGCGCTATCTTCACGGTGTCGTCTGTCGAGCCGGAATCAATGAGCACGATCTCATCGAGCAACGGCATCTCATCACACAGCCTGGCTTTGACCATGCGTATGATCGCGCCGACGGTTTCTGCCTCATTGAGAGCAGGCAATCCCAGACTGATCGTCACCCCTTGCTTGCGTTTCATTTCGACGAGTTTGCTCAAGTCGGCGAATTCGTCTCGATGAAATGTATTCTCGGCAAACCATTGATCGACGCGCTCGGACAGTTCCTTGGGCCGTACCAGACTATGCCGTCGGCTCCATGCCAGGAACGGCTCAGGCGTCTTGGCGACGAGAAGCGGTTTGTCGATCGCCTTGGCAATTTGCTCCACGATCGGGCCGAGAAAAAATGAGTGGTGCTCGGTAGCCGACCCCGCGCCAATGACCACCAGATCGTGCCGCGCGGCCTCTTGCAAGATGATCTCGCGCGGATCCCCCTCTACGGCGATCAGCCGCTTGACGGCAGGATGAAAGCGCAGTCTCTGAATGAAACTGTGATACAGGCTCTCGTCGAAAGAAGGGGAAGCGAAACGCTGCTCACAATGCAAAACCGTAATCTCGCCATCCAGCGAACGGGCGAGTTGGTCGGAAACGTCCAAGGCGAATTCTGCGTATGGCCCACCGCGAACCGGCAAGAGTATGCGCTTTCGTTCCGACAGATCACCGACCCGGGCAACGAGCAGGTTACAGGGCGGCGCCTCAACCAGCCGGTCGATGGTGCGCCCAAAGAGCCATTCGTCAGAGCGCGCGCTTCCCGCCCAAGGCAGCAATAACAAATCGCACCTTTCCACCGCGGCGCTCTCCGCGATGCCTTCAGAAAGCCGGTGTGAAACCCGGACCAGAGGTTTAACTTCGACGCGTTCCTCAGGCAGAAACGAGTGAATCTCCTCCAGCGCCGCGCGGGAATCGAGCGCCTCTTCGGCACCTTCACTGAGCGAGCTTTCCTCCGGTACCCTAACGACTCGCAGGGCCAGGATCTTACCCCTGGGAGCCAGGAGCAAAGAGGCGAGCTTGAGGTCGAAACGCGCGGCCGTAGCATTGACAACCGGAATGAGGATCTTCGCGAATTGCATAGGTCACTGAGAAGCGATTACGCTCCGGTCAACTTTTCAGAAGTCATACCGGTTTGCAACGTTTCTTTGGGCGCGGACTCTTGTTCTCTTAGATCCCAACGATTCAGCAAATAAGGTTTCTCTTTCTCGAACACCCCTGCCTGCTCCTCGATCACCCGCTCGGCCTCGGCAGTCGTCATTTTTGCCGTCTCGTTGATAAAAGACGCGACTCGCGCCTCATATAACGGACTCATCACGTCCACCAGTTTGGAGCGGTCTTTGGCCCAGTGATGAAACGTCGCCGCAATCTCGTACAGGATGTGCGTCCACTGGACAACATCCAGGAAAAAGGCTTTCGTATCGGCGCCGGCCAATTTTTCCACCGTTGCGTAGGACTCGGGGGTGAGAATCTCTCTCCAGAGCACGCTAAAGTGCTGGAACCCGAGCTTGAAATTCTCGATTAGCAGGTCCTGATTGACTTTAATGGCTTCCGGCTCGAGGGCGTCCAGCAGACCGAAGGTTTCCACTGGTTCACTCCCGCGCACATCTTTCCAGATGGATGCGTGCTGTTCCATGAGCGTGAACAACGTCCAAACCACTTGCCGGAACATGGCGCCGAGAGACGAGGCCGGGTCTTTGGGATCATGCACTTTCATCCCCAGGTTCGCCTGGCACACCGTGAACCCACTCGCCACCGCTTGTGTGGTCATCCAGATGTCGATGCCGAAGCGAGCCACATCGGTCATCCAAACGTTGTGCGTCAGATACGACTGGATGGTTTTTCGCGACAGCCCAAAGTCACCTCCGATGGGTTGGCGGATGCGTTTGCCGTAAAGCGCGCGAGTGAGATTGTAGGCGACGGTATTGGTGATCGTCCCGTCGTACTTGTAGCGCAAATAGTTAGGCGCGACAAAATCGTAGCGCTTCTCCAGCACGGGATCGAGCAGCCATTTGACCCAGTCTGGCGTTATGCTCCTCAAATCCGCATCCACGACTGCGCACGCGTTCACATTTAGTTTCTCCGCCGCTTCGAAGATCGCGCGCAGGGCCGTGCCTTTTCCGCCGAGTCCGCGGTAGATGAAGATGACTTTCTCCTGCCAGGGCATGATTTCTTCTTCGCGGGCGATCTCGCGAGTGTCGTCGGTGGAGCCCCCGTCCGACAGCAAGATCACCGAGCGGGCAGACTTGTAATGCTTGGCCAGGCCCCGACTGACCTGCTTGAGTACGTTTACTATCGTGGACTCGTTGTTATAGCAGGGAATGCCGACAACAATATCGGCCGACTCGATTTGTTCGATCCGTTTGGTCAGATAAGGCCGAAAGGCAGTATCGTAATCCGTCATGCGCTCCTCCCCGTGGCGCTTTATTTTAGCGCGTGACACGCAATGTTCCAAAGGAAAAGCGCGCACCGCGCGCAGTTCCAAGTTCCAAGTCGCTAGTCTCTAGTTTCCCCATCAACAAACTTATGGGACAGCACAGTAGTTCTTTAGCCCAACCAGAAACCAGGAACTTGAAACGAGAAACTTGAAATGCGATGCGCGCTGCTTACCGCCGCACTGCAAACTCGATCCAGATCATCAATACCACGAAGGCGAGCAGCACCAATGCTAACATGCTCGACATCGGGAGCCGATACTGCCCTGGATCGCGACTCCACGAGCTTTTCTTTGCCGCACCTAACACGGAATTTGCCGAAGACTGCACCCCATCGAGGAAATAGCCGGCCGGGTTGGCGCTCACCCTGATGATGAAATCGACAAACTGCAGCGTCAGGTTCTCGGCGGCTGCGAACAGCCGGCTTAAGGAATGGACACTCAGCCGGTATATCGCAGGCGCGGGTTTGCGGTAGTACCAGTCGGTATCCAGAGTTATGGTTGGCTCGCCGCCCACTTTTTTAACCAAGAGCCAAAATGCCAGGCCGGTAAATATCAGAAGCTGTCCAGCCTCGACGAGGTGCGCTGCGGTATAGGGTCTATATTCGACGGGGAACGGCAATAGATTGTACAACAACACGGGATAGACGCCGATGGCTATATTGATGAACGCGGTAAGGCCCATTGCCAGGTACATTCCCCAGGGAATCGGGCCGGGATTCAACCCTCGGTCCGGACCGAACCAGGTGAAATAAGGTAATTTCAGCCCGGTGTGAAGGAACGTTCCAACCGAAGCCAAATGCAAGAGAAGAGCCACAATCTCCATGTGGCTGCGTTCGGCGGCGTATACGGTCAGCGATTTGCTTACAAACCCGCTGAACAGAGGGACTCCCGAAATGGAAAAAGCCCCTATCATGTAGAGCAAGAAGATGAGGGGCATTTTTGCGCCCAGGCCGCCCACTTCTGTCAGCTTGCTTCGGCCGGTGCTGTAAAGGACTGCTCCGGTACCCATGAACAGCAAACCTTTGTACAAGATATGCGCGAAGGCGTGGGCGGTGGCGCCATTGATCGCCATCTCCGTGCCTATACCCACGGCGGTTACCATGTAACCGACCTGACTGATAATGTGATATGCAAGCAGGCGTCGGATGTCGTTCTCCAGAACGGCAAATACGACGCCGTAGAGCGCCATGATTACGCCAAGCCATATGAGGATCTCGAATCCGGGAAAGCCGCGGGCCAGGGCGTAGACTGCCGCCTTTGTGGTGAAGGCGCTGAGGAAGACGCTTCCCGTAACGGTCCCTTCCGGATAAGCATCCGGAAGCCAGGCATGAAGCGGCGGGATAGCGGCATTGACTGCAAACGCGAACAATATGAGATAGGCAGCGATGCTGCCATCCATCGCGTTGAACGCGAGGGATCCGGTCTCCAGCCAGTGCCATAGGACTCCCGGCAAAAGCGCGCTACCACCGAGTAGATGAACCATGACATAGCGCATTCCCGCGCGCCTGGATTGCGGCGTGCGCCGCGCCCATATGAGAATGACCGAGCCAACGGCCATAATCTCCCAGAACACGAACAGGGTCAGCAGGTCGCCGGCAAATACCACACCGAGGGCGCTTCCGACATATAAGAGCGCGGCCGATTGTTGAGCGGTGTCTTTGACGTGGTAAGCATAGACGCCCCCGAGGAAGGCAATGATCACAAAGACGTAGCCAAAAGCGATGCTGAGCCGGTCCGCGCGCAGCGGTACGAGCTCGTATTCCAAAAAAGGGACCGCCATGCTCGTTCCCGGCTCGAGGCGCAGCAGGAGAATAAAAGCAATGATGGGAAACAATAAAAAGACCGAAGACCTCGCTGTACGCGGGACCACAGCGGTCACTACAGCGCCAATCATAAAAACGATCGCGAGGGGAGTGTTATCCAACATGGGTTTCTTCGTAGTAGTCTTCGCGCCGCTGGAGCCAGTAACGGCCGAGCCATTTTGAAACCAAGATGATTGCTACGCAGCCGAGAAAACCGAGAAGCGCGAAAAAACCCGGAACATGGATTCCGGCAAAACCCCCAATGCCCGCGATGCCCACGCTGGCGATCTCAAGGACAAGCAGGATCACGACAGTAGCGATAAAGGTAGCAAGCCACCGGCGATCCATCATGTCCCTCCTCCGGCCAGTACAGCGGCGGAAACCTGGGAAGCCAAATAATAGAGCCGGAAAAGTTGATCCGGAAACAGGCCCAGCAACACAGAGAGTATCGCCGTGAGCACAAGGGGGACCACCATGAGGGGCGACGCTTCGTCGTACTTGGAAAATTTTTCGGACGAGTTGAAGAAGCCCCGCGCGACGATCGGGAACAGGTAACCGGCATTAAGCAAGCCGCTGACAAGCAAAACGGCAACGAGCGCAAGATCGTGGCTCGCCAGTGTTCCCTGCACCAGATACCACTTGCTGATGAACCCCCCAATAGGCGGAATCCCGGCCAGGCCGAGCGAGGCAAGAGCAAAAGCGCCCAGCGTGAAGGGCATCTGTCGGCCAATACCGTCAAGCTGACTCACGTTTTCACAGTGCGTCTTAACGTAAATGGCCCCGGCGCAAAAAAACAGCGTAATCTTCATGGCGGCGTGCGTGACAATGTGCATCACGCCCCCTGCCCAGGCCGATGGCGACAGCAAAGCTATACCAAGCACAATGTAAGAGAGGTGGCCAACTGTCGAGTAGGCCAGCCGCAATTTTAAATTGTCCTGAGTGAAAGCCAAAAGTGAAGCCAGGATAATGGTGGCACCAGATAATGCCGCCAGAATGGACAGTGCACCCAGATCACTCAATAGCTCCGGCCCCATGGTAAAGCCAATGGCGCGAACAAAGCCAAACACACCGGCTTTCACCACAGCCACAGCATGGAGAAGCGCGCTGACCGGCGTGGGAGCTGCCATGGCGGTCGGCAGCCAGCTGTGCAGCGGCATGATGGCGGCTTTCGTCCCAAAACCGATGAGAAACAGGAAAAAGATGACCATCAACTGCGCTCTGCCAGCGTCAGCCGACAGAAATCCTCCGGGCTGGAAATCCAGAGAACCGGCAGAATGGTACGTCAAAGCCATGGCGAAAAGCAGAGCGACGCCACCGAAGAGTAGATAGGCAAGATACTTGCGGCCCGCTCCGATAGCTTCGGGCGTTTCTTTGTGAATAACGAGCGGATAGGTTGCTATGGTCAGTAGCTCGTAAAAAATGAAAAACGTAAACAGGTTGGCGGAAAAGGCGAGTCCCATGGTGGTGGAGAGGCATGCGGCGAAACTGGCGAAATAACGCGTTTGCTTGTGCTCCTTGAGGCCGCGAACATAGCCGACCGAATAGACGGAAGTCAGGATCCAGAGCGCGGATGCAGATAAGCCAAACACGATGCCGGCGGAGTCTACTCTCAAAGATAGGGGAATACCGGGGGCAATGGTTAGCAGAGTGATTTCCGGGTAGCGCCCCTGCAAAACGTCCGGCAGCATCGACAATGTTATGAGAAACTTGGCTATCGCCGCAATTGCCGTCCAGGTCTCCCGGAGATTTGGCTGCCGCCCTGAAGCCAAAATCAAGATTGCCGCCACGACAGAAACCAGCACCGCCGCCAGCGGTTTAAGTGAAAAAAAAGCTTCCACGAAAAAAAATTATCTCCCACCCATAGCCGACAGCGGCGCGACCGCCAATTCCAGAACACTGGTTACAATGAGCGTGTTCATCAGTCCCAGGACAATGATACCGGCCGCCAAAATCAGAATGGGCACGACAATCGCTGTTGAAGCTTCCGTCACCTGCGGCGCCTCCGCAGGCCGGGCATACACGTTTTCAATCATTCGGAAGAAGTAGACAGCCGTCAGAAGACTGCTGGCCAAAATTGTCGCCACAGCCACCCAGCTCCCTGCATCCGCGCCGCCGAGGACCAGGTACCACTTGCTGAAGAAGCCTGCCGTCGGCGGCACACCGATCATCGAAAGCGCCGCTACAGTAAATGCAGCCATCGTGAGCGGCATGCGTCTTCCGAGTCCGCCGAAGCGCAGGATGTCCACCGAACCGGTCTGATACCGAATGCTGCCGGCGACCAAAAACAGGCAGCTCTTCATGAACGCATGATTGAGTATGTGAAGCAGGGCTCCGATCAGTCCCAAAGCGTTGCCCAAACCGATTCCTACTCCGATATAGCCAACCTGCGCAACCGTGCTGTAAGCGAGCAGGCGCTTGAAATCTCTCTGTGGAATCGCCATGGCCGAACCGTAGATGACCGCTATAATCGCCGCCCATAGGACGACATCTGTAACCGGCAAAACGGTGTAGAAAAATTTGGGTTGGAAGACGGTCAAAGAGATGCGCACGAGCACATAAGCCGCAGTCTCAACTTGCACCGAAGCGAGCAGGGCCGCGACCACCGGCGAGGCCAGCGAATGCGCGTCGGGGAGCCAAGTGTGCAAGGGAAAAAGCGCCATCTTGATGGCCAAGCCTACGACGATCAGCGTCACCGCGGCTACGATCGCCGGGGAGTCATACAAAGGGGGCAAAAGCCTGGCAACATCCGCCATGTTGAGCGATCCGGTGGAAAAATAGATAAATCCGATGCCAAGTAAATAAAAGCTTCCCCCGATGGTGCCCAGGATCAAATAGCGGAAGCTCGCCACGAGAGCGCCTTTCCCGGCCATGCCGATGAGCGCATAACTTGCGACCGAATAAATCTCGAGAAAGACGTACAGGTTGAACAGGTCGCCGGTAATGACCACCCCGACCAGCCCGGCAATCAGCAGCAAGGTTAGAGCAAACAGAGGGATGTTTTTTCTGGGCGTGTGGTAGAATCCCGCTTCCGCCGGGTAGATAATCAGCACGAACGCGATGAAAACGATGACAAGCGCCATGAACGCGGATAACGGATCGAGGACATATTCAATGCCAAAAGGTGGCGGCCAGCCGCCGAGATAGTGACGCAGCGTTCC
The DNA here is from genome assembly GCA_964410485.1 of uncultured Syntrophobacteraceae bacterium. Taxonomy (GTDB): domain Bacteria; phylum Desulfobacterota; class Binatia; order UBA9968; family UBA9968; genus CAYPHJ01. The sequence continues at coordinate 10,367 of CAYPHJ010000110.1, forward strand.
ATGTGTGAGGACGGTAACGAGTCCGGCGCCGGAGGCGACCAGAGAGGCAGCCAGGCCAATGGCCGCCGAAACAAAGGCGAGCCGCGCCGACCAGACCCCTGCCAGGGCGGAAACAAAAGAAAAGAGCAGAAGCGGAGCGATTATAAAGATGGGCAGGTGAGACACTACTTGGTCATCTCTTCCAGAAGGGATTTTTCGTCCAGACTCGGATAATGGCGCCGAATATTGATCAACATCGCCAGCGCCACCCCGGTTATGGAGATGCCCACGACTATGGCGGTGAGTATCAAAAGGTGCGGCAGCGGGTTGATATACATGACCGGGTCCACGCCCATTCTGGGATCGATGATCGGCACGGTTGCTCCAGTCTTCGCCGCGCCGGCGATATAGAACAGGAATATAGCTGTCTGAAAAATATTCATGCCGATGATTTTCTTGATCAGGTTGGTCTTGCCCAACATGCCGTATATTCCGATGACGAGCAGTATCACAATCAAGAAATAGACGTGTTGGTTAATCAGCGCCGATATCATCGCATGCCTTCAACGAGGTTATCGAAGATCAAGACAACGGTTCCAAAGACCGCCAGGCCGATGGCAATCTCTACGATCAAAATGCCCCAATACCTTAAGGCGGCCCCCGAGAGCCACGGAATGGGCAGATGGCCGTAATCCAGAAACATTCCACCCGTGGTCAGCGGGAGGAGGCCTACCATCATAAACATCACCATGCCGCCGGCCGCCAGGACCAGGGCCCATTCAGGCGGAAATTGCCGGTGAGAGAGATCCTTCCCAATATAGAGTCTCTCCAGTATGATGCTCGACGCCAGAATCACCCCACCCTGGAACCCGCCTCCGGGACTGTAATGTCCGTGCAGAATGACGTAGGCGCCAAAAATCTGGATGAATGGAGTTACCGCGCTGCAAACAGTGCGGATGATAATGCTTCTTGATGGTTCCAGCATTACTCACTCTAGTCCCCCTGGATTCCCGCCAAAAACATGTGGGAATGACTAACGGAAAAAACAATCCCCCTTTGACAAAGGGGGGACTGAGGGGGATTTCCTAATGTTCTGGTCTTAGCAGAACTAAAATGCAGGCAAGCCCTGCCGCAAAGATAACGACAGTCTCGCCAAGCGTATCGTAGCCGCGGTAGTCAGCAAGCACCGCGGTTACCACATTAGGTGTCCTGGTGTCTTTGAGCGCATTTTCCACATAGTAAGGCGCAACGTAAATACTCGCCGGAGAACCCGGATCGGCATACGGCGGCAAACCGCTCGCGGCATACCCCATCAAGCCCAGGAATAGTGCGATTATGGAAGCTCCAAGCCAATTCATTTTTCGTCGCTTCGCTCGCGTTCCAACCGTTCCAATCGTTCCAGCCGTCCGCTTGGCGCTTCGCGCTTAGCGCTCAGCGCTTCGCCGCTCGGTCCCCGTCGATCTCTTCCTCCATGCTCTGCTCTCAGCGCTCCGCCCCTCAGTCGGCGGTCGGCCGTCTGCGGTCGTCGGTCATGTTTCCCTCTCGTCGGTCCCCGGTCTCCGGTCGTCTTCTCATCTTCTCGTCTCGTCGGTCCCCGGTCTCCGGTCGTCGGTCGTCTTCTCATACCTTGCTCCCGT
>CAYPHJ010000110.1:12082-14751 GCA_964410485.1 uncultured Syntrophobacteraceae bacterium
TCTCGTCGGTCCCCGGTCTCCGGTCGTCGGTCGTCTTCTCATACCTTGCTCCCGTGGAAAATATGGTGACGATAAATAGCACGCCCGTGACACCCGCCCCGAGAGCCGCTTCGACGAAAGCCACATCCGGAGCGCCCATCTTGGCAAAGAGGAGGGCCATGAAAAAGCTGTACGCGGCAAAGATGGCTGCAGCCGCCAGGAGGTCACGTACCTGCAGCGCAACCACCGCCGTCGCAATCAACACCAACAACAGCCAAAATTCAAGTTCGCCGACCATCCTGCCCCGCAGTTTCCTGGCCGTCTGGTTCCACGCTCGCCTTCGGCCTTTTGCGCGTCCAGACGTCCAGACCCGCGCCAAGCGCGGCGGTCAGGACCGCATGCGTGGCGGTCGGGTTCGCCAGGCCGACAAACAATAGAACGAGAATAAGTTTGATGCTCGTATGCGTCCAGCCACTTTGGACGATCAGCCCCGCCAGTATCAATACGCTTCCTAATGTCTCTGCTTTGCCCGTGGCGTGGGTGCGCGCATAAAAATCCGGCAGCCGAACCAAACCGACGCTGCTGGCAGCCAGAAAAAAAGCGCCGCCGATCATGAGAATGATTGCTACCGCTTCCGTCACAGCGCTGTCTCCCGTGCGCGCGCGAAAAACCGCGCCAGGGCGATGGCTACGATAAAGTTCAACATGGCATAAACGATCGCAATGTCGATGAACATGTCCATGCGCCCGTAGACCTGTCCGATGATCAGAATTAGAATCACGCCCTTGGTGCCAACTACTGCTGCCGATATGATGCGGTCAAAAACCGTCGGACCTTTGGCCAGGCGGTACAGGCACAGAACGATCAGGGCAATGATAAAAACGGACAAACCGAGGAGAAACGAAGTCACTATGCAACCTCCTCGATGGAATAGGCAACAGCAACCGGGGGAGGCGGCTGTGACTCTTCCATGAAAATCTGCGCGATCCTGTTCTGCAGTGTCCCATCAGTAATGCCTTGCGCCGAGAAGGGCGCCAGTGCGTGCACAAGGTATCTCCCACCGTCTAACCTGACCGTAACCGTTCCCGGCGTTAAGGTAATCGAATTGGCCAAGAGGACGCGAGCGATGTCTCCCTTGAGGTACGTGCTGAACTGGATCAGGTGCGGCTCCACCGGGACGCGGGGATGAAAAACGAGATACGCGACCTGAAAGTTCGCCTTGACGATCTGATAAAATAACCACGGCACGTAGGCCACAAAGCGCAAGGCTGTAAGCAGCAGCGACCCGATACCGACTTCGGTGGCCTCATCGGGCCGTTGGAATATCATGTAGAAGATATCCCGCGAAAGAAATGTCACCACGCCTGACACAATCACCCCTTCCACAACAAATGTCGCGTCGTAACGGCCGGAAAGAACGAGCCAGGTTATGAAGAGAACAAAGAACTCTAAGGCAGTCACCAGCCTTCGGTGCTGAGATCGGTTCATGACTGGCTTCGGTCAATCCCTGAAAGCATTCCCTGGAGCATTGCTTATTCGCCTGAGCACAGTCAATAACCCTCTGACGCAAAAGAACACAAGCACACTGTTGTCTCAAATCTCCCCTTGCCCCTTTTTTCAAAGAGGGGGGAACCGCGATTCCCCCTTTAGCAAAAGGGGGACTAAGGGGGATTTGTTCAGCGAGACTATTGCGCGGCTTCGTTTAGAATCATTCGTAAAGTTTGGGCTCTCTTGACTCGGGCGCGAAATTATACAGTCAATCGCCGCGTGTCAAGAATGCCGGATACCTTGGCGCAGATTTTTCACCGCAGCGAAGCAAAAAAAAGGGGAGTCATTGCTGGCTCCCCTTTTCTGCTATACACGGTTTGGCTGTGATATTTAGAACTGGTATCTCCAGTCAAGCCAGAAGTCCACCCAGTCTCCGCCCTGCGTGCCGGTGCCGGAGATCTTGAGGTTTCGCCGTGCAGTCGCCGAAAGATGGTCGGCGTCGTACCACAGAACGCTGCCGCCGATGCTCATGCGCGGGGCAACGAAGTACCAGAGATCCCACTCGTGCAGCTCAATGGTGTTGCTGCGGGTCGGACTGACAGTGGTGCACAGCCCCCGGCAGCTGCCATGGTTGCGCTCGTAATGGTAGCCAAAGAGGACGGACCCCGCCGTCCCCGCGGAGCCGGTCAAGAATCCCTTCGGGCTCCAGAGAAAGACATCGGCAGCGACTAACCAGCCGTGTGCCCTCTTGTCTGAACTTTGGGTCCCATCAACGCCAGCGGGGGCAGCAGTAGGCCGTTTACTCCTACCATTGTCCCACGTGTAACCCCCTACACCGCGGAGCCGCACCGGCCCAACCGTCCAACCAATGCCGTGCTGTACGGCATAGAGCCAGCCGTCGCCGATGCTGTTCGCGCCAGTTGTCCACAGGTTCTGGCGGGCGTTGAAGCCATGGTCACGGAAACGGTATTGAGCAAGACAGAGGTTTGCATTCGTCCGGTTGCCGCGGTCCTCACGGTTACGACACGCCCAGGCGCCGGTCTCGAAGTGCAACCCTTGAATCCATTTGTTCTTGATTGACGAAAAAGGGAAGATTCCGAGGTAAGCATCCCAATTCTGTCCTGCGTCTCTATTGCTGCTAACACCGTCGTCGGATTCGTTGATGCTTGCCATGCCGATTGAAAGACGCCCGATCCTCCCGA
>CAYPHJ010000111.1:0-14708 GCA_964410485.1 uncultured Syntrophobacteraceae bacterium
CGCGGCGGGAGTGCTGCAGGACGGACTACTGGTGCAACTTGATGCCGCTCAACTGAATACGGTTTTGCGGCCCAAGGTGACGGGTGGGTGGCTGCTGCATCGCCTGCTCAAGGACGCCCCCCTGGACTTCTTCGTACTCTTCTCTTCGGCGGGTTCCCTCCTGGGCCAGTCTGGTCAGGGGAATTATGCCGCCGCCAACGCTTTCCTGGATGCACTGGCGCATCACCGGAAGGCTCAAGGCCAGCCGGCCATGAGTATCAACTGGGGCGCCTGGTCCGATTTGGGTTTTGCGGACACGCCTGGGGGGAAGCGCCTCGCCGCGCGCCTCGCGCTCCTGGGAATCAGGAGCATGGCGGCCGAGCAAGCGCTGGAAGTGTTGAAACGAGAACTCCAGCAAGGCTCAACCCAGGTCGTTGCGGTGCCCGTCGACTGGCGGCAGTACCGCGACTTTTATCCGGCGGGCAGCGAACCAGCCCTACTGTCTCAACTTGCGCGTAAGGAAGCCGAAGTCTCGCGGCAAGCGGACCGTCCGGGAGAAAAAAGGGGGCTGACGTCCGCTGCCCTCCTGGCTGCGGAGCCGGGGGAGCGCCGCCAGCTATTGCAGTCCTACCTGACCGCCCAAGTGGCTCGCGTGCTCGGGCTTTCCGCCGCAAAGCTGGACCTGCAGCAGCCTCTGAGCAATTTGGGACTGGACTCCCTGATGGCCGTCGAGCTGAGGAACCGGATCGCGATTGACTTGGGAGTGAAGGTGCCGGTGGTCAAATTTCTTCAGGGTTTTAGCGTGGACGAGGCGGTGACGCAGGTGTTTGATCAACTGACAGCAGAGGGTGCCACTCCGGCGGCGCCCCTTGCCCCGGCAGTCACACCACAGCAGGACCCCACCGATAGGCAAAATGCCAAACAGCTGTTGGCAAACCTCGATCAGCTTTCGGATGAGAACGTGGATGCATTGCTCACCGATATGTTGGCTGAGCGAGAAGGTTAGTGAATGAGCCGGACCTCCCAGCGAACTGCCGATCTTTCACCCGATGAAAAGCGCGCCCTGCTCGCCCAACTCCTGCAAAGAAAGGCGAGCGGGTCGCAAGCGTTTTATCCTCTCTCCGACAATCAGCAGGGGATATGGTTCCTGTGCCAGTTCGTGCCCGAGACCTCGATTTATAATGTCAGTTTTGCGGCGCGCATCTGCTCCGACATAAACACTCCGGCCTTGCGGCGCGCCTTTCAGGCGCTAGTGGATCGCCATCCTTCGCTGCGGACCACCATTGCGGTGCGCTCCGACAAACCCGTTCAACAAATACACGAACATCTGAAGGTCCACTTCGAGGAGGCGGATGCCTCAGCCTGGGACGGGGATGAGCTGAAGGCCCGGCTGGTCGAGGAAACTCAGCGCCCCTTTGATCTGGAACGAGGACCTGTACTGCGGGTCAGTGTGTTCACTCGCTCGGCACAGGAACACATCCTTGTGCTGGTCGTGCACCATATCGTGGTTGATTTCTGGTCTCTCGCGGTGATTCTGAATGAGCTTGGCGTGCTGTACGCTGCGGAAAAGGCCGGCCGGCCAGCGGCTCTTCCTCCTCTTGATCTGCAATACACGGACTTCATTCGTTGGCAGAGCGAAATGCTGGCGAGTCCGGAAGGTGAGCGGCTCTGGGCCTACTGGAAGAAACAATTGGCCGGCCAGTTACCGGTGCTCAATCTTCCGACCGATCGGCCTCGACCGCCGATTCAGACGTTTCGCGGCGCCCAGCACGATTTCACTTTTAACGATGAACTGGCCCGGCCGCTCAAGGCGCTCGCCAAGGCCGAGGGGGCGACTCTGTACATGGTCCTTCTGGCGGCGTTCGAAGTGATGCTTTACTACCACACCGGTCAGGAAGACATCCTTGTGGCTTCCCCCATGGTCGGGCGGAGCCGGGCCGAGTTTGAGGGGATTGTAGGCTTCTTCGCCAACCCTGTTGTCTTACGAGCGAATCTTTCCGGCAATCCAACTTTCCGGGCGTTTCTTGGCCGGGTGCGCGAGACGGTGCTGGCGGCTCTCGAGCATCAGGATTACCCCACCCTTCGCTTGGTCCAACGGCTCCGGCCGGCTCGGGACCTCAGCCGCTCGCCGCTCTGCCAAGTCATGTTCGTGCTGGATAAACCGCACCGCCTCGCGGAACAAACAGGTCCGGCGTTCGCGCTGGACGAAACGGGGCTCCGGATGAATTCCGGCGGTCTTGTGCTGGAATCTCTCCCCCTGGAACGCCGCGCCGCCGCTCTGGATCTGGTCATGTTGATCATCGAAACGGCAGGATCGTTTTCTGCCTCCATACGATACAACTCAGACCTGTTCGATGCCGCTGCCGTCATCCGGATGGCAGAACACTTTGAAATTCTTCTACGTCATGTCGTGACACAGCCCAATGCCGAGTTGAACGCGCTCAAAAACATACTCGCCGACGCCGACCGGCAACAACAGGTCGCGACGCGACAAGAGTACAGAAAAGCCAATCTCCAGAAGTTAAAAACGATCAAGCGGAAGGCTGTGAGGGGATCGCAACTCAGCGGAAACAGCGGTATCAACAGGACATAAGAAAAGCGCGTCGAAAGCGTACTGCCGGATTAGGAGTGGCTAGGAAATGCTTTATCCCTTATCCCTCCGAAGGCAACAATCTTGGCCCGGTTCCGGTAACCAGTTAAAAGTTTAGAACGGAGCGAAGCGGTTGAACGATGAACGTTCTTAATGGGCGATCAGCCTTAAGACCGTTGACCCCCTTGAACCTTGAACTATTGAACTGGAGTGGATCCCCCCGGGGTGTTGAGGTAAGAGTAGAGACTTCGACCCTGCCGGTTCACCGAGCGCAAATCCGACCGTTACGTTGATCTCGAATTCTCACTGGCGGCGAAACAGCCCAAGAGAGTCTGGACGCAAAAGTCGACCATTAAGACCGACCGTCAAGCCCGCCTCAAGTCCAATGATTACTCGCCCTAGTGGGTGTTCGTGAGCGGAATCAGAGGTTAATGTTCTCCCCCTTCCCGTGTGCCCTTCGACTTCCGTCATTTTGAAGGCACTGTGAAACAATGTCCTGTTATTGTTCAATAAATTGTGCAATCCAATCGGTATAGCGTTTGTTATAGCGCGTCTTGACTCGGCCGGTATATTAGGGACCGAAAAGGGGCTAAGTCCAATTTCACAGGGCTATTACGAGATCGATTCCGCAATTGGTAGGTGAAAGAGCAAGCCGTGGCCAATGGGTTGCTCAATGGGCCACGCAAATGCTAGCATTGATAGCAATGTAACATAGTGGGGTATGGAGCAATGGCAGACTTGGTTGTGCGTAATCTTGATCGTTCGATTGTCGAGGCGCTGAAAAAGCGCGCGCTGCGCCATGGCCGCAGTGCCGAGGCGGAGCACCGTGCGATCCTGGAATCGGCGCTTGCGCGGACCCGGCGCAAGACGTTTGCCCAAGCATTGGCGATAATCCCCGACGTCGGGACCGATGAGGATTTCGCACGCAAGCAAGATGAGAGCGCACCCGATGTACTTACTTGACACCAATGTCGTCAGCGAGATGCGGAAGCGAAGGCGAGCGAACCCCGGGGTCCGTACCTTCTTCAAGCGCATCGCGGCGGACCAAGCGCCCGTATTTCTCTCCGTCGTTACGGTGGGCGAACTTCGCCGAGGCGTTGAGCTAATTCGTCATCGCGGAGACACGCCACAGGCGAACCGACTGGAAAAGTGGCTGGTACATTTACTTCAGCGCTACGGGGATTACATCCTCGATATTGACTCGGACATCGCGCAGCTCTGCGGCCGGCTGCGCGTGCCGCATTACGAAAACGCGCTGGACAAGTTGATCGCCGCCACGGCGCTTATCCACGACCTGATCGTTGTGACCCGCAACCGGGATGATTTTTCGAAAACAGGGGTGCACGTCCTCGATCCGTTTTCCTAAGACAACCGTCGCCGGTAATCAGTCGGGCTCATGGGTGATGACGCATCCTTGATGATCAAAGCAATCGGCGGGCGAGATTATCTTTCCAGCATCAAGTTCGTCTCAATCCTTACGGGTTAGCCGCAGCTGTCAGGCAGCATAACGAATGACTTCAAGCTCGGCAGTACGGTCTGCTTGGGCGAGCAAGGTGTCGATCCGTGCCATAACGGTATCTTCAATGAGATACTCGCGGCACGCTTCGCACTGCAAGACCGGCAGTTGCTTCAAAATGACAATGCGCTCCTCTGACAATTTGAATGGCAAATCGGTGCTGATCGCATGCATGCGAGCGCCGCAGACCGTGCACTTCATGGGGACCTCCTTCGCGTCTCGACTATCTCGTAGTTCTCGGCTGCTTGGATGATCGTCTCACGGGCAACTGAACCGTTGTCCCAGGCGCATGTTGACATGGTAAGTCCAAAGAATCCGACTCCTGCGAATACAGTCGCGAATGAACGATAGGAGGTCGTCAGGAACCTTTGGTTCGGCCAAAGTTCATGTATAGCTGAAGTTTTTCGGATCGTCTAACGTTCGCGTTCAGCGGCCGGCGTAGCCGGTCCGCGGCAACGTGTTAGATTGCTTCCGGCATTCGCCCAGGTTCGGCTGCCACGCGCCCCGCCTCCGAACTGAGGTAATAGAACGAGGGGACCGCAGCAACGAAGACGGCCTTTTGCGCAGCGACTTGCACGAAAAGACCGATCTCGGTGTCGAGCCTCGGTCCCCATTCGATCACAGCTATGTACCCGCCGAGCAGCAGCGTCATGCCGATGCACACGACCGCAGCACTCCGCGAGAACTTATGGTCACGGGCAAGGATTACTGACAGGAACAGCGCTGCGACGAACACTCCTCCAAATGCGAGCAAGGCGCTTTGCACATGGAGCTGGAGCAAGCGATCCGCGGGAGTCAACGCGGCCCCGATGAACCCAACGCCGGCCGCCACGCCGGCGACCGCGGCTGCGCGCGCCCAGCGCCGCTGGGCCGGGGACGAAGAACACAACGAAATGAGAGCGACGGAGAACGCGATCAGCGCAGACGCGAACAGAATCTCGCCGGAGACGAACAGCAATGCGCCCAATCGGTTCGCGTGTCCTCCCCAGGACGTGGGCATTCCGAGGTCGCTCAGAAAGTTGTGAAGGAACAGATAGTGTTGGGTACTTGGATCTCGAAACGTGCCTCCAGGATACAGGAGCATCGCCATGACGGTGAGCATAGCGAACGTCAGTATCGCCCAGCGCGTGAACTGAAAGGCGGTCGCGATCATGTCCCTAGACATCCGCATAGCTATTCTCCGTCGTGCGAACCACGGATCTAGCGCACTAACGTATAGCGTTTTATCCCTTGCTAATGCCTGGAAGCAACGGAGCGTCGACAAAATCCCCTGCGCGGCATTGGAGATAAAACGTGTTGGACCAAACGGCGTAGCGCAACGTTACTACCGACTATGGGGATCGTAACAGAAAAGGGGGGACAGGCTACTTTTCTTTTCCGTTGATAGACCGACGGCCGGTATATTAGAAGCCGATCGTGCCGAGAATTCCCAAAGGACAACAGGCCGACTAGTCGTACCACCCGCCGTTCCGCTTGCAGTAGTCCCGGATCTTTATTCAATCATGTTTGCGATATTGCGGTGCTCCTTCTCGGCTACGACACGCAGCGCCGCCTTCACGGATGGGTCTATGCTTCATATGCGCACATACAGCCACTTCCCGGTCGTTGGAAGGCAGCAGAGCCTCTCATTGAGGGTTTTTATCGATCCAGTCTTTGGCGAACTGAATGCCGTAAGTTTCAGCTTCCTCTCTGGTGTCGAAGTCGGTTACAAGATCTACCTTGCGAGAACCCTTCGTCCCAGCGACATCCCAGCTAATATCAATCACTGGCGTCCAAGTACCTGATCGGTTGGACTTGGCGGAGACCACTATCAGGTGATTCTTATACACCCTAGTCGGCATGGCCGAGACCTATTCGGGACTCGACCCGTAGTCAAATGGCGGAATCGCGATATATCAAAGACTTAGGATCGTGGGAAGTCCCGGGCTTCAACCATTCCAACCGAGACAAGGTTTTCAGACGGGCCACCTGATTAGCACTCAATACGATTCGTAAATTCATGTGGAGCGTCGATAGAACCTTCTTGACAGCACTTCCCCGTGTGATAGGTGTGCCCTCGTAACAAGCCTCCCCGCGTCATTGAGAAGGCTTCCAGCGTGACGTGAGGCCAAAGCGGAGCAACACAAACCCTTCCTCGGGAGACAATGAAGAGAAGAGTTTAGAGCCGGCCGTTCTGGCAATTTTTTATCGCCAGGGTGTGCTGGTTTTCTCACTTGCCAACAGGAGGCAACGCGATGAGTTCTAGTTTTGGAGAATTCACCGGCGATATCGCGTAGCTTTCGGCGCCAGTTATTCCCGGCTCCGATGGACAAACCGGAAATTTCGCCTACCTTCTCGCGTCCAACGATGGCCGGCATCGAGCATCGACATGCCGCGGTTGGGTTCTTTCCTCTCCTCACGGATTATCCGGCATGAAGTCCCAAAGCGGCTTTCTAAAATTCATCATTCGTTTTGGGTTTCTCGCCAAGGGCGCGGTTTATCTCGCCGTTGGGTTGCTGGCCCTGCAGGTCGCGGTTGGTTTCGGCGGCGAAACGGGTGACACGAAAGGAGCTCTCGAGGAAATCGGCCGGCGCCCATTCGGGGGAACGCTTCTGGTAATCCTCGCCGTCGGCTTGCTGCACTATTCGGCGTGGAAGTTCGTGGAGGCGTTCAAGGACCCCGAAAACGTCGGCAAAGGCCTCCGGGCGTTGTACGGTGCGAGCGGTTTCCTCCATATCTATCTCGCATACATGGCGGCGAGGATAGTCCTGTCGGGGTTCGGCGTGATGGGCGGCGGGGAGAGTGGGGATCAATCCGCGCAGTCGGGGACGAGCTGGCTGATGTCGCAGGGGTTCGGACGCTGGCTGGTTGGGGCCGTGGGCGTGGTGGCCTTTGGGATCAGCATCAGTCAGCTCCTGGTGGGCTACCGGGCGAAGTTCCGCGAGAAACTCGCGCTGCGCGACATGCATGCTTGGGAGAAGATTGCGGTGATCACTCTCGGCCGGATGGGCTTTTGCGCGCGGGCTTTGCTGATCGCACTTGTCGGCCTGTTTCTCGTGCAAGCGGCCGTAAATTCCGATTCCGATAACGCGGGCGGCATGGCAAAGGCGCTTGCGACTCTCATGGAACAACCTTTCGGCCCGTGGCTGCTCGGCGCCACCGCCGCTGGTTTGATTGCCCACGGCTTGTTCACCTGGGCCATGATGCGCTACCGCGATCTGAGTGGGAACGGATGAAAGGGCGATCTATCTCTCCCAATTCCGCAGGAAATTGTGGTGAAGCGCGCCGCGGTCCAGTGGCTCCGCAACGGGACGGAGGGCGGATGACGGACGGACAGTTGGACGGTCGGACGCAACGGTGCGAAGAGCTAAGCGGAAGGGTAACGCGCTGTGGAACGGAGTTCAGTCGGACGCCATCCATGCCGGGCCGCGTCGGGTCGCGCTACAACATTGGCCATCCTTGAGAGCCGGATCAATGAACCATCGCGGCGCCAGCAGCGGGGTATCGAATACTCTGACGACGAAGGTTCACAGCAAGCTGCTGGCAATGAACCCCCAGCGATTCAAATTTCCCCGAGTCCTCCAGAGCCTCGCTGTGGGCCCTTTCAGATCGGTTTTTTACTCCAAGTGGGCGACTTCGCGGGTCATGGCCCGCGGGCGTTACCGGCGCCAGCGAGAATATCCCCAGCCCCCACCACCGAGCAACAACAACACTAAAATAACGATCAATAGAGTATCCATAGTCTCTCCTTTATTTGGGTTGTCTATTCGTAACTCTCACATTACGCTGACCAGGGAGGGATTGCTGTCCAATACTGGACATTCTCGAAAAAAATTATCCAGCACTATTTGAACTCCGGCGCGGTTGCCATTGGTATTCCTCGGACGGCGTTTGTACTGCGGATAGGCTGTAATGTACATTTAAATCCCACAGGTCCAACAACGGTGTAATGGCAGGCTATGACCGGCTCACAACAGGAAGTTATTGAAGGTTTCCGACTTTCACCCCAGCAAAAGTATCTGTGGTTGTTGCAGCAAGAGGATCCCGGCCGGCCTTATTGTGCCCAGTGCGCCGTCCTGATCGAGGGAAATCTCGACACAAAGAACTTGGCAGCGGCCTTACGGAACCTCTTCGATCGACATGAGATCCTCCGCACAGCCTTTATTTGCCTGCCGGGGATGTCCATTCCCGTTCAGGTTATAAGCGACGGCAGCATCCCATCGATCGATTGCTACGATCTCACCGGTTGGGGCCTTGCGGAACAAGAGGCGCGCATCGAGGCGCTTTTCCAGGAGGCACGCCTGCTGCCCTTTGACTTTGAGAAGGGGACTCTAGCGCGTGCGTCCATCGTTACTCTGTCGCCAGACAAGTTCATGTTGCTTGTCACACTTTCCTCCCTTTGTGCGGATACGGCATCGCTTGGGACTCTGGTGCGCGAACTCAGCCGTGCCTATTCAGCCTGCGCGCGTGGCGAGGAACTTTCCGGCGAGCCGATGCAATACGCCGATCTCGCAGAATGGCAAAATGAGTTGCTGGAGTCAGCGGAAACCAGAGAGGGAAGAGCATATTGGCACAAGCAGAATATCGCTCCTCTACTCGACTTACGGCTTCCCTTCGAGCGTCAATCGTCGGGACCATCAGACGGTGCGCGCTTTGACCCGCGTTCTTTAACCGCAACGATCACTCCCGATGCGACAGCAAAGATCAGGACGCTCCTACGCAGGTATGATGCGCCGGCTCCCGCATTCTTCCTGGCTTGCTGGCAGACCCTGCTTTGGCGTCTGACCGGCTTGTCGGACTTTATCGTCGGCATGGCCTGCAATGGCCGTACCTATGAGGGGCTATCGGAGGCCATCGGACCGTTGGCGAAATATTTGCCGCTTCACTGCCATCTGCAAAACGACCTTCGGTTCAGTGATCTCCTGGCGCAAGTTAATGGGTCGGCACACGATGTCGTGGAATGGCAGGAGTATTTTAGTTGGGAACATATCGCCGGATCGAATGGGGATATCAAGGCGCCGCCTTTTTTCACTGTTAGCTTCGAATTTGCGGAACAGCCCCCCGCTTGTTTCGCTCCGACCGTCAAACTATCGATTCACCGGCGACTCGCTTGCGCGGACCGGTTCAAGGTGAAACTCTCTTGTGTTCAAAAACACGATCATTCGACCGTAGACCTGCACTACGATGCTCACCTGTATCGCTCGGAAGATATCGGGCGCTTAGCGGGACAATACCAAACGTTGCTCGAAAGTGTCGTCCGCGATCCCGAAGCCGCGATCTCTGAGTTGGAGATTGTGAGCGCTGCCGAGCGCCGGCAACTGTTGGTCGAGTTCAACGATACCAGGACCGATTATCCTGAAGACAAGTGTATCCAGCAGTTGTTTGAGGAACAAGTCGAGCGTACGCCGGACAACGTTGCCGTTGTGTTTGAGGGCCGGCAACTGACCTACGCTCAGTTGAACGCCCGTGCCAATCAATCGGCCCATTACCTGCGCACCTTGGGCGTTGGCCCGGAGGTGCTGGTGGCCATTTGCCTCGAGCGATCGTTGGAGATGGTCATTGGACTTCTGGGTATTCTCAAAGCCGGCGGAGCTTACGTCCCATTGGACCCGGCGTATCCCAAGGAGCGCCTGGCCGACCTGTTGGCGGACACGCAGGCGCCGGTGTTTTTGACCCAGCAGCGCGTGATGGCGAAGGTCATCGAAGATAGAGGACCGAAGATAGAAGATGGCGATTCTCGATCCTCGATTCTCAATTCTCGAACTCGGGTAGTCTGCCTGGACACAGAGTCGCAGGTCATCGCTCAGCATAGCGAGGAAAATGCGGTCACTAGCGCATCAGCCAGAAACGCTGCCTATGTGATTTACACCTCGGGCTCAACGGGACAGCCGAAGGGGGTCGTGATCGAACATCGCGGACTGAGCAATACCCTCAAATGGTTGATCGACATACTCGAGCTGTCGGCTAAGGATCGCTGTCTGCTGAAGACCCCCATCACCTTTGATGCTGCCGGACGTGAAATCTTCCCAACCCTGATCGCAGGAGGATGTCTCGTCATCGCCGAAGCTGAGGGCCACCGTGATTGCCGTTATCTGGCGGAGATCCTCCGTAACCAACGGATCTCAATTTTTCACTGCGTTCCATCTCTTCTGCGCCTTCTCATGGAGGAGCCCGCGCTCGACGGCGCCGAGGCCTTGCGTGCTGTCATGTGCGGCGGCGAAGCCTTGCCGCCCCAAGTGGTGATGCGATTCCAGCGCCGATCCGGGGTCAAGCTCTATAACGTGTACGGACCGACTGAGGCGATCATCGATTCAGCGTATTGGTTATGCGAGGGGGTCGGTGCTCATTCCACGATCCCTATCGGACGACCCATACCCAACGCGCGCATGCAGATCCTGGATGAGGCTCTGCGCCCTTTGCCACTCGGTGTTCCCGGCAACCTGTGCATCGGGGGGGTGAGCCTGGCCCGAGGCTATCTAAACCGGCCCGAACTGACCGCCGAGAAGTTCGTTCCCGACCCCTTCAGCGAAGAACCGGGAGCACGCCTGTATAAAACCGGCGACCTGGCCCGCTACCTGCCCGATGGCAACATCGAGTTCCTGGGTCGCGTTGACCACCAGGTGAAGATCCGCGGGTTTCGGATCGAACTGGGGGAAATAGAAGCAGCGCTTGACCAGCACCCATCGGTGCGCGAGGCTGTCGTCTTAGCTCCGGAAGATGCTCCTGGAGAGAGGCGGTTGGTGGCCTATGTGGTCGCCGATCGGGAGCCCCTCCCTACAACCACTGACCTGCGTAGTTTCCTGAAGGAGAAACTGCCCGAGCACATGGTGCCGGCGCTCTTCGTGCTGCTCGATGCCTTGCCGTTGATGCCCAACGGAAAGGTAGACCGCGGGGCACTGCCGGCGCCCGACCGAACACGGCCCGAACTGGACAAGGCATTCGTGGCACCCCGCACTCCTACAGAAGAGCTGCTGTCGGAGATCTGGGCTCAGGTCCTCGACATTGAACGCGTAGGTATCTACGATAATTTCTTCGACCTCGGCGGTCATTCCCTTTTAGCAACCCAGGTCGTGTCGCGAATCCGCGAAGCCTTCCAGGTGGAATTACCGCTGCGCCGTATTTTCGAGGTGCCCACCGTGGCTGGCCTGGCTGAAAGTATTGCCGTAGCCCAAAGTGCCGGGCAGAACCTCCTGGTGCCGCCTATTTTGCCGGTGCCGCGAGACGAAAACCTGGCTCTCTCCTTCGCCCAGCAGCGCCTGTGGTTCATCGATCAGTTGGCGCCGGGAAACGCCGCCTACAATATTCCTGCCGCCATCCGCCTCAGGGGACCGCTCAACATGGCGGCGCTGGAGCAAAGTCTCAACGAAATCGTGAAGCGCCATGAATCCTTGCGCACCACTTTCTCCATGGTGGATGGACGACCAGCTCAACGTATCGCGGCGGATTTGACCATCGAGCTGCCGGTCGTTGATCTGCGCAAGCTGCCGGAGGCCGAGCGCGAAACCGAGGTCCGCCGCTTGGTCACCGAAGCAGCCATGCGTCCTTTCGATTTGTCCCAGGGCCCGCTCTTGCGCGTCGCCCTGTTGCGACTGGGCGACGAGGAACATGTGGGGCTTCTGACGATGCATCACATAGTCTCTGACGGTTGGTCAACGGGAATACTGATCAGAGAGGTGGGCAGGCTCTATGTCGCCTTTTCCTCCGGTGGGACCTTGTCGCTGCCTGCTTTGCCCATCCAATATGCGGACTTTGCCCATTGGCAGCGGCAGTGGTTGCAAGGGGGAGTCCTGGAGACCCAGCTTGCCTATTGGAAGCAGCAACTGGCCGGTGCCCCCCCTCTTCTCGACCTGCCCACGGACCGCCCCAGGCCGGCTCTTCAGACTTTCCGAGGCGCGCATCAATCGGTGATGTTGCCCAAGACCCTGACCGAAGGATTCAAAGCGCTTGCTCGCCAGGAAGGGGTGACTCAGTTCATGACCTTGTTGGCGGCGTTCAAGGTTTTGCTGTTTCGCTACACGAGGCAAGAGGACCTGATCGTCGGCACGCCGATCGCCAACCGCAATCGACTCGAGATCGAAGGACTGATCGGATGCTTCGTCAACGCGCTGGTCCTGCGTACGGACCTTTCAGGCAATCCCTCTTTTCGGGAGCTGTTACGGCGGGTGCGGGAGGTGTGTCTGGGGGCGTATGGCCATCAGGACCTGCCCTTTGATCGTCTGGTAGAGGAAATGCGTCTCAAGCGGGACCTGAGCCGCAATCCGCTCTTTCAAGTGATGTTCGTGCTGCAAAACGCTTCAATGCGTGCGGTCGAGCTGCCGGGATTGACCCTGAGACCTGTCGAAGGGGACAGCGAGACCGCTCACTTTGATCTGACCCTTGTGGTTGTCGACGCCGATCAAGGGCTGACGGCATCATTCGTGTACAACACCGATCTGTTTGAGGCGGCCACGATTGCCCGGATGCTGGGCCATTTTCAGATCTTGCTGGAGGCCATGATCGCCGATCCCGAGCAACGCCTCTCGGACTTCCCGCTCTTAACTGATGCAGAGCGGCAGCAACTGCTGGTGGAGTGGAACGATACCAAGAGTGATTATCCGCGGGATTTATGTATTCATCAGCTCTTTGAGGCACAGGCAGAGCGAACACCTGACGCCGTCGCGGTGGTGTTCGAACATGAGCAGTTGACGTACGGGGAGCTGAACCGACGCAGCAATCGACTGGCGCATTATTTGAGGACGCTGGGCGTAGGACCGGAAGTGCCGGTGGCTGTTTGCCTGGAGCGATCGCTGGAGATGGTCATCGGACTTCTTGGCATTCTCAAAGCCGGCGGAGCTTACCTGCCATTGGATCCAGCGTATCCGAAAGAGCGCCTGTCCTTGATGCTGAATGATGCCCAGGTTCCGGGGCTGTTAACCCGGAAGCGGTTGTTAGGGGGATTGCCTGAATGTGCGGCCGGAATCATCTGCCTGGATTCAGACTGGGAGGTTATTGCCAATCAAAGCGGAGAGAACCCCAGCAACGCAACCACGCCGGAAAACCTCGCTTATGTAATCTACACCTCCGGTTCCACGGCACAGCCGAAGGGAGTCTTGGTTTCGCATCGCTCGATTGCGGATCACTGCCACAGTGCTCAGAGGTACTACGACCTGAACGCCGCCGATGGGGTGCTCCAGTTTGCTTCATCGAGTTTCGATGTCTCATTGGAGGAAATCCTGCCGGCACTGATCGTTGGCGCCAAGCTGGTTATAATGGGTACGGATATGTGGCATCCGGCGGAATTTCATCGAAAAATTTCGCAATTTGGACTTACGGTCCTCAATCTGCCATCAGCCTACTGGCAAGAATTAGCTCGACAGTGGGCGGACGTCCCGGAGCTGCTCCCGGACATTCGGCCCAGACTCTTCATTGTCGGCGGCGATACGATGTTGCCCGATGGTCTCAATCTCTGGCAGCGTACACCGGTGAATTCAGTTCGTTTGCTTAATGCTTACGGGCCTACGGAGACGACGATAACGGCAACGGCCTTCGAATTGATTCCCCGATTTTGCGACAATAAAACTTTTCAGCGGATTCCCATCGGCCGTCCGCTCGCCAACAGAGAGATCTACATTCTAGACAACTACGGCAACCCTGTCCCAATTGGAGTTCCTGGTGAGCTCCACATCGGCGGTGTGGGCGTAGGGCGAGGCTATCTAAACCGGCCGGAGCTGACAGCCGAGAAGTTCGTTCCCAACCCCTTTAGCGAGGAGCCGGGAGCACGTCTGTATAAAACCGGGGACCTGGCCCGCTACCTGCCCGATGGGAACATTGAGTTCCTGGGTCGGGTTGACCAGCAAGTGAAGATCCGCGGGTTCCGAGTCGAACTGGGAGAAATCGAAGCAACGCTTGACCAACACCCGGCCGTGCGGGAGGCCGTGGTCCAGGCTCGGGAAGACACGCCGGGAGACCCTTCGGCTTCGCTCAGGACAGGGAAGCGGTTGGTGGCCTACGTGGTCGCTGAGCAGGAGCCCCTCCCCACAACGACTGAGCTGCGCAGTTTCCTGAAGGAGAAACTGCCCGAGCACATGGTGCCGGCGCTCTTCGTCCTGCTCGATACCTTGCCGTTGACGCCCAACGGGAAGGTGGACCGCCGCGCATTGCCCGCGCCCGACCGAGCGCGACCCGAACTGGAAAAAGCTTTCGTCGCGCCCCGAGATGACCTGGAACTCCAACTCGCTCAGATCTGGGAGGAGGTTCTAGGCGTTTGCCCTGTCGGGGTGCGAGACAATTTTTTTGAGCTGGGAGGGCACTCGCTGCTGGCCGTACGTCTGTTTGCCTTAATCGAGAAACGGCTGGGTAGAAAACTTTCCCTGACAACCGTCTTTCAGGGAGCAACGGTTGAGCATCTCGCCGGTCTTCTCCGCCAGCAGGCCGAGCCGGGACCTCAGTCATGTTTGGTGACCATTAAGGCGGATGGCAGTAAACAGCCGCTCTTTCTGGTGCATCCGGCCGGCGGACATGTTTTCCCCTACATTCATCTGGCGCAATATCTCGACTCCGATCAACCCTGCTATGGGCTGCAAGCAAGGGGACTGGAAGAAGGACAAGAGCCGCACACGCGGATCGAGGACATGGCGGCCTATTACATCGAAGCGTTGCAGACCG
>CAYPHJ010000112.1:0-14244 GCA_964410485.1 uncultured Syntrophobacteraceae bacterium
TTGCGACGGCGAACGTCGCCGATTCTTACCGTTGTTCCTTCGCGGTCGAAGTATTCCAAAAGCGGGATGGTGTACTTGCGGCTGGAGCCGATACAGTCACGAAACGCTGCTGCGGTGATTTCGCCTTTCTCCACCAGGTAGTTGTTTAGCGTCGCACGGACCTGTGCCACGGAGCTGGAGAGAAAATAGAAATCGGAGGTCACGCGAACCACAGAACCCTCGCGCTCGAGCAATCGAAGAACTTCAGACAGCTTGGCGCGAGTGACGCCCAACTGCTTTTCCAGTTCCTTCAAGTCCGGTGGTGACAGAGGTTGGACGCCAAGAATTTCTTTGATGCGCCCCATCAGCGACTTTTCCTGTATTCCAAGCTGCACCCGATGCTGCGGTAGTCGCAGGAGATTTTCTTCCTTAACCACAGCTTTTTCTTGGACAAAAATGTCCACCAACGTGCGAAACATCTTTTGAGAGACAGCTTGAGTGAGCTTCGCGCGCAGTTCCTCCATGTCCATGCCGGGGAGCAATGGGTGGCTTGCGTGGAACTGGCCGAGCCTGTCGCAGATGGACTCCTTCATTCGGCGCCATTTCTCCTCGGTGGTATACAGGCGTTCGCCTTCCGCGCTGAGTACGCGCAGATCCTTCATCTTGTCGAGTTTTTGCCGCGCTTCGGGTTCAGTTAAGTTAAGGAATTGATAAATCGATTCGAGGGGGAGGGCAAAAGCGTCATTCTCATTCAGAAACGTTGCCGTGAGCTCAGCAACGTCGCCGGTGTGAAGTGATTCCAAGCGGCTCAAGAGGTCCGCTTCTCGTTTCTTATGTCTCTTGGCCCACGGATGAATCACAACTCCGCCACCCAGCGTGCGCTGGGCCGTTTCATCCCTTACGATGAAATGGTCGCCACGCAAAACGAGCAGCGGCTCGGATAGCATGATCTGACAATAAGAGGACTGCTTCGGCTGAATGGTGCCCGCGGCCCCGAGTACAATAACCTTTCCCAGTCGTTCTGCGGCCCCGAGATGGATGCGCACGCGTTGATGATTCTTGATACCCTTCCCGGCTGCCGGCCTCACCTCGAGAAATGCGTCAAAGCGGGTTGTCGTCGATGTGAGCTTCTCGTGGCAAATCACATGCCCACGCTCGACGGCCGCCCGGTCGCTCCCCGTTAGGTTCAGCGCAACCCGCTGCCCCCAACCGGCGTTCTCGACTGGTTTGCCGTGCACTTGCAAGCTGCGCACACGGAAAATTTGGTCTCCCGGCAAGCAGCGCACTCGGTCGCCGGTCTTAATCTCGCCGCTCAATGCCGTGCCGGTCACGACGACACCATGGCCTTGGAGGATGAAAGCTCTGTCAACAGGGATGCGAAAATAGCCGGGCGGGACAGGCTTGTTGTATTGCTTCAGGGCCTGCACAATCGCAGCGTGAAGTTCGGGCAAGCCCTGTCCAGTGACGGTGGACACCGCGACGATCGGAGCATTTTCCAGCCGTGTGCCGAGCGTGATGATCTTTATTTCCTCCTCAACTTCCGCGATTCGCCCAGGCGGTACCAGGTCCGCCTTGGTGATAACAAAAATAGCTGCCGTAACGCCTAGCAGGTGGACAATGTCCAGGTGCTCTTCGGTTTGTGGCATCACCCCGTCGTCCGCGGCCACCGTAAAGAGCACGAGATCGATGCCGTGAGCGCCGGCGAGCATGTTTTTTATAAAGCGCTCATGACCGGGCACGTCGACGATGCCGAGCGAAACTCCGTCGGGAAGATCCAGATGGGCAAAACCCAGGTCTATGGAGATACCGCGCTCTTTTTCCTCTTTTAACCGGTCCGTATCCTGGCCGGTCAACGCCTTGATCAGGCTGGTCTTGCCATGATCGATGTGTCCCGCGGTGCCAATGATGTAAGGCATTGTCTGGATTGGCAGCCTTTATTCGAGTGCGTAAACCGCGATCAGCGCAGATTAAGGGGTCATCGCGCCAAGAGCGCCAAGACCGCAAAGCAAACTGCTTCAGTTCGATTCTTTCTTGGCGGCCTTTGCGTCTCTTATGAAACTGTGACTACACATAAATCCCCCCGTCCTGCGGCCGGCCCCCTTTGCTAAAGGGGGCTATGGGGGATTTATCGGTGTTGATCCGAACCACTGCGGGCTCATTTTTATCCGCTGTGTTGTACCTTGGTACATGAATTACTTTGCGTGAGTTATTCCGATTGTGCACACACGACGTTCTCGCTCTTCCATTCGTTTCGGTTTCGGATTTGGCGCTTCGAGTTTGTTATTTCTTCACGTCCCTTTGCGCGTAAAGTTCGGAATGAGATCGTTAGGATCAAAAATCGTTTTGAGATCCAGCAGAAAACAGTCGTCCTTGATGCGGCCGATGATGGCGGGGTTGGCGGCGCGAAACCTCTCCGCAATGCGAGTCGCGCCGAGGCTTTCGTGTTCAATGGCAACGGCCACAGTGGGCAGCTCCTCGGTAGGCAGAGCGCCGCTGCCGATTTGAGAAGTCGAGTCCTTCAGCACGACGCGAAATTCCTTCCCCAGCGTGGCCCGAAGCTCGGGCAAAATGGTTTCCCCTAGTTGCCGCAGCTCCTCAATAGACCGGGTGAATGCCCGCAGGGTAGGAATTGCCCGAATGATATCGGGCGACTGCCGGTAGAGCCGAAGTGTGGCTTCCATTGCAGCCAACGTAAGCTTGCCACAGCGAAGCGCGCGCTGCAGATGGTTCTTGTTCATTTGACCGATGATGGTTTTCTTGCCCACCATTAAACCCGCCTGTGGGCCGCCAAGTATTTTGTCACCGCTGAAGGTCACCACATCGGCTCCCGCTCGCACACGCTCTGCGACGACCGGCTCCTTGGGCAAGCCGTAGCGGCTCAGGTCGACAAACGCGCCGCTGCCAAGGTCTTCCATGACCGCAAGCCGATGTTTCTTTCCAATGGCAACGAGTTGTTCCAGAATGACCTCGGCAGAAAATCCGACGATTCGGTAGTTACTGGTGTGCACCTTGAGGAGGAGCGCTGTTTTTTCATTAATGGCCCGTTCATAGTCTTCCGGGTGGGTCCGGTTTGTGCTTCCGACTTCCCTTAGAATCGCGCCGCTTTTCGCCATGATCTCGGGGATACGAAATGAGCCGCCGATCTCAATCAATTCTCCACGTGAGACAATAACTTCTTTGCCCTCGGCAAGCGTGTTCAAGCCCAACAGCACGGCCGCAGCGTTGTTATTGACTACGGTGGCGGCTTCCGCGCCCGTCAGTTCAATCAAGAGCTTTTCGATCGTCTTCTCCCTGCGGCCGCGTTTTCCGGCTGCAAGGTCGTACTCGAGATTGACCGGTTGGGCGCCGACCGCTAAAACCGCGTCGATGGCGGCCGGCGCCAGGAGCGCGCGCCCAAGATTCGTGTGCAGAATCGTGCCGCTGGCATTAATTATCCGAACCAGCCCCGGTTGGCTCTCTGCGGCTATTTGCTGTGCGACCCGGCCGAGCACCCCCTCCTCATCAAGGGACGCCGGTGAGGATTGTTGGCCTCGTTTTATTTCAGCGCGCAGCTCCTCAATGACATCGCGGCATTTCTGAGCGACGTAATCGCGGTTATAGCGGATCAGCAGGGCCTCGCAGCGGGCGTGCTTCAAGAGCTTATCGATAGATGGCAGCTCACGGAGCCTGATGGCGGCCTGTTCGAGCATGGGAGAAAAAGGTTTGCATATGGGATGGGTAATTTCAACCGCAAGCCTTGACAGCACGCGCTCAGGTTGGATAGGCTCCGACCCGCGATCGGTCGGTTGACATACATTGACCTGAAGGAGGGGTTATGAAATCGAGATGGATTCCAAGCGTTTTAATTGCGCTCTCACTCGTTTTTTCCGTGGTCACTTCGGCGTGGGCACAAGCAAATTTTTATGAGCGGAAGACGGTCGCCATTATTATTGGCGCGAAAGGCGGCAGCTTGACCATTGCGGCGCAAATCGTTGCACGGCACCTCGGCAAACACATCCCCGGTAGACCCACTGTGATTTTGCAGAACATGCCGGGCGCAGCCCATCTTTTGGCGACAAATCACGTCTACAACGCAGCAAAGCCGGACGGTTTGACGATCCTGGCGGCCAATCCGAGCGTCAGCATCGGGCAGCTCGCCAAGGTCGAGCAGGCTCGCTTCGACGTGCGGAAGTTTCAGTGGCTCGGATCAACGGGTGCGGATGGCGTGGCCTTCGCCATTCGTGCAGACTTGCCTTACAAGACTTTTCAAGATTGGCAGAAGTCGGGAGAGGAGCTGATTGCGGGGACGACGGGGCCGGGATCGAACGCTCATGATTTCCCGCTTCTTCTCAAGGAATTTGCCGGAGCCAAGTTGAGGCTGGTATCGGGCTATTCAGCCAACAGTGAGATCTTGGCGGCTGTCCAGCGCAAAGAAGTCGACGCATGGTCGGCACTGGCCACCACGGTCAAACTCGCCGTCGAACAAGGCGCGGTGCGACCGCTGGTGCGCGGCCGGGTCGCCATGCCGGGATTCGAGAATTTACCCGTCGATGAGGATCTGGCGACGAGCAAGCTCGGCAAGGCACTGATGGCCATCCGCGGTATACCCCTGTCCATTGGCAGGGCCTTTGCCGTGGCGCCGGGAACGCCTGCCGATCGTGTCGCGATTTTGCGTGACGCACTGGCAAAGGTCGTGCAAGATCCGCAATTCTTGGCCGACTCAGAAAAGGCAAAAATTCACATGCATCACATTTCCGCAGAACAGGTGACGAAAGATTTTGCCGCTTTGTTGAACCAGCCGCCGGACGTTCTAAGGGAGATGGGAAAATATATCAAGGTGGATTAATTCAACCCTCACCCCTTCCCCTCTCCCAGAGGGCGAGGGAATTAAAGCCTTCTCCCGCTGGGAGGAGAGGTTGTGGGTGAGGGCGAAGACCTCAGGATTTGATGAAATATTGCATCGGCATCTTACCCTGCTCAAAGCGCGGATCGTATGGCATGCCTTCGCGAATCCGCTCCAGATAATTCTCGCGGTTTACTCCGAACAGCTCATAGCGGGAAAGATGGTTGAGGAGGAACGTGTGCACGCCCATCTGGTAGAGCTTGCCGACGGCTCCTGAGGTCAACGCGTTTACTTCTTCTTCAGTCAGGCGGAACTGTTTCAGTACGCTCTCCGGATGTTCCTTCATCCGTTTGCGAAAATCGGCATCGTTGTCGGTCATGTAGAGAAGCTTGTTGACCTGATAAATGCTCATTGTTCACCCGAGTTCACTCGAATTTCCAGACGGCGTACCCTGAGCCTTCGTCATTCTCGAGAAACAAAGGCCGAGTCCTGCCGACCGCTCCACTTACGGTAATCCAGTTTAACAGCTCGCCGCTGTTATTCCCTGCAGCGTTGATCCGCTCTTCAGTGGCGCGGCGGGCGAGTGCCTGATATCGACCCCGGAGCAGCAGCCCGGAGACTGTTTCCATCCACTCCGTATCCGTCCATCCTCTCAGCGGCCCCCCGACGTCCATCGCAAAACAGCCGCTGGCGATCAGAGCGACGCGCTCTTTGCCGTCCCAGGCATCGATAAAGCGACGCACCATGCGCCCCAACGCAAAACAGCGCGTTGCGAGAGGCAAAGGGGAGGCGAATCCGTTCGTATAGATCGGAATGACCGGCAGCTCCATCGAAGGATTAAGAAAATGAAGTGGCACCATCAATGAGTGATCGGGACGTAACTCGTGGGCCGCGGCCAGATCAAATTTGTCATTCATTCCATAGCGCAGAAGAGCCTTGGCCATGGGAACGTGAACGCGCAGCGTGTACCGCGGCATGGGACACCAGGTTTCCTGCGGCCCTTCGGCCTCCTCCGCCATTCCGATGCAAAACGACGGCAAGTTGTTGTAAAAGAAATTTACGAAATGATCGCTGTCCACTTCGATGATCACGTCAGGTCCGGCCTTTTCCACTTGTTCGCGAACCTGCTTCATCAGTGCCTCCCCCCTCATTTTTCCCGGAGACTGGCCCATCTCGTAAATGAGTCGAGGCGGGTGCGGAACACCGGCAACTAAAACCAGTTTAGCCATTCAACTCTTCCTCCGTGAGTTTCGAACCTCTTAGCATTCCGAGAGAACTCGCGTCAATGACAGGCGAAGAAACCGGGAGTTAAAGTTTTTGCCTTGTGACACTCTATTGACACCGATTGGCGACGTGTCACAGGAGTTCGCGCATTTTCTCCCCGATACCTTGCGGACAATTAAGCACTATTTCGCTTCCAGGGCGCCAGTAGGGTCCGAAAAGCCCGAAACGTAAGGGTATTTTCGGCGATGCCTGAGTGGTTCTTGTCTTCGGCAACAACATCTGGAGTGGCACATAAATTGCCCTTTGCGTGGCTATCTCTCTTTCTAGGTTGGGGCTAATCATGAAGAGTTTAGATAACAGAGGGCAAGGGACAATTGAATATACCCTAATGGTTGCTCTGGCCGTGTTCTTTTTATGGGGTGCTATCGGGGACTCGGGGTTCGGCGGAACTCTCGGTGGTGTTTGGAAAAGTATTAGTGGGGTGTTCCCTGGCTCCGGCAATACCGGCGCCGGCGGTGGTGGCTCAACCGGCGGTTCAGGAAATACTGGTTCTGGCTCGGGTAGCGGTACTGGTGGCTTTAGTTCTGGTGGTGGCGGAGCTGGCGGAGGTACGAGCGGTTCATCCGGGGGCTCGGCTGGTTCTGGCGCGACTGGTTCGGGAAGCACTGGCGGGAGTTCCGGCGGCGCTGTCGGAGGAAATTCTGGAGCTTCCGGCACCGGCGGTGTGTCCGGTGGTTCGGGCTCGGGATCTCCTGGGGTCGGTGCTGGCTCTGGTAGTGGTAGCTCGGGAAGTGGCACAGCTTCGAGCGGGGGGAGTGGCTCCAGTGGGTCTGGTTCCGGAGGTAGCGCAGTCTCTGGTGGCTCCGGTGGCAGCGGCAGCGCGGCCGGCTCCGGAGGCAGCGGGAGCACGTCCGGTGGAGTTGCGAGTGGAACTGGCTCTTCTGGTGGAAGCGCAGGTGGTGGCGCAGCAGGAAGCAGTAGCGGTTCAAGTGGCGGAGGTGCCGCAGGTGGCACAGCCGGATCAGGCTCTGTTTCGGGTGCAGGCGGAGTTGCTGGCACTTCTGGCTCCCATTCCACTGTAGGCGGCGCGGCAGGTGGTAGTGGCTCGGGTAGCGGTGGCTCGGGAACCTTTGCGGGTTCAAGTGGTGGAAGCGGCAGTGGAGGTCGAGGGGCGGGTAGTGGAGGTTCTGGCCATGGAGGCTCGGGTTTCGGAGCCGGGAGCTCGGGGACAAGTATGGCGGCGGCCGCGGCTTTGTCCAGCGAAAGCAGCGATCGCGAGAACACCGACCAGGCTCATGCTCTTGGCTCTTCCGTGGATAGTTCGCGCTTAGCAGACGGAAGCTCGGCACCGCACGACCCCACTGGCAATCCAAGCGCGCAAACCGATGAAGAGACTGCATCCTTGGGCGGAGAGTCCGAGGGACTCTCCAGTCGTTCCGTCGTTTCCTTATGGTTTGCGGCCGGCTTACTTCTGGTGATTTTGCTTGCGGTGCTATTAGCCAGGCTGGGTTCGAAGACGGACAACAGCAACGAAGTCTCTTTTCAAGGACTATTGACTGATCACATCATTGCCAAAATAAAAGGTCGAAGCTGAGGGTTTCTTTCCTCGCATCAATGACCCCGCCGAGCTCTTGTTGGCTGGAGCGATTCGAGCTAATGCGCCAGAATCCGACTGAGGAAGAACTGTGCGCGGTCGGTTTTCGGCGCGGCAAAAAATTCGTCTGGTTTACCGATCTCGACGACTTCACCCCCATCCATGAATACAATCCTATCGGCCACTCGGCGGGCAAAGCCCATCTCGTGCGTGATTACGACCATCGTCATGCCCTCTTCGGCTAGTTCGGTCATCACGTCCAGCACTTCCTTAATCATTTCCGGGTCGAGAGCCGAAGTTGGCTCGTCAAAAAGAATCACGCGCGGTTGCATCGCAAGCGCGCGCGCGATTGCGACTCGTTGTTGCTGGCCGCCGGAGAGCTGCGCAGGGTATTTGTGCGCCTGTTCGGCGATCCGCACCCGTTCGAGAAGCTGCATGGCAAGCTTTTCGGCCTCCTTCTTCGCGGCTCGGCGTACCCAAAGAGGCGCCAGGGTAAGGTTCTCGATGACCGTGAGGTGAGGAAAAAGGTTGAACTGCTGGAAGACCATGCCAACTTCACGGCGGATGGCATCGATTGCTTTGAGGTCATCCGTTAGTCTGATCGCGTCTACTATAATCTCACCGCTCTGATGCGGTTCGAGACCGTTAACCAGGCGAACGAGCGTCGACTTGCCGGATCCCGAAGGGCCGCAGATGACAATTTTCTCCCCGCGCCCGACTGTGAGGTCGATGTTCTTCAAGACGTGGAAGTCGCCGAACCATTTGTTGACGCGGCGCATCTCGATCATTGGCGGTACCGCCCCACGCTCGCTTTGTTCGTTCAATTTAGCTCTCCCGCACCATGCCCGTCTGCCCGCCGCGCGCGAGCTCGCGTTCGAGCCCCTGGCTGTAACGCGACATTGCGTAGCAGAACACGAAATAGATGAGCGACGCGAACACATAAGCCTCCACGCCAAAGCCGGTCCAGGCCGGCTCGGCCAAGGAGACCTTGATCGTTGTCAGCAGGTCGAAAAGACCGATGATGACGACCAGTGAAGTGTCTTTGAACAGGCCAATGAATGTGTTTACGAGCGGTGGTATGGCGATCCTTAGCGCCTGTGGCAGAATGACAAGCACCGTGCGCTGCCAATAGGAAAGGCCCAGCGCGCGGGCCGCTTCCTCTTGGCCATGGGCCAGTGCCTGCAAGCCGCCGCGGATCACCTCGGCGAGATACGCGGCCGCGAATAAGATCAATGCGATCTGCGCGCGCAGCAACTTGTCGATTGTAACCCCGGCGGGTAAGAACAGCGGCAGCATCACGGATGCCATGAAGAGCACCGAAATCAACGGTACGCCCCGGATCAACTCGATGTAAACGATGGCCAATGATCGCACTGCCGGCAATTGAGAGCGTCGTCCGAGCGCGAGCAAGATCGAGAGGGGGAACGCGAAGGCGATGCCGAACGTGCTGAGCAGCAAGGTCAGTATCAGGCCGCCCCAGCGCTCGGTCTCGACATAGACCAGACCAAAGACCCCGCCCCACATGACAAGGCCGATCATAGCGAGGCCGGCAAGCCAAATCAGCGCGAGTCCCGGCCGCCACATGGCGCGCATGGCGCTTGCGGCCCAGAGCCCGATCAACAGCGCGATGGCCAAAGCCGGCCGCCAATGCTGGTCGTACGGATAGGTGCCGAACAAAATGAAGCGATGTTTTTCCGCTATGAATGCCCAACAGGCGCCGCTGCTGTCGCGGCATGCGCGAGGATCGGTCACAGACCAGATCGCTTGGGCAAAGGCCCAGTCGATGAATGGCGGCACGAGTTTCCACGCGAGATACAGGATAAGTACCGTTGCCAGGGTATTCGGTACGCTGGAGAAAAGATTGGCGCGCAGCCACTCCAGCGCTTGAGGCGACCGTGGCATATGCCGGCGGATGGCATCTTTCATGCCTTGACTCCGCGTAGCGCCATCCGGCTGTTGTACCAGTTCATAAAGGTCGAGATCGATAGGCTGATCGTGAGGTACACCGCCATGATGATGGCGATACCTTCAATTGCTTGGCCGGTCTGGTTTATTGTGGTGTTGGCGA
The DNA here is from genome assembly GCA_964410485.1 of uncultured Syntrophobacteraceae bacterium. Classification (GTDB taxonomy): domain Bacteria; phylum Desulfobacterota; class Binatia; order UBA9968; family UBA9968; genus CAYPHJ01. Next base: position 9,688 of record CAYPHJ010000112.1, read on the forward strand.
TAGAAACGAGCTCCGGATAGCCGATTGCGACCGCGAGAGAACTGTTTTTCGTGAGATTAAGGTATTGGCTCGTTATCGGAGGGATGATCAGACGGAGGGCCTGCGGCAGGATTACCAGCCGCATAATATCATGGCGTTTCAGTCCGAGTGAATGCGCCGCCTCGAACTGCCCGCGATCCACCGCCAGCACGCCGGCGCGAACGATTTCTGCGATGAACGCCGCCGTGTAAATCACGAGGCCGAGAAGCAGAGCGGCAAATTCGGGTGATAAAGCGCCGCCACCGGAAAAATTGAAACCGGTGAGAACAGGGTGCTCCAACTCGAGCGGCGCCCCGGCAGAGAGAAAAAGTACTAACGGTGGCCCGAGGATGAGCGCCGCTCCTGTAGCGCAGACCGGAAATGGCTTCCCCGGTAGCGATTGCCGCCGCCTGGCCCACCGGGCGAGCATCCACGCAAGGCCAATCCCGGCGACAAGTGCCACGCCGAGCCACGGGTAAACGGCATGGGGTAGGGGAGTTGGAAATGCAATCCCCCGGTTGCTGAGAAAGATTCCCGCGATCGGACTTAGGGCTTCGCTGGGCCCGGGAAGGTTTTCGGAGATGACCGCGTACCAAAAAAACAGTTGTACAAGCAGCGGCACGTTGCGGATAATTTCGACATAGCTTGCAGAGAGCTTTGCGAGCAGCCAATTGTGTGATAACCGCGCGAGCCCCAACAGGGTTCCCAGACCGGTTGCCAGTACAATCCCGATCAGAGCGACGCGGAAAGTATTGAGCACGCCGGCTGCGAGGGCGCGGAGATAGGTATCGGCCGCGCTGTAGGCAAGCAGTGTTGTTTCGCTGATTTCGAAGCCGGCTTCGCGAGCGAGAAAACCAAAGCCACTCGCTATCCTGCGCTCCTGCAGGTTGTGGGCCGTGTTGGACGCGAGATACCAGGCAGCAAGCCCAACCGCCGCGACCAACAGCGCCTGGCAGACAAACGCACGAATCCGCACATTGTGCAGAGCCCACGACATGCGCGATGCCTGGACGCTGCCTACCGCAGGTGGAAATTCGCTGCTCATGACGTAGCCCGGAGCATTCCCAACCAACCAGCGATATCGAGCGCTGAGCCCTTCCGGGAATGTGACTCGTCTCGGGTCGCGGGTCTCACGTCTCGGGTTAACAGAAGAGAACTCGAGACTTCAGACGCGAGACTCGAAACCGGTGTTTGTGCCATCGCCTCTCCAGGACCATCGGTTGATTACAGTGTATCGCGTGTTTCCCTCTCGCATGGATAATGCGGCAGCTAATTGGACGCTCGTGGCGCTCAGCGGATAGGCGGAGCGTACATCAGACCGCCCTGATTCCAGAGCTTGTTGATGCCGCGCTCGAAGCCGAGCGGCGTTAGATTGCGATCGAAGCTCTCGCCGTAATTTCCCACCTGCTTGATGATGTTAAATGCCCACCGATTCTCCAGGCCGAGCATCTTGCCCATATCGCCGGAAGCGCCGACAAAGCGTTGGATGACCGGGCTTGGACTGTTGAGGTGCTGATCGATGTTTGCCGACGTGAGGTTGTGCTCCTCGGCCTCAATCATTGCGAACAACGACCATTTGGCGATACTGAACCAGCGATCATCGCCCTGGCGCACCGCCGGTCCCAAAGGCTCCTTGGAGATAACTTCAGGCAAAATCACGTGTTCAGCTGGATTTGGTGCGCGTGAGGCACGCACGGCGACCAGTCCGGACATGTCGGTGGTATAGACATCACAACGGCCGGCGAAGTAGGCGTTTAGCACCTCTTCGAGCTTTTCAATCACGACCGGCTTGAACTTCATCTTGTTGGCGCGAAAATAATCCGCCAGGTTTAGCTCGGTAGTGGTCCCGGGTTGGACGCACACGCTGGCGCCGCCCAGTTGTCTGGCGCTTTTCACATTGCGCTTTTTAGGTACCATAAAGCCCTGGCCGTCATAGTAGTTTACGCCGACGAAATTGATGCCCAGGCTGACGTCGCGCGTCAGCGTCCAGGTTGTATTGCGAGAAAGAATGTCGATTTCACCGGATTGAAGCGCGGTGAAGCGCTGCTGCGCCGTAAGTGGTGTGTAGCGAACTCGCGTGGCATCGCCGAACACAGCGGCGGCCACCGCTCGGCAGAGATCGACATCGATGCCGCGCCATTCGCCCTTGCTATCCGGCGCCGAAAACCCTGCCAGTCCTGTATTGACGCCGCACTGTATGAACCCTTTTTTCTTGATCGAATCTAGAGTGGATTGAGCCGGGGCGCGAGTGGGTGCCAACATCGCGATCACCAGGGCTCCTGCACACAACAGCACTTTTATGACCATATCTTTGCTCCTTTATCCTTAGCGTTCCGCTTGCTTCTTTTCTCGGCAGAAAAAACAGCGCCACATACTGGACCTAATACTTAGCATTGCCATGAGGTGTATTTGAAGACCCCTCGCAGGCTGCTGAAAAAAACTCATAGGCTTCGTTACGCCTGGCCTCTGAGGCTTTTTGAGCAGCCTGACCGGCTTTTTTTCCGCAACCTGACAGTGGAGAATTTCAAAATCACAGATTTTGGATTTCAAAAAACCGGCAGTTCTGTTGCTTGTGAGGCAGGTGCTGTATAAGATCGCTGTCTCGCACATACGCCGATCAGGAAAGGAGCATACCCCATGAGACGAACCGCGTTTGTCGTTTTGATTGCTAGCGCTGGGTTTATTGCGCTGCTGGTTCCACAGCGCCTGGAAGCGACCGATTTTTATATGGGCAAGACGGTCGAGATTTTGGCGCATGCGCCGCCGGGAGGATCCTACGACCTGCACTCGCGGTTACTTGCGCGGCACATGAAAAATCATCTTCCCGGCCAGCCTACGATGATCGTGAAGAACATACCGGGTGGCGGCGGTCTGGTGCAGGCCAATTTCCTCTTTCAACGAGGAAAGCGTGACGGCACGACCATTGGGCTGCTCGCATCCGGTGTTCCTCAGACCGAAGCACTGGGTATCCCGGGGGTCCAGTATGAAAGCCGCAGGTACATGTGGATCGGGTTAATCTCCGATACGGTGAACGTCATTGTGTCGCGACGCGGCGCTCCCATCCAGAACCTCGCGGATCTGCTCGATCCCAAGAAGGAACCATTGATCTTTGGTGCGGCCGCGCCTCCTTCCAATCTCTATGTAATTCCTGCCGGCTTGAATCTGGTTTTTGAAAGAACTGTTGGCCGGCCGCTGTTCAAGCTGATCACGGGGTATGGAGGCGTGGGGCCGCTCAGGCCCGCACTCGAACGAGGAGAGGTTGACGGTTTTTCCTGGACGTGGGATGGCCTCAAGTCAACCGCGCCTCACTACCTGGAGCCGGCTCCGGGGAAGGGGTTTATCAATCTGATCGGCCATGTCAGCTTGTCGAAGAATCAAGAGCTGGTCGAGCTCGGCGTCCCGTTCATCCCGGACCGTTTGAAGAATGCCAGAGACCGCGCAATACTGGATTTTTTGGCGGCACCGGCGCAAACCCAATGGGCGGTGGCGGCGCCCCCGGGAATTCCCCAAGAAAGGCTCAAGGTTCTGCGCCAGGCGTTCATGAAGACGGTTGCCGATCCGGCCTATCTGGCCGATACCAGCCGGCTGAATCTCACGGTGAATCCGTTGACCGGGGACGAAGTGGAAAAGATTGTCAGGGCGGTGCTGGAAACACCCAAGGACGTGGTTGACATTGCCCGCGGGATTTTTGGCAAATAGGACACCGTTCAAGCCGCTCAAAACGTTTGGAACGGTTGGAACATTTTGAACGAATTGAACCCTAGCAGGCTGCTGAAAAAAGATTCGGAATGCTTCGACAGGCCAGCATGAACGGAAAATCCCTACTCATTTCAAGTTCCTCTCCGTTCGCCCTGAGGTTCTCGAAGGGTGAACGGAGAGTTTTTCAGCAGCCTGCTAGGTGAGTTACAGTGGCACGATTTCACAAGATTGCTTTGGTGATGTTGATCAGCGCATTGATTGTAAGCGCTGGCGTGTTGCTCTACACGGAAAAAGCGGCGCAAGAGATCGCGCTGGTGAAAATAAATCAGTCGTACGAAAAACGAACGGCCGTAAAAAAGTCGAGGATTCCGAACGCCGGCAACGGCTTATTTGCCGCGGTGAACATAAAAAAAGATGAAGTGATCGGCGAGTTGGGCGGTCGGTTCGTTACGGATGACAATTACCCGGCGGACAGTAGCTATGTGGCGTCAATTCCGGAATGCGCGTGGGAGAAGATCCACCCGTACAAGTACATAGACAGCAAAGAATATGGCGGCAATGTAAGCCGCATCAATTTTGCCCCCGCCGAAATCAATGGAATAGAGACCAACTTTCAGAACGCGACGATCAAACAAATTTGTGAATATCCATACGTTGTCTTTGTTGCCCTGCGGGATATTAAAGCCGGCGAGGAGATCTGGTCCAGTTATGGCGAGCACTACGATTACGACAGGTTTATGACCGCGCCGGAAATCAGAGATTTCTTCTGTTCGTTGGCAAAAATAGATTGCCGCGGAAAGTATGAATACTCACACTGAGAAGCATCTAAATACTTGGAGT
>CAYPHJ010000113.1:0-14119 GCA_964410485.1 uncultured Syntrophobacteraceae bacterium
TCCTCAGAATGACATTCAGAAAAGGCTCCAGGGCGACGGATCCTAGAACAAGGGCAGCCGAGGACCCCAATTTTCATAAGAGCACCAAAACTATTAGCAAATCCGAAGCACGAAATCCGCAACAACGCGCCCGGCGCGCGCTTCCGAAGCAAAGCGCCAAACAAGATAGTCTTTGCAATCTTTGAGTTTTTTGTGGTTAAAATGCTTTTATCTTTGTGTTGTATGCCCTGGGGTAGTGGGGAACTTTGAACCTTGAACTTGGAACGCTGAACCGCGCGCGGTGCGCGCAGCCTTTGCGCCTTTGCGTCTTGCCGGGAGATCGATCTTTTGAGTTTATGAACCATTGGTGCTGAGCCTCTTTCTCAGTTGCCCGGCGAGCTTCCGAGTGACGAGCGCGGTCACACGAATTTGATCGCTCTCATATGTTTCCTCAATGATCCGGCCGCGCTCACGTAACAGTGCGACCAGCGCCCCGTCACGTGGCGACAAGTAGAGCTGAAGCCGTTCCTTGCCGCGGTCCAGGATCGCTTGGATCAAAGCGAGCAACTCATCGAGACCGCTCCCGGTGAGTGCGGAGATCGGACAAACACCTTCGGCGTCGCCTTTCGTGAAAATCCCCCGGGGCAGCGGCGACACGGTATCTATTTTGTTCGGCACCAGGATGGACGGAATATCTCCAGCGCCGATTTCACTCAGCACCTTCTCGACCACCTCGATCTGCTCCTCAAAGAGCGGATTGGCCATGTCCACGAGATGCAGCAACAGATCCGCCTTTCTGACTTCCTCCAATGTGCTTTTAAAAGCCTCAATCAAGGAGTGGGGCAGCTTGTTGATGAATCCCACCGTGTCGACGATCATCACCTTGTCGCCGTTCGGTAGCCGTAGCGCTCGTGTCGTGGGATCCAACGTGGCAAATAGCTTATCCTCGACGAAAACACCGGCACGCGTTAGCGTATTCATTAGCGTCGATTTTCCGGCATTCGTGTAACCCACCAGAGCAATCATGGCAAATGGAACTTCTTCGCGCTCCTGGCGCTGCAAACCGCGGGTTCGCTCAACGGTTTTGAGTCGGCCTTTTAGATGGCTAATCCGTTCACGAACCCGTCGCCGGTCGACTTCCAATTGCGTTTCACCGGGTCCACGCGTCCCAATACCGCCTCCAAGTCTGGACAAGTGGGTCCACTGGCGCGTGAGGCGGGGCAACAAGTACTCCAACTGCGCCAATTCAACTTGAAGTTTTCCTTCGTTACTTCGGGCTCTTTGCGCAAATATATCAAGTATTAGTTGATTACGATCGACGACCCTGATCTTGAACGCAGATTCCAGGTTGCGTTGTTGCGCCGGCGTTAAATCTTCATCGACGATAACGACGTCCGGGTGCAGCTCACCGAGGGCGTTCTGGATTTCGCTGACTTTACCCCGGCCGATCAGAGTGGCTGGAGTGACGGTTTTCAGCTTCTGCGTAAACCGGTGAACTACCTCGGCTCCCGCGGTGTCCGCCAGCCGATCTAGCTCGTCGAGCGTGTGTTCGAGGGGAAGCTGATGATCTTGCCGCGCCAACTCGACGCCGACAACAACGGCTCTTTCCCTGGCGCGATGCGAATGGAAATTATAATAATTCAACGGTACCTACTAAAGCTCATCCAGTCCTTTCGATTATCATTATATACCCCTTTAACCCCGACGCCTATCCCTACCACCCGGCATATAGCATATGGCGTATCGCAGCGCGCACCGCGCTCCGTCCCAGGTTCCAAGTTCCCCCACAGAGGGTTGAGAGTCGAGAGTTTAGAGTTGAGAGACAGAATCAACTCTCCACTCTCAGCTCTCCCCGCTCAACCCTCAACTCTCCACCCTCGACTTTCACGTCGAACTTCGAACCTTGAACTGATATTGCCTCTCAACCCTCCACTCTCCACCCTTGGAACGCAACGCGCTCACCGAAAAGTTTTTCTACCGATTCGTGTAGTTCAGGGGAGACTGTAATCCGTACCTGGTGGGGCAGCTCGATGATGGTTTCTCCGCTGTTCGGAGCCAACAAATGGAGAACCACCGTACAAGGACCAGGGAAACCTAAAAGCGTGTCGCGTAACTGGACAAGCTCCCGGGCAGATATTTCACTCTCGCGGATGTAAAGATGAATCTTATCACTGCCCCCGTTACCTTTTTCTTTGCCGTTGCCGCCGTTAGCGCGCGCCTTGCTCGCCGCCTGAGCGAGCGGCTCGATCTCGTTGGCAATGACCTGCATTCTCTCTTCGCCAACTTCCAGGCGTCCTTGAACAAAGATGGGCTCGTCGGAGGCGAGCATGTCCATACACTTGCGATAAGTGTCCGGCCAGGCGATAACCTCGATAAAACCGGTCTTGTCCTCCAGGTTAAAACTGCCGTAGCGATCACCCTTTTTTGTGTTGCGCAGTCGTAAAGCCGAGACCACACCGCCGAGTTTAACATCTCCGGGTAGCGCTTTCTCCTTCAAATCCGAAATGCCACCACTGGCAATCTTCTTTATGATCTTCTCGTACTTGTCCAGCGGATGGCCGCTAATATAAAAGCCCAAGGCTTCTTTTTCGTGGGCCAAAGACTCCTGCGCCGACCACGGCGGAACCGAAGGATAAATGTCGGCAGCCCTTTTGCCTGCTTTCTCACTCCCGCCCAGCACGGCAAAGATATCGATCTGATTGCTTTCCTGGCTGCGCTGATGCGCCTGACCCGCCTTCATAGCATCGTCTATTGCCGAGAAAATTGCCGCTCGCGATATGTTCGTGGAATCAAACGCGCCGCACTTGATCAAGCTCTCGATGACACGCCGATTTACCGTGGTCAAATCGACACGCCGGCAAAAATCGAAAAGCGATGCAAAATTTCCGTCATTCTCTCGAGTCTGTAAGATGACCTCAACTGCTTTCTCGCCGACGTTTTTGACCGCCGCCAGGCCAAAGCGGATCTTATCGCCGACCGGAGTAAAATCGGCGCGGCTTTCGTTGACATCCGGAGCGAGAACCTCGATGTTTTTGGCGCGGCATTCGGCCAGATTTTTAATGACCTTATCTGTGTCACCCATCTCGGATGTCATTAATGCAGCCATGAACTCGACGGGAAAATGGGCCTTGAGATAGGCGGTCTGAAAGGAGACCAACGCGTACGCCGCCGAATGGGATTTGTTGAAGCCGTAGCGCGCAAAGGTCTCCATCTGATCGAAGATCTCGCCGGCCCTTTGCTCGTCGATCTTGTTCTCTCGCGCACCCCCGACAAAGCGCTGCCGCTGAGCGGCCATTTCTTCCGGGTCTTTCTTCCCCATCGCTCGGCGCAAAATATCGGCGTCTCCCATGGTATAGCCGGCCAGTACTTGGGCGATTTGCATCACCTGCTCCTGATAGACAATGACACCGTAGGTGTCTTTTAAAATAGGTTCCAGCAAAGGATGCAGGTATTTGATTTTTTCTTTGCCATTCTTGCGCTTGATGTATTCTTCGGCCATCCCGCTGTCCAGGGGACCCGGCCGGTAGAGCGCCAGGATGGCGACAAGGTCTTCAAAACAGTTCGGCCGGATCTTTACGGTCATCTCGCGTATGCCTGTGCTTTCAAGCTGGAATACTCCGGTAGTGGCACCGCTGCACAGCAGGCGGTAGGTCTTCTTATCGTCCAACGGTAGATTGCCGATATCCACCTTTGTACCGAGCGTCACCTCGATGAGTTTTAAACAGTCATGAATAAGAGTCAGCGTCTTCAGCCCGAGAAAATCGAACTTCACAAGCCCTATTTTTTCCACGCTCCCCATGTCGTACTGCGTTACAATGCCGCCCTCTTTATCGACAAAAAGCGGCAAGTGATCGACCAGCGGCAAATTTGATAGCACGACGCCTGCCGCATGGGTCGAGGCGTGACGCGTCAAACCTTCGAGCCTAAGGGCGTGATCGATCAGGTCTTTGATACGCGGGTCGTTCTTAATCAGCTCCTGGAGGCGCGGCTCCATGTTGATCGATTCGGCCAGCGGATGATCGAATCCCTGTTTGGGCGCGGGAATCAGCTTGGCAATAGCATCGGTTTCAGCGAACGAAAACCCGAGTGCGCGCCCGACGTCTTTAATTGCCGCCTTGGCTTTGAGCGTTCCAAATGTCGCGATTTGCGCTACCCGATCCTCGCCGTACTTGTCTTTGACATACTGGATCACCTGAGCTCTACCGCGAATACAGAAATCCACATCGATATCCGGCATCGAACGTCTCTCCGGATTGAGAAAGCGTTCGAACAGTAAGACATGGCGGATGGGATCGAGATCGGTAATTTTGAGCGCATAAGCAACGAGGCTGCCGGCTGAAGAGCCCCGTCCGGGTCCAACTGGAATACCGTTTTTTTTGGCGTAATTGATGAAGTCGGCGACGATGAGAAAGTAGCCTGGAAATTGCATTCTCTTGATCACATCTAACTCATAACTGAGCCTGTCTTCGTATGTTTTTCTGGTCTCTGAGTCTATGACTCCCGCCAGTCTTTCGTCCAGACCGCTGCGTGCCAGCTCATCGAGATAGTCATCCAGGCTAACTTCCTTGGGCGGCTCAAATGCAGGGAAATGGTATTTGCCAAATTCGATCTCCACATTGCAGCGCTCAGCGATCTCCGCCGTTCTTTCCACCGCCCCCGGACAGTAATCAAAACCTTGTGCCATCTCCTCGGCCGATTTGAGATACAGCTCGTCGGTTTCCATCTTGAGACGGTTCTCTTCCTGAACGGTCTTGCCGGTCTGAACGCAAAGAAGCACATCGTGCGACTGGTAATCGTCGCGCTCGCCATAGTGGCAGTCGTTAGTCGCGACAACAGGAAGCGAGAGATCTTTCGCCAGCTCGACGAGAATCCGATTCACCTTTTCTTGTTCGGCGAGCTTGTTGTCCTGAATCTCAATGTAGTAGCGATCGGGGAAAAGCGCCGCATACGTTTGCGCGGCCGTCCTCGCCTTTTCCATGTTACCGGTTGACACCGCCTGCGACAGCTCTCCTTGCAGGCAAGCGCTCAACGCAATCAGACCGCCGTTCAGCTGTTTGAGCAGTTCTTTATCGATGCGCGGCTTGTAGTAGAACCCTTCCCTGTAGGCGAGCGACACCAACTTGCACAGGTTTCGATAGCCCTCCTGATTCATGGCAAGGAGAATCAAATGGTTATTGTATTCTTTCGGTCCTTTATCGACGCCTTTTTTTTCGAACCGGCTGGTCGGCGCGACATAAATCTCACAACCGATGATCGGCTTGACACCCCGGCTCGCCGCTGTGCGATAAAATTCGATGGCACCGAACATGTTGCCGTGATCGGTCATGGCCACTGCAGATTGCCCCAGCCGCTTGATTCGATCGATTAGCTTGTCCACTTTGTTGGCGCCGTCGAGAAGACTGTATTCCGTGTGGCAGTGTAGATGAACAAAACGAGATGGCTTCATTGCGGTAGCTACGTCATTAGCATAAAGATACGCGCCCGACAATTGTGCGCGCACCGCGCGCGCCAGCTACCCCAGGGAGAATATTGCACCACAGAGGCGCTGAGTACCTAGTGCGGCACAGCCGCAACCAATGAGAAGCAGATTTTTGCACCACGAAGGCACGAAGAGCACGAAGGAAAATAGATGTTGCCCCGAAGGGGCAACAGAAGAAAAGTATTTCTTCGTGGCCTTCGTGTCCTTCGTGGTGAGGCGGTATTTTCTCATTGATTCAGCAACTTACGACCCGAATGCCTGAAAATTTGCGCAGATGGAGAAAACTTTCAGCCATAGTAATACGAAGCCATCACAGTATCCCAAGCAAGTTTAGCGGAGGTCCTCTCTTCTCCCCCGCGCGGCGCGGGGGAGAAAGAAGGAACCCTTCGTGTCCTTCGTGCGCTTCGTGGTGTAAATCGTATTTACCCGCGAATCCATCAATGCACAAGTATTTAATCGCAGCTTGCGAACAATTTCGACTATTGCAGTGCAGAGAAAGCGCAGAGGTGTTTCTTCTCAAAAAAACTGATCCTTCTCCGATCTCTGCGATCTCTGTGCCTCTGTGGTGAATCTACGGGCGGTGCGGGCGCTATTCCCATTCTATTGTCGCGGGGGGTTTTGATGAGACGTCATAGACCACCCGGTTCACGCCCGGCACTTCATTGATGATGCGGCTGGAAAGTCTCCCCAACAAATCCGCCGGCAAATCTACCCAGCTGGCGGTCATACCGTCCTGACTGTCAACGACGCGCAGCGCGATGACGTTTTCGTAGCTGCGCTCATCCCCCATGACTCCGACAGTCTTAACAGGCAACAAGACGGCAAAGGATTGCCAGACCTTTTCGTAAAGCCCGGCAGCCTTGATTTCCTCCAGAACGATAACGTCCGCGGCGCGCAGGACCTTGAGCCGCTCCTCCGTCACTTCGCCGAGGACACGAATAGCCAAGCCTGGTCCTGGAAACGGCTGCCGCTGGATCATCTCCGGCGGCAGACCCAGCTCTTTTCCCAAACGCCGCACTTCGTCCTTAAATAACTCACGCAAGGGTTCGATGAGCTTGAATTTCATGTTCGTCGGCAGGCCACCGACGTTGTGATGCGTCTTTATCGTAACGGATGGGCCGACGAAGGACACCGATTCGATGACGTCGGGATAGAGCGTCCCCTGCGCGAGAAACTCGATTGTGCCGAGCTTGCCTGCCTCTTCTTCAAAAATCTCGATAAACTTATGCCCGATCCTCCGCCGTTTCTCTTCGGGGTCCTCGACACCCTTCAAAGCGCTCAAAAAACCTTTGCTCGCATCAACGTAACGGAAGCTCTGGCCGAAACGCTCGACAAACAACCCGCACACGCGCTCCGCTTCACTTTGCCGCAGTAAACCGTTGTTGACAAAGACACAGATAAGACGTTCGCCAATGGCCCGCTGAACCAGGGTTGCGGCAACCGACGAATCGACACCCCCACTCAGCGCACAGAGAACGCGGCCGTCACCGACTTGCCTGCGAATCTGCGCGACCGACGTTTCGATGAAACGCTCCATTGTCCAGGACGGCTGAGCGCGGCAGATGCGGAATACAAAATTCTCCAAAATGTCCTTGCCGCGCGGCGTGTGCACGACCTCGGGATGGAATTGCACGCCAAAAAACCGTCGGCTCGGATCGCTAAACGCGGCGATGGGCGAATTTGGACTGTGAGCTACGATTTCCCATTCTTTCGGGATAGCGGTCATCTTATCGCCGTGGCTCATCCAGACCCGGATCGGTTCCTTCGCGCTAAACCCGTGGAACAGATCGGCATCCTTGTCGATAACCAGTTCAGCCGGTCCATATTCGCGCCGCTCGGAGCGCGCCACCTCCCCACCGTGGGCGAGATTGATCACTCCCATCCCATAACAGATGCCCAAAAAAGGGACCGGCAGTTGCAAAATGGCCCTGCCAATTCTGGGAGCGTTTTCCTGATAGACGCTGGCAGGACCACCGGAGAGGATGATCCCTTCCGGCTTGAGCGCTTGAAGTTTCTCTAGTGGAGTATTGAATGGATGGATCTCGCAATAAACACGGGCCTCGCGGATCCGCCGGGCTATGAGCTGGGTGTACTGCGAACCAAAATCGAGAACGACAATCATTCTGAGCTATAGTTGGGAGCTTCCTTCGTAATAAAAACGTCGTGGACGTGCCCTTCCCGCAACCCGGCTGAGGTGACCTGCACAAACTTGGCTTTCGCTCGCAGCGTAGCGACATCGCGACAACCGACATAGCCCATGCCGGCGCGCAAGCCTCCGATCAGTTGGTGAATATTAAAGGAGAGCGAACCTTTATATGGCACCTGCCCCTCGATCCCTTCGGGAACCAGCTTTTTCACGTCCTCGACATCGGCCTGGCCGTAGCGATCACGGCTGCCTTGCCCCATGGCACCCAGTGAGCCCATGCCGCGGTACACCTTGTACGTTCTTCCCTGATAGAGAATCGTCTCGCCGGGACTTTCTTCTGTACCGGCGAAAAGACTCCCGATCATGACAGAGTTAGCTCCGGCTGCCAAAGCCTTGGTAATATCGCCGGAAAACTTGACCCCGCCATCAGCGATAAGGGGAACGTCGCGACGGGCCGCCGCTTTGGCACAGCTGGCAATGGCCGTAAGCTGCGGAACGCCGACACCTGAGACGACCCGGGTGGTGCAAATCGAGCCCGGCCCTACCCCAACCTTCACGGCATTAGCACCGGCGTTAATCAAAGCTGCCGTTCCTTCTTCTGTCGCCACATTACCGGCACAAATATCCATTTCCGGATAACGCCCGCGAAGTTGGCGCACGACTTCGAGTACGTTCGTCGAGTGTCCGTGCGCCGTGTCCACAGCGATCAGATCCACTCCCGCGCGCACCAGACTTTCCACTCGCTCCTCCCAATCAGCGCCCACACCCACCGCCCCTCCGACACGCAACCGTCCTTTTTCATCCTTGCAGGCATTCGGATACTGAATCTTTTTTTCTATGTCCTTGACCGTAATGAGACCCTTGAGTTGAAGCTGATCGTCCACGACCAGCAACTTTTCAATCCGATGTTGGTGCAGGATGTCTTTGGCCTCGTCAAGGTCCACGCCCGGCTTCGCGGTAACCAGCTTGTCTTTCGTCATGACCTCTGCAACGGTGCGATCGAGCCGCTTCTCGAAGCGCAAGTCTCGGTTGGTGAGAATCCCCACCAGTCGCCCGTTTTGTGTGACCGGAAGTCCCGAGATGCCATACTTCTGCATAATTTCCCGGGCCTCGAAAATCTTTTGCTCTGGCGCGACTGTGATCGGATCCGAGATCATGCCGCTTTCGAATTTTTTTACCTTTTCAACTTCCGCTGCTTGCCGGGCAGGCGGCAGATTGCGGTGAATGATCCCAACGCCGCCCTCTTGCGCCATGGCAATGGCTGTTCTGGACTCCGTCACCGTATCCATAGCGGCGCTCACCAGCGGTATGTTCAGCCTGATTCTCTCCGTCAATTGCGTCGAGACATCGATGTCCCTGGGCAAGACCGCCGATTCCGCGGGAATTAACAAAACATCGTCAAAGGTTAAGCCAACCGGCAAGAGTTCCTGGTTTAACATTACTCACCTCCGCGCCAAGCAAAAAAAAACCCAGACCAAGGCCTGGGTTTTTCGCCTCTGCTCGACTGCTTCAGAGCAAACATAAAGTCTTATACCAGGAAACCCGGATTGTCACAACTTGAGCCCATGATACCCCTGTGATACACGAACTGATTCATGTGTCGAAGGTACAGCACAGCGAATGAAAATGAGCCGGCAGTCGTTCGGATCAACACCGATAAATCCCCCATAGCCCCCTTTGGCAAAGGGGGCCGGCCCGTAGGACGGGGGGATTTGGTGTGTAATCACATTTTCATAAGAGTGCGCAAAGCATGCCTAAGAAGGCGTCGAAGTCGCAAGTGGAGGTGGAGAGTTGAGGGCGGAGCGCGGCGCGTGGAAACGACCGGGGACGGGAGACCGGCGGAGCGCGGGGGGCGAAAACGAACCTAACATCAATCACGACACGATGGTCGAATCTGCGTCCTCAACGGCCCCTGAAATATTCTTGGGATAGGGCTTTGAACCTTTGAACTTTGAACTGGGAACCTGGAACCTTGAAATGCCGCTCTACGAATACGAGTGTACCAAAGGGCATCGTTTCGAAGCCATTCAGAAAGTCGCCGATAGACCACTCAGGCGTTGCTCCGTATGCTCTGCAAGCGTCCGCCGAGCGATCTCCCAACCTACGCTGCTGCATAACAAGGGGATTCACATCTTCGATCGGGTCACCAAAGACGACGTCTTGCGCACCCGCCCCTCTTCGCTGAAATCGCTCAGAGCGCGCACCGCGCGCCGTTCCTAGTTCCAAGTCTCAAGTCTCGAGTCTCGGGTTCCCCTCCAACCAGGAACCGGAACCTTGAAACCAGAAACGGAATTTAGGCACAGCTCGCCCAACTGTGCTAACTAAGGTGCACAACGTAAGGGTATTCACAGAAATACGAAGCGCGACTCGGGAGCGGGAGTACCCGAACGGGAGGTTACATTTTCAGCGGCGAGATCGAAGACTTGCTAGTTCGGGTGAGTGACTTGGAGATTTTTCAGGGAAGACGTTCGGGATGTCAGCCTTGAGAGAGAACATTCGGGCGTTTGCGCTGAAACTCATTCTTATTGATGCCGTACCGGCGCATTTTTCGGGAGAGAGTTCGAACGCCTAAACCGCAGGTCTTTGCGGTAAGCCTGACTTTCCCCTGCAGCGTCTGTAGCTGTTGAATGAGATACCGCTTCTCCTGCTCCTTCAGCCACAGGTTTAGAGGCAAACTAAGAACGGGTCCGTTTTCCTTATGAGTACCCGCTGAATTCGTATTTGCTGAAGCAGCAGGCAGATCAAAACTGTCTATGATGCGTCCCGTTGCCAGCACAATACCCTTTTCGAGTATGTTCTGCAGTTCACGTATATTTCCGGGCCAAGAATACTGCATCAGACGTTCCAACATTCCCCTTGAGATCCCCTTCACGCCTTTCTGCTTGGCCACTGGATGATGGCGGAGGAAATCATCGACCAGCAGTGGAATATCCTCGCGTCTGTCGCGCAACGGAATCAGCCGAATCGGGATAACCTTTAGCCTGTAGTAGAAATCGGTGCGCATTTGACGCTGCGCCACCAGTTCTTCGAGTGGTACGTTTGTGGCAGCGATAACCCGCATATCGATATGAGTGGGGTTGATCCCTCCAAGTCGCTGAACCTTCTGATCTTCAAGAACACGAAGGAGTTTCGCCTGCATCACCAGCGAAATGCTCTCAATCTCGTCCAAGAAAAGAGAACCGCCGTGAGCCAGCTCAATCTTTCCTGCTCGGGGGCGGTCAGCCCCTGTGAATGCGCCCCGTTCGTGGCCAAAGAGCTCGCTTTCCAGCAAAGACTCTGGGAAGCCCGCACAGTTAATAGTGACAAACGGCCCCTTGCGACGCGGGCTCTGGTGGTGAATGGCGCTCGCAACCAACTCTTTGCCAGTACCTGTCTCTCCTTCGACCAGAACGGTCATATCCGTAGGTGATACCATGCGGATTATCTCAAACACGCCGTGCATCTCGGGTGTCCTGCTCAGCATGCCGCCGAACTCACCTGCGCTATTGAGCGAGCGCCGCAGATGTCGAATTTCGATGAAGACACGCGCGCGTTCCAACGCTGCTTGGGTGGATTGTTGGATAGCCTCGAGATTGAACGGCTTCATTATGTAGTCAAACGCCCCGTGCTTTAAAATGTTAATGGCACTCTCAATCGCAGCATGCCCGGTAATAGCAATGACGGGTACGTTCGGGTAATTTTTATGGATCTGGACTGTTAACTCAACACCGCTGATACCCGGAAGCCGGATGTCTGTAACAACCAGGTCGATATCCCCTTGTTCGAGGCGTCGTAGCGCAGCCTCTCCCGAATTCACGATCTGGACGCAATATTGGCCGCTACACTCGTAAAACACCCGTAGCTGTTCGCAAATGAGATCGTCGTCGTCAACAACCAAAATAACCGGCTTCAATCCCTGTGAACACCCAATCTGGACCGAACCCGCCGTGTTTTCGTGTGTGTGGCAAGGGGGCATTTCACGCCCACCTCGCCTATACCTTTTTGCTTGCGTCATCACTGTTCCAATCGGCCCGCAGACGAATGGTAAAGATTCCACGGGACTTGGCTTGTTTTTCAAATACGATATTTCCGTCCTGGCGCGCCAGGATCTGCTGAGCCAAAACCATGCTAAGACCAATAGAGTTCCCATTGATCTTCAAGAACGGGCGAAACACATCCTCTTCCGTAACCGAGGCGAAAACAGCACCACAACTGGACACGACCAGTTCTACATGCCGTTCCCCGTCTGTTTCGTGCAAAAGCGCCTCTATTGTCACTTCGCCACCTTGCGGAAGTAGCACACGAGAAAAGTCTACAACCGTGTACAGGGCGCTCCGAAATTCCTCAGGATTGACCCAAACGTCCGGCAAAGAGTCGGTGCACAGAAGATTGACAGCAATATTGTGCGAGCGGAGTTCCCGTTCCATACAGCGGCACAACTCCTTCAATATTGCCGCTGGATTTGAGCGAGATCGCTCGCGCTTGGGTTGTGCTACAAAGTTTTCCACCTCGCGCAGCAATTTGGTCGTCCGTTCCACCCCCGTCTCCGCCAGAGACACTGCGGTCGCCTTCATATAATTAAGGCGCAGAAGATCCAAGGAGCCCTTGATGACTTGAAGATGGTTTTCAAGTTCATGGATCAAGCCGGCAATTAGAGCCGGCCCCTCCGGAACTGGACCGCCGGGATTGGCGCGTCTCTGTAGCTCACGAAGCCGGGATATGTCTTGATACACGCTGATGATACCATCGCGGCCATGTTCGCCGCGCAGCGCGAGGCTTGTCTCGCTTATCCATTTCTCTTTGCTTTGTCCCTTAGGAAAAAACCGGTATTCCAATGAGCACGTAGTTTGACTATTCTGCAACCTGCTTCGCGCCTCCGAATAGGCGGGCCGATCGTCTGAATGAATCCGCTCAAGCCAGAGCGACGAGTTCTGCCGCAGCTCATCGGCGGAATATCCCGTGAGTTGAGTCGTTCTCAAATTAATGATGCAGAAGCGATCATCTGATCTCCAAAAAGCCAGCGGACAAGGAATCAGTTCCAGGTAAGCCAGGGCTTTCGAAAAAATAGGACGCGGCTTAATGAGACTTACTTTGGCATACATCAGCTTACACCGTGCTATCGAGAGCAATGGACCGAGCCAGGGCAGGAGTTTGACAGGTCGATTCAGGCCGCTAGTTCTTGATAGTCCGTTCTTTATCTCACAAACATCTACTGGTGTACCCGATCTATAATGCTCTCCAGTAAAAGCTGTCAATGTTTTTCTCGCTATTTTCAAAAATTTTCTAATTCGTGATGTCCCAAACTAAAGACACACCCCTTGTGCTAAATGGGCTACACAAATCTACGCGCCTCGCCAAAGAGCGAGTTGTCCAAAAATTGAGACACTATCCCGTGTCGGTTCTCGCACCTGGCCCGCCTGCGCAAAAGTTCCGTAGCCCTACCTTGAGCATAATGACACCGACCGTTACTGCGACAGCGTCGAAATCTCTGGGAAGACGCAATGCCGCGCCTATGATTACACTGACGACCGCCAGTGCAGACCGCGTTGGCGCGCCCGAAGCAGCAAAAACATTCTCGCTACACAAAGCCCGTCGCAGGTCTTCGTTCATGTCAACGAGATACTGCTTGCCATCGGCTTTTAGCCCTTCGTAAATCACCCGCAATTCGCTCGTCAATTGACCGCTAGTTACGCTAGCGGGCAGCGCGGGATAGAACTCGCGTGCTTCACAACTACTCCGAAGACCAGAAAAATACGCGACGATGCCCGCAGCTGTTCCGGGTGACGCTCTTCCCAGGAGTTGCATACCCAACGTGGCATAGAGATCATCAAGATCCAGCGATAGGAGCCTTGCTCCCTCGTCAATAAGCGCCTCGTTTGTAGAACAGGACTGCACTGTCTTCAGAGAAACACTCGGAGCCACATCCCGAGCAACTTTATAGAACTGAGGCCCCGATTTGTGTCTACCGACTCCCCAGAAGGGGTTTTAGTTAACCGTCTTACCTGGTGGGGGTTTTGACGTCGGGCAGAAAGATTTGACAGGGCCATTGCGATAGACCTTCTTGTCGAGTCCGTATTGCTGCATTTTGCGGTAGATTGTGCGCACATCCACCCCGCAGCTCTTGGCCGTAATGTCGATCCTGCCTTTGCACAGATCGAGCTTTTGACTGATATAGTGCTTTTCCTGCTCCCGCACCCAGGCCACAAGCGGCAGGTCCAGAGGCGCCTGGGGTTGGCTTTCGCTCACCAGTGCAACCGCTTCATCGTAAAGATCCACCTGTTCGATGATTTTGGATTTGGCCAATATGATGGCCTTCTCCAGCACGTTTTGCAGCTCCCGGATGTTTCCCGGCCAGTGATACGCCATCAACTCCTCCATGGCCTCGGCCGATAGCTTGGTGATCTTCTTTTGTATTGCAACCGGATGGTTGTGCAAATAATCCTGTACCAGGAGAGGAATGTCCTCGGCCCGCTGGCGCAGTGGAATCAGGCGAATAGGAATGACATTGATGCGATGGTAGAAGTCCCGCCTCATCT
>CAYPHJ010000114.1:0-14047 GCA_964410485.1 uncultured Syntrophobacteraceae bacterium
AACTGTGACTACACATAAATCCCCCCGTCCTGCGGCCGGCCCCCTTTGCCAAAGGTTGCCAAAGGGGGCTACAGGGGATTTATAGGCGCGATACCAACTACTTGGGGCTCATTTTCATCCGCTGTGTTGTACCCTTTGGTACATGAATTACTTTGCGGTTTCCAATGTCGGAGAGGCCCAACATGTCATGCATGGTATAGAGCCCCTTTTTCTGCTTGGCGAGCCATTGAGCAGCGCGAATGGCGCCGCGGGCGAAGGTATCGCGGCTATGGGCGCGATGGGTGAATTCGAGACGCTCGCCCATTCCACCGAAGATGACCGTATGTTCGCCGACGATGTCGCCGGCGCGGACGGACAACAAAGCGATCTCTGCGCGGCTCCGCTCACCCACGATTCCACTGCGGCCGTGAATACCGATGACAGCCAAATCGCGCTTGAGCGCCTGCGCCACGGCACGCGCCATCGCGAGCGCGGTTCCACTGGGCGCGTCCTTCTTGAAACGGTGATGAGCCTCGACGATTTCGACATCGTAATCATCACCGAGGGTTTTGGCCACTTTGCCGAGGATACTTACCAGGAGATTGACGCCAGGGCTCATGTTGGCCGACAGCAAGACGGGCGTGTGCCGCGCTACCGATTTGATTTCGGAGAGCTGTTTGGCGTCGAAGCCGGTCGTGCCGATGACCACCGGAACCCGTTTTTTTGCCGCCGCTCGCGCGTATCCGAGCGCGGCCTCCGTGTTGGTGAAATCGATAATGACACTCTTTGGCTTCAAGAACGGCGCGATCTCGTCGCTGACCGGAATACCCAGGCGCCCGGCGCCAGCCACTTCCCCAGCATCTCTTCCCATGCGTGGGCTTGCAGGCTTGTCAATGGCCGCACTCAGAGTTACCCCTTGGAACTGCTGAAGTGCGCGCACAACGGCCGTGCCCATACGTCCGCCCGCCCCGCAAACAATCACGCCTAATGGCATCGCCGTCTAACCCGTTGCTCGAGGTTCCAGGTTCGACCAACATTTTTGAACATTGAACTTTTGAACTCTTGAACGGCCTCTAATCCTAGAGGAGACCGAAGTCAATCATCGCTTGTTTGAGCTTACTGAGGTTGCCTTCAGACATGGGTGTTAAGGGCAGGCGTAATTCGGCGCTGCATTTTCCCATCAGCGAAAGAGCTGTTTTGATTGGGATCGGGTTTGTCTCAAGAAAGACGGCGCGGATCAAAGGGATCAGTTTCAGCTGGCGTTCCCGGCCATTTTCCCAGTTACCGCTCAAACAGGCCGCCGTGAGATCCGCCATCGCTTTGGGCACAATGTTCGCGACAGTTGAGATCACGCCCTTTCCACCCAAAGCCATGAGCGAGAAAGTGAGAGAGTCCTCCCCCGAATAGACCGCCAACCGATTGCCGCAAAGACGGATTATGTCGGTTGCCTGGTCCACCGACCCGGTGGCCTCTTTGACGCCGGCTATGTTTTTGACCTCCGCAAGGCGCGCCAAAGTCTCCGGCTCGATCTTCGAACCCGTCCGGGCAGGAATGTTGTAGACGATCAGCGGAATACCGACCGCTTCGGCAACTTTCTTGTAGTGTTGGTAAATGCCTTCCTGCGTTGGCCGATTGTAATAGGGCGAAATCATCAATGCGCCATCTGCGCCCGCTTTTTCCGCGCCACGCGTAAGCTCTATCGCCTCGGCGGTTGAGTTCGAACCGGTGCCGGCAATTACCGGCACGCGTCTATTGACCGCCTTGATCACCGCTTCGATAACCTCATGGTGCTCGCGGTGATCGAGGGTGGCCGACTCACCGGTAGTCCCGCAGGGAACTATCCCGTCAGTACCGTTTTGAATATGAAAGTCCACGAGTTTTTCGAGACTCTGCCAATCGACTTTATCGCCCTTGAAAGGCGTCACCAGAGCAACCATAGATCCAGCAAACATATGCTTCTCTCCCTAAATGACTCCGTCCTACACCTGTACCGTCCCGTGAAATACCTCCTCGGCACCGCCTGTCATGTACACGCGGTTGTTGTCGCGCCACTCGATCGACAAGTCGCCCCCTTTCAGGTGCACGGTGATTTTGTTTTCAGTTCTGCCCGTGAGCACGCCGGCGACACCGACCGCGGAAGCGCCGGTACCGCAGGCCCAGGTTTCACCCGCACCTCTTTCCCAAACCCGCATCTTGACCTCACGAGGGTTCAGCACTTTTATGAATTCCGTGTTGACGCGCTTGGGAAAAAACGGGTGATGCTCGAAATGCGGACCGAGCTTTTCTAAATCGAGCGCGTCGATATCGTCGAGGTAGAGCACGCAATGAGGATTGCCCATTGAGACACAGGTGACCTCATACCGTTTACTTTTGACGACTAAAGGATGGTTGAGAATTCTGCCATCGGCATCTACCGGAATATCTCGGCCCTCTAGAATCGGCTCGCCCATGTCCACCTCGACGAGGTCGCCGACCAGGCGCGGGCGAATAATCCCGGCAAGTGTCTCGACTTCGAGCTCTCGCTTCGATGTCAACCCATGCTCGTAAACGTATTTGGCAAAGCAGCGAATGCCATTGCCGCACATCTCCACCTGGCTGCCGTCGGAGTTGTAGATCTCCATTTTGAAGTCCGCGACCTTCGACGGATGAACCGTGAGCAGTTGATCTGCACCGATACCGAAGCGACGATCGCAGAGCTTTCCCGCCAATGGCGCAAGATTCGGGACATCGTTTAGCAGGCAATCAATAAAAATGAAATCGTTGCCGCAGCCATGCATTTTGGTAAATGACACTTCCATGCTCTTAAGCTTCCCGATCTCCTTTGTCGCACCGTGTGCTCAGGTTGTGCTGCAATACGCAATGAGCCGGACCACTGTCATCCTGAATGAAAGTGAAGGATCTGCTTTTGAAACGACCGACGACCGGGGACCGCCGACCGACGAAAAAAGCAGATTCTTCGTCGCTCCACTCCTCAGAATGACATTTCGATACAATCTTCACCGGAGACGAACGAGGTGCCCTACGCGCGCGTCCTATGCCTCACTTGCGCGCCAGCCTTGTTCCTCGATCCGGATCCGCGGCTTGTCGAACCGAAACCCGAGACCCGAGACTCGCAACCATTCATCGCAGCGCTGGCGGTATCGTTTCCCCGCGAATCAGATCCTCCAATGTTTCGCGCGCGCGCACGACGTAGTAGTGATCGCCGTCGACCAGGATCTCCGGTGGCCTGGGGTGTGAATTGTAATTGGAAGCCATCGTGAATCCATAAGCTCCCGCGCTCATGACCGCCAGAAGATCACCCCTCCGGGGCCGTGGAATTTCCCGATCTTTGGCAAAAAAGTCTCCGCTCTCGCATATGGGGCCGACCACATCCGCCACGATTGGCGCGCCGCTTGTCGCAACCACCGGTTGAATTGCTTGATAGGAGCCATAAAGGGCGGGGCGGATGAGATCGTTCATGCCGCCGTCAACGATGATAAAAGTCTTTTCTTCCGTTTGCTTGATGTACTGGACTTCCGTAACAAGAATGCCGGCATTGCCGACGATCACACGTCCGGGTTCCAGGATCAGCGTCACATCGAGCCCTTCCAAGCCTTCGATGAGAGCATTGGCATATTGTTCAGGATGTGGCGGTAATTCGTCCTTGTAGCTGATGCCCAATCCTCCGCCCAGATCGAGGTAACGGATCTGGGCGCCTTCCTTTCTGAGGGACCCCACGAGCACGCGATCCAGATACTCCCGGACTCTGGCCAGCGCATCGATAAATGGGGACAGTGACGTTAGCTGAGAGCCGATGTGACAATCGACACCCACGACTTCGACATTCGGCAGTGCGGCCGCTTTGCGATAAGTTTCCGCCGACTGCTTGATGTCCACCCCAAATTTCGCCTTTTTCATGCCCGTGGAAATATAGGGATGGGTCTGCGGGTCCACATCGGGATTGACACGCAGGCTGATAGGCGCCTTTTTGCCCATGTGGCGAGCGACATCGTTGAGAGCAATCAATTCATCCTCAGACTCCACGTTGAACATCAAGATGCCCGATTCAATCGCGTACTCCATCTCCTCTTTCTTTTTACCTACGCCGGAAAAAACAATTTTTTTCGGGTCGGCCCCTGCTTTCAACGCGCGAAACAGCTCGCCGCCCGAAACAATATCGAATCCGCCGCCTTCTCTCGCGAAGGTCCTCAAGAGCGCAAGGTTCGAGTTTGCCTTGACCGAAAAGCAGACGATATGCGGCACTTTGGCAAAAGCCTGGTCAAATATACGAAAATGGCGCTGCAACGTGGCAAGGCTGTAAACATAGGCAGGCGTGCCGACCTCGCTGGCAATGCGCCGGAGCGGTACTCCCTCGGCGAACATTTCTCCGTCGCGATACTGAAAATGATGCATTAGGGACTCCATGTGACTTCAACTTCATTGGACGGCTCGCTCAACAAACCGTCAATTAGCTGCGATGAAACGCGATAGCGGTAGACGGATTGTGGCTTCACGGCTGTGTCAACGAAGCGATATCGTCGCTCCTGAACGAATTTTTCACGATCTTCCACAAAGACGGTTGTAAGCTGCCGATACGGCACCGGGCAGTCCGGGCATGCCGGAGGAAGTTCCTTGCGGAAAATGACAAAACTCGTCAGGTCACGCAGGGTTCTCCCGTCCAACGATTCCGTCGGCCGTCGCCAGGTAAGCACGATACCCCGTGGCTCCGCCCGCGCGCTGAGATTCTCGATGGGACGTGGCGGCACTAGCTCCGGCGCCCGCGGGGCGCCCTTGGCGCCGCAAGCCGCTAGCAAGAGCGCAAGCCCTAGCGCCAAAATGGTTACGCCCTTCATTTACACCTTTAACTCCTTCAGTCGGCGCAGAACATTTGTGCGCGCGGTACCTCCCGCCGCGCGGCGACGACCGACCACCGCCTCGGCCGAAAGATAGTCGTAGATGTCGCTGCGGATCTTGTCGGAAAAGCGATTGAGATCTTCGAGCGGCAAATCCTCGATTTTTATGTTCCGATTCAGGCAGTGCTGAACAATCTTACCAACCACCGCATGGGCGGAGCGAAACGGCACACCGCGAGTGACGAGATAATCCGCCAGATCGGTGGCGTTCATAAATCCATCGCGAGCCGCCGCCATCATGGCTTCTTTGTTTACGCGCATGCCGGCGACGATCTCGCGCATGATCTCCAAACTCGAACGCACGGTATCGAGGGTGTCAAACAGCGGAAACTTGTCCTCCTGCAGATCTCGATTGTAGGCGAGCGGTAAACCTTTCATGACCGTCAGCAGAGACTGCAGGTGGCCGAACACTCGGCCGGCTTTTCCCCGGATCAATTCCGGAACGTCCGGATTTTTCTTCTGAGGCATCATGGAGCTGCCGGTGCAGTAACGGTCGGGCAACTCGATAAATCGGAATTCCCGACTAGACCACAAGATCATCTCTTCCGCAAGGCGACTCAGATGGACAAAAAGAATCGCGCCACTGGATAAAAACTCCAGTATGAAGTCCCGGTCGCTCACGGCATCGATGCTGTTTTTGGCGATGCGCGAAAAACCCAGCAGCTTGGCCACATAACCGCGATCGATCGGAAAGCTCGTGCCCGCCAACGCGCCTGCTCCCAGCGGCAGCACAGCGGTTCTCTTGAGACCATCGGCAAACCTATCGCGATCGCGCTCGAACATCTCAACATAAGCGAGCAAGTGATGCGAGAAAAGCACCGGCTGTGCGCGCTGTAGGTGCGTATAGCCCGGCATAATCACGTCCAGGTATTTTTTTGCGTTCCTGGCGATTTCCTGCTCGAGCGCGCGGAGACTCTCGATGATTCTCTGAACCTCTTCCTGGACATAGAGCCGGAGATCAAGCGCCACCTGATCATTACGGCTTCGGGCCGTATGGAGTTTCCCGCCTACGGGGCCGATCTTTTCGATCAACCGCCGCTCGATGTTCATATGAATATCTTCATCTGCCGGCGAAAAGGCGAATCGGCCGCTTTCGATTTCTCGCTGAATGCTTCTGAGACCGCGCACGATCTTGCGTGTATCCTGCGCCGAGATAATCCGCTGCTTGGCCAGCATCTTGGCATGGGCGATGCTGCCTATAATATCGTGTCGATATAGCCGCGCGTCCAGCTCGATGGAGGCGGTAAACGCTTCGACCGACGGGGATGTTGGGGCGCTGAAACGACCACCCCACGATTTTTTTTGTTTTGGTCTGAACCTCTTCGAAGCCATCATCCCTCGATTGACGCGTCTCCCGAAAACAAATTAACCTTCTTGATCCCCTCGCCCCCTGGGAGAGGGTAGGGTGAGGGCAGACTTGCGCCTTTGCAGCCGCAACCTGAGCGCATTGAGCCGGATAAAGCCATCGGCGTCGGCCTGACGGTACACCTGGTCGGCCTCGAAAGTGGCCGCCTCGGGATCGTAGAGCGAGACATCCGATTTGCGCCCGGAGACAATCACGTTGCCTTTGTAAAGTTTGAGTCGAACGCGCCCGCTGACGTTGACTTGTGCCGCATCGATAGCTTGCTGCATCACGCGCCGCTCTGGGGCAAACCAGTAGCCATAGTAGATCATCTCCGCATAGCGAGGAATCAACCCATCCCTGAGACGAAGGACCTCACGATCCATCGTGATCGACTCCAGCGCTTTATGCGCGGCATGAAGAATGGTGCCTCCGGGGGTCTCGTAAACGCCCCGTGACTTCATCCCGACGTAGCGGTTTTCCACTACATCCGCCCGGCCGATCCCATGCCTCGCTCCCAGTTCGTTCAGACGCGATAGCAACTTGGCTGGAGAAAGTTTCTTGCCGTTAACCGCAACGGGATCCCCTCTGACGTAGTCGATTTCGACATACTCCGCGTGAACCGGCGCCTTCTCCACACTCTGACACCAGACAAACATGTCTTGCGGCGGCTCCTGCCAGGGATCTTCCAAAATTCCACCCTCATAGCTGATGTGAAAAATATTGCGGTCCGTGCTGTAGGGGCGATCCCTGGTGACCGGCACCGGGATACCGTGTTTACGGGCATAGGCGATAAGCGATGATCGCGAGTTCAGATCCCAGAGCCGCCATGGCGCAATGACCTTAATTTGGGGTTGCAGCGCGTAATACGTCAATTCAAAGCGCACCTGATCATTGCCCTTGCCCGTGGCGCCGTGCGAGACCGCATCGGCGCGCTCCTTGAGCGCGACATCGATCTGTGCCTTGGCGATCAATGGCCGCGCGATGGAGGTGCCCAGTAGATAAGCGCCCTCATAAATGGCGTTGGCGCGCAGCATGGGAAAGACATAGTCCTTGACGAATACTTCCCGCAGGTCGCCGATCACTGTCTTGCTCGCGCCGGTTTTGCGCGCCTTGCGCCGGACCGCTTGAAGATCCTCGCCCTGGCCGAGATCGGCGCAAAAAGCAATCACCTGGCAGCCATATTGTTCAATGAGCCAGCGCAATATCACGGAGGTGTCGAGCCCGCCTGAATAGGCCAAAACCACTTTATTAACGTTCATCGGGCCTTCCGGACAGTTGCTTTTTTCCCTGTCGTAATCGGACGATTGAACTTTTGAACCTTTGAACTTTTGAATCCGTTCACAAGGTACACCATAATCGCCTTCTGCGCGTGGAGACGATTCTCGGCCTGATCAAAGGCGATGCATCGAGGGCTCTCCAAAACATCATTTGTAATCTCCTGACCGCGGTGCGCCGGCAGGCAGTGCATAATGATGGCATCTTTCTTTGCCATGGCAACGACCCGATCGTTAATCTGATAGTCCTGGAAAGCCTTGAGCCGGGTTGCAGTGTCCCACTCCTGTCCCATGCTTGCCCATACATCGGTATAGAGAACATCGGCGTTGCGCGCCGCCTCTCTCA
This sequence comes from uncultured Syntrophobacteraceae bacterium, assembly GCA_964410485.1. Taxonomy (GTDB): domain Bacteria; phylum Desulfobacterota; class Binatia; order UBA9968; family UBA9968; genus CAYPHJ01. The sequence goes on from CAYPHJ010000114.1 coordinate 7,837, forward strand.
CCGAATGGGTCACGGTAACATCCGCCCCGTTCTTTTTAGCCTTGACCTCGATGTCCCTTTTGGGTTCATAGCCTTGGGGACACGCCACCCAGAAAGAAAAGGCAAACTTTTCTGCTGCTTCAATCCACGAATGAACCATGTTGTTGCCATCGCCAATGAAAGCAATTTTAAGTCCCTCGAGCCTTCCCTTGTGCTCCAGTAAGGTCAAACAGTCGGCGAGCACCTGGCAAGGATGGTACAGATCCGTGAGGGCGTTGATTACCGGCACGGTGGCGTGCAGCGCCATCTCTTCCAAAGTCGCCTGGGCAAACGTGCGCACGACAACGAGATCCACCCACCGGCTCAAGCTGCGCGCGCAATCCGCCGGCGTTTCGCGCACCCCCAACTGGACTTCGCCGGGAGCCAAAAACACGACATGCCCACCGAGTTGAAGCATGCCGATTTCAAAGGTCACTCGCGTGCGCAGGCTTGGTTTCTCGAATAACATAGCTAAGCCTTTGCCCCCGAGAAGCCGGTGCTCCCGCTGATGCTTCTGTTGACGCTTGAGATCCTGCGCGAGGCGCAGAATGGCCATGAATTCATCTGGGCTCCAGCCCTCGAAGCTCAACAGGTCGCGTTTGTTCATGATACGAGAGACGGCTCTGGCGGCTATTGCCGCGCAAGCACTTTTTCGAGGATGGCCAGGCCACGGCCGATTTCTTTTTGCGTGATCGTCAGCGGCGGCGCAAAACGGAGGACCCTGGACGCAGTGCAATTGAGTAGAAGCCCTTCCTTCATGCACGCCTCGGCGATCTTGGCGCCGTCCATTTCGAGCTCAAGCCCGAGGAGCAAACCTCGACCGCGAATACCGCGCACAAAAGAAAACTGATTTTGTAATCGCTCAAGCCCGCTGACAAAAACCTTCTCCATCTTCCCGCAGTTTTTCAGGACGCCACCCTGCAAAAGAGTTTTCACCACCGCCAAGCCGGCGCTGCATGCCAGCGGATTGCCGCCGAAAGTCGAAGCGTGACTGCCGGGTGTGAAACTCTCAGCTACCGTTTCACGGGCCAGCATGGCCCCGAGCGGCAAACCGCCGCCGAGCGCCTTTGCAAGCGTCATGATGTCAGGTTTGACGCCATAGTGCTCGTAGCCAAAGAGTTTTCCCGTCCGCCCCATGCCCGTCTGGACCTCGTCAAAAATCAGCAACAGGCCCCGCCGGTCACATAGTTCACGCAAACCGCGCAAATATTCACCGTCGGCCACGTTAATACCGCCTTCGGCTTGGATCGGCTCGACCAGGAAGCCAACTGTCTTATTCGGATCAACGGCCTCCTCGGCGGCTTGTAAGTCGTTAAAGGGTATTTGGCGAAACCCAGAGGGGAGCGGATCGTAGCCCGCCCGCACCTTTTCCTGTCCCGTAGCTGTCAGCGTCGCGAGCGTCCTGCCATGAAAAGAATTGTGCGTGGACAGGATTTCGTATCTACCGCCCAGATGCTCGCCGCCGTAGCGCCGCGCCAACTTAATGGCTGCCTCATTGGCTTCCGCACCGCTATTGCAGAAAAAAACGCGGTCCGCAAAAGAGCGACGGCAGAGCTCGCGGGCCAATTCGGACTGCGGCACAATATGGTAAAGATTGGAGACGTGCAGTAACTTGCGCGATTGTTGCTGGATGGCGCGCACAACAGCCGGGTGGCAATGCCCCAGGCTGTTGACGGCGATGCCCGCTAGAAAATCCAGGTACTCTTTGCCATCGGCATCCCACACGCGCGTACCCTTACCGCGAACCAATGCGATCGGTGAGCGCGCGTAAGTCCGGGCAACATAGTGATCGGTGACCTTAACAACATCGCGATTGTTCATGAACTACTTTCTCACCACCTCGGTCCCCACTCCTTCTTTGGTAAAGATCTCCAACAAGACGGCGTGTTTCACCCGGCCGTCGATGATATGCGTCTTGCCGACCCCGCCCTTAAGAGCATCAATGCAGCATTCCACTTTGGGAATCATGCCCGAGCCGACCACACCCTCCTGGATGAGCTTGCGGGCCTGGTTGACCTTGAGCGTGCTCAAGAGATCGCCCTTCTTGTCTTTGACGCCTTCCACGTCGGTAAGCAAAATCAATTTTTCCGCATTGAGCGCTTCGGCGACTTCCCCGGCCACCAGATCGGCGTTAATGTTATAGGTTTCTCCCGCTTCACCTACCCCCACCGGGGCAATAACTGGAATAAATTTGTTCTCGTCCAGCGAATTAATGACCAAGGGGTTGATCCCGATGATCTCGCCCACCATGCCGATATCGATAATTTCGGGCGGTGCTCCGTTTCCCGCTACGGTAACGCTCATCTTGCGCGCCAGGATCAGCCCCCCATCCTTGCCGCTCAGGCCCACGGCCATGCCGCCATGTTGGTTGATCAAGTTAACGATCTCTTTGTTGACCTTGCCCACAAGCACCATTTCAATGATGTCGATAGTTTCCGGATCGGTGACTCTCATGCCGCGGACATAGCGACTGGTGATCCCCATCCTGTCGAGCACTTGGTCGATCTGCGGTCCGCCACCGTGAACAACCACCGGATTGATGCCGACATACTTGAGCAGCACGACATCCTGAGCAAAGCTCGTCTTGAGTTCCTCGTCGATCATGGCGTTGCCGCCGTACTTGATTACGAAAGTCTTACCGTAAAAGCGCCGAATGTAAGGCAGCGCTTCCATCAAGATCTCGGCCTTGCCAATGAAATTTTCCATGAACGGCGTCCCTGGCCCTTGCAGGCTCTCAACCGTGACGTGGGCTGTTAGAGGATATAGCGCGACAGATCCTCATCCTTCAAGATCGGCATCAGTCGTTCGCGAACATACTGCGCATCGATCGCCACATCTTTCCCTTGCATTTCCGGCGCGGCGAAGGAGATATCATCGAGCAACCGCTCCAGAATCGTATGCAGCCTTCGGGCGCCGATGTTTTCCGTGCGCTCGTTCACCTCTGCGGCCATGCGAGCGATCTCACGGACCGCATCATCGCCGAAGCCGAGGTGAATATCCTCGGTCGCGAGCAGCGCGGCGTATTGCTTGACGAGCGCGTTTTTCGGTTCGGTCAAAATCCGGACGAAATCCTCCTGACCCAACGAGCTGAGCTCGACGCGTATGGGAAATCGCCCCTGAAATTCGGGAATCAAGTCCGAGGGTTTCACGCTATGAAAAGCGCCCGACGCAATGAACAAAATGTGATCGGTTTTCACCATCCCGTACTTTGTGTTCACCGTCGAGCCTTCCACGATTGGCAGCAAATCGCGCTGCACGCCTTCACGTGAGACGTCCGGCCCATGGGTCGATTCGCGGCCAGCAATCTTGTCGATTTCGTCTAGAAATACTATTCCCGATTGCTCCACCCGGCGGATCGCCTCGCCGGTTACGGTGTCCATATCCACCAGCTTGGCCGCCTCTTCCTGCGTAAGAATTTCCATCGCCTCGGGAATCTTCACCGTCTTCTTTTTTGTCTTTTTGGGGAGAAGGTTCGAAAACATTTCCTTCAGGTTGAACTCCATGCCTTCCATTCCCTGTGGCGTCAGCACTTCGATCATCGGCATAGCCGACTGAGTAATCTCGACGTCCACAAACCGCTCGTCGAGCTTGCCGTCACGCAGCATTTTTTTGAGCTTTTCTCGGGTGCCTTGAAGGCGCGCGCTGTCGATCGACTCGCCGTTCGGCTGTTCCGTGGCACCGCCGGGCAGCAAAAGATCCAAGATTCGTTCTTCGGCGATGTCCCGAGCTTTAATCTCAACTTTTTGTTTTTCTTCCTGTTTGACCATGTTGACGGCGAGATCGGTCAGGTCCCGGATAATGGATTCCACGTCACGCCCGACATACCCTACTTCGGTGAACTTGGAGGCTTCGACTTTGATGAACGGCGCTTGTGCCAGTTTGGCGAGCCGCCGCGAGATCTCCGTTTTTCCAACGCCCGTCGGTCCGATCATGATGATGTTCTTCGGCACGATTTCCTCGCGCAAATCATCAGGCACGAGCTGACGCCGCCAGCGGTTGCGCAGGGCAATGGCTACGGCCCGCTTCGCCTCTTTTTGACCAACGATGTATCGATCCAGCTCGGAGACGATTTCGCGCGGCGTCATCACCGGAGCCGGTGAGCCGGCTCGGACTTCAGTACTTATGTCTTTTCTAGGATCATGCATCATATGAAGAGCGTCCCTCGCGAGCCCGTGGATGTAAAGTGGAAAATACAGAATGCTCGCACATTATGCAATTTCACAACCTCGCCGGCCTTTCGGCTAAATCTCTCCATGGAGATGAATCCCCGCGACCTCTTGCTCCCGGCAAGCGATCCGGCGTATCGGAGTGCTCGGAGTATTGGGTTCTGAATCATCACTCCATGACTCCACCACTCCAGTACTCCAGTTTCTTACGGCAACTCCTCGAACGTGATCTGATCGTTGGTGTAAACACAAATTTCCGCGGCCACTCGCATGGCTTCGGTGGCAATCGAGCGGGCATCCAGCTGAGTGTGTTTCACCAGTGCGCGGGCCGCCGCCAGGGCATAATTCCCTCCCGATCCGATGGCGACCACTTGGTCATCGGGTTCGACGACATCCCCCGCACCGGAGATAACGAGCAAGTCGGTGACATCGGCCACCAGCAAAAGAGCCTCCAGCCGGCGCAGAACGCGGTCCGTACGCCAGTCTTTCGCCAGTTCCACGGCTGCCCGTTTGAGATTGCCGTTAAACTGCTCCAGCTTGGCTTCAAACTTCTCGAAAAGCGTAAAAGCATCGGCAGTGGCTCCCGCAAAGCCGGCGATCACGCGGTCATGGTAGAGTTTGCGCACTTTGCGCGCGCCATGCTTGACGACCGTCTGCCCCAGGCTCACCTGCCCGTCGCCTACCATCACCACTTTCCCCCCGTGCCGAAGCGCCAATATTGTCGTGCCATGAAACATGTTGAATTCTTAGATTGATTTTGGCTTGATTTCAAACGGGCCTTCCATGCCTCTCCCCTTTAAACCTTACCTTAAACTCCCTGCGAAGGGGAATTACAGGTTTTCTAGGCCCCTACCCTCTTTCTAGCGCGATCTGAGGCTAACGCAGGTTACCCCGCCACGAACCTAAAGCAACCTCGGTAATGTGGCCGTTGTTCTTTAACGCGCCCGCGGGTGCGCCTTATCGTAGACCGCTGTAAGATGATCGAGATTCAAATGCGTGTAGCGCTGCGTGGTGGACAAGCTCGCGTGACCCAACAACTCCTGAATCACTCTCAGATCGGCGCCATTGTTGAGCAAATGTGTTGCAAACGTATGGCGCAGCCCATGCGGTCCGATGCGCGTGGGGATCCCCAGCTCACGCAAATGTTTCTCCAGCAGGCGCCCCACACTGCGGGTCGTGATCCGGGAGCCGCGATTGTTCAAAAACACCGGGTTGGCCCCCCGGCAAGCCAGGTGCCATTTTTTGCGCACCTCTCCACCGTATTGCTGAAGCGAGTCGAGGGCGATCTCCCCGACAGGCACGATCCGCTCCTTTGCGCCTTTGCCGAGAACTCGAACGATGCCTAGAGCAATATCAATGTCACTCCAGTTGAGACCGACAAGCTCGCTCACACGAACACCCGTGGAATAAAAGAACTCCAGGATCGCTCGGTCACGGATAGCCAGGGAAGTCGCGGGCTTGATGCCGCCCAGCAGACTAAAAACGTCGTCAACTGAAAGGAACAAAGGCAACGGCTTTTCCTGCTTCGGCGTGTGGATCAGAAGAGAAGGGTCCCTGTCGATGTGGCGCTTGGCAGCCAGATAACGAAAGAATCCTTTGAGCGCTGCCAGCTTCCTCGCAACGGAGCTTTTTTTTCTGCTCTTGGTCAAAAAGGCCAAATAGGCGCGCAGGATGTGAATGTCGATCTTGTGCACGTCCACGGTCTTGGCCGGAGTCAAAGAAAGCTTCCGTTCAACAAGAAAGCGTTGAAACTGCGCCAGATCGCTCGAATAGTTTCGCAGCGTATGGGCTGAGACAGAGCGCTCTGCGCGGAGGTGATCCGCGTATTGTTGAATTAGCTGCTCCACAAGTCGGCCGGAAATCGCGGCCACACAATAACACGTGTACTGTGAAAACCAAAAGCATCCCGCCACCCCCAGAGGGTGGTCGGGCTACGATTGCGTTCTGTGCCGAAACTTGTGATTCTTGATGCCTAGCCCGGATTATTCATGGTTAATCGCAAAAAAAAGCCATCGACACCGTCGAAC
>CAYPHJ010000115.1:0-1491 GCA_964410485.1 uncultured Syntrophobacteraceae bacterium
AGATTTTTCACAACTTCTTGTTCCGTGGTCCGTCCCGGTTGTAGGAATGCCAGACGCTTTTCATCAAAAAGTTCGAGGTTTGAATTGACCAAGCTCATCTCCCATGTAGGGATGACACATCCCGTGGACAATAACAGAACAATGACGATGGGAACGTGCCTCATGTTTCCAGCCGGTTCTTCAACTCATGCCGACTCACGTAGACTTCGCGTCCCATGTGCTACAGTCAACGTACAAGTCCATCGCCGAAGCCTACCGGACCAGCCATAACCGCAATAGGCGCTGCGAGGAATGTCAGCGCTCTACCTGCGTCTGACGGCTCCTGGGAAGTCGGCCGCTGGAGAGTCCTCGTCCGGCTCTGGGGCCACTGGGAACCTTACCTTGGGCAGCGGCACGGCGAGCTGCACCATTTCACCATTCGATGCCTTTTTCGCCGTCATCTCAAAAGTTAGCCCGGTGAGTTCCTGTTCGGTGTTTTCTTGCACCTCAAAGAAAACAAATCCCGATCGCTCTTTGTTGGCCGTAAGCTCACCATCAACGAAGGCTTTGGCAGTAAAGTCTTGAACGATCTGTTGGTTGGCGTTGCTGGTGTGCATTGCCGACGCTGCTACGGCTACCGGGATAGCGACGATCGGAACGATTAGACTCCAGCCTATCGCCCGACCAACGGCGCTTCGTCCCGCTTTCCCAGCCGCCTCCTCGGGTGCAAGAGCGCGTAGCGGCTGGCTTCCGCGGACAGCCATTTCCGCCACCCTGATGTCGTAGGACTGCTGGCCATGGTTCTCGACGACGATGAGTAGGGGCAACACACGCTCATTAGCCAGGTCTGTGTCGAAGGCTCTTTGGGATTTTTCGGGTGTGGCGTACTCCTCGACGTGGACTGTTAAGTCTCCCTTAGACATCTTTGTCACTTTAGAGCCGCTCGGGTTCAATTTCACCAGGCTCGGAGCATAGCTGGCGCAGCCGGCTAACATCATGCCTATTGCAAAGAGAGCGAGCATTGAGCAAGAAGTTGGCTTCATTTGGCCCCCCTGTTTGATCCGGGAGAGCAACTGCTGTGCCAGCAGAGTGAAAGAAGATTGCTGTCGGCCGGCCACGAGTAAGCGGTGAAATTCATAAAGCAACTATCAAGACAACTTACGACGTGATCATGTCTGAAAGGATCAGATGTCTAAGCGTTAAGGCAGCCAGGTAAAAGAGTTGTTCAGAGAGCTTGGCAGGCTTTCTCGTTTGCCGGGGTGAGTATTAGCTTCAGATTCAGCCAGCATTTGCCGAGTATCGGATTTCGACTATCTGCCGGCTCTTGCCTGCAAGGATAGGAGTGGTGGCCTAATCAGCCGCGGTAAGAACTAAAAGTCAGCCGTGGAATCGTTTGCGGGTTTTTTGCGGGTGGCCCAAGTCGTCGGCCAGGTCGCTTGAAAGCTGGCCGCGAATATCGGTTAGCATCGTCGGTTTGAAGTAGCTTTCGTAGCGCGAGTCGACGCGAAATAG
>CAYPHJ010000115.1:1591-13953 GCA_964410485.1 uncultured Syntrophobacteraceae bacterium
AAAATAGGGCGTGCCGAGCAACGGAATCGCCAGAGTCACGAAGCTGGGAAGTGTGATCTCCGGCGTTGTGGTGATGAACTCGAGCTCGCGACGAAGATCCCTGAGGGGGCGGGACCCCGGATCGAGAATGAGGCCATAGAGAAATACGATGCCATGCTCCAGGCACTTGCGGATCATTTCCACTTGAGGCGCGGTCGTGTTCTGCGTTTTTTGGACGCTGCGAAGCCACTGTGAATCAAACGACTCGACCCCGCTGAACAGGGCGGAGCACCCCGACTCTCTGGCCCGCTTTAGATTTTCCTCCTTGAAAAAAAAATCATTGGTGACCAGCGCCCCCCAACTCTCGAAGTAGCCTTGCGCGCGCATTTCGCGCAGCAGCTCGAGGCGCGCCAGAAAATGATTTCTGTCATTGCCGTAGAAATTGTTGTCAATGAAGAACAAGTATTTTCGCTTGCCCAGCGCGACGATTTGTCGACGCGTGTAATCGAGCGAATACCTGCGATAACTTCTTCCTTCGCCCGTCAAAGAGCAAAATGCGCAATGAAAGTTGCAATACCGCGTCGACTCCGCGTAGCCAATTTTGCCGATCCAATTGGCGAGATCGAACCGGGGAGTCATTTCATCGGTCGCATATTCTTTGCCAAACGCGTCCCTGATTACCTCCTGGAGCTGTTCGATATCGCCGGTGCAGCAGTAATCAAAAAAACGTGACGAGTAGCGCGGTAGCGCCCGAATTGGCGGCCCGCCGGCGACGGTGATGAGTCGCGGGTTTTTCGTGCGGCCATACGCCGTTAACTGCTTCATCCTGTCTAACGATGTATTGACGCCGGTAAAGACAAGCATGTCCGGCCATCCCAGGAGCTTTTCATCCTCCAGCGGCCCGGAGGATTGTTCGTTGTAAAGCCGAACTTCGCAAAGATTAGGTGAAAAGGCCCCCGCTAGATAAACCGGGCCCATGGCGGGCGGAATCTTGTGTGTTCGCGCAATCGACTGCCGCGAGTCGTCAAGATAACAGTTGACGATAAGGACGTTCTTTCTCCCGCGCGGTCTCGGTATGAATGTCTTGATCGACATTTCTGTCTGTCCGAGATGTGCAATAGCGGGGCCAGTGACAGCAACAACTCTGCGCCTTCGGCCCGGTTGGCAAGCAACTGTAATTCTAAATGAAATTTTTGAGCGATTGGCCTGCCGCAAAGCGGCCCGCCGGCGTGAAATGACCGACACGTGGGACAGTCCTCGCTCCGCGAGGAATTTCAAATTGCAGATTTCAGATTTCAAAAAAAAGGGCCTCTGAGATCTAAGATTTGTCATATGCGATCTGAGCGCAGAGGTTGCCATTTGGCCCAGAAGGGCTTCATGATTCGTCGCCGCTGCTCTACGATGAGGCGAGGAACCGTTCGAGAAACTCGAGAGCTTAGACCCGAACAAAAAGGAACGACAACCAGAAACTCAGAAACTACACGGGGGAACCCGAGACCCCGGACTCGAGACTCGGGACCGAGGATTCGGCCGGCTGCGTGGTGACGCTGAGAGGGCAGCCGGGCGCCATCACGGCCTTTTTCTTTTCGATGATCGCCGTCGCATATTTTTCCAGGTAATGAGCGATGGTTTCCACGCGGATCTTCACCGAGCCGGCTGGTTTGGTGGAATCCAGCTCCTGGAAAGAGAAAAACAACGTACCGGATCGTTCGACGATTTGCTGCACCGGCGTATAAGTCGGTTGATCCATGCCGCACTCATAACTGGCCAGCCGGATGACGCAGGCGATCCACGGCACGCGCGCGGCCAATTTGGCACCCCAAAGGATCTCGTTAGTGTTCGAGCTGTAGGATGATGGCCATACATCGGAGATATCGAATGGTGACCGGATGATGCCGCGGCGCAGATCGTCTGCGAACGCCCAGCTCATCAGATCCGCGTCGATCGGCAAATACTGTGCCCAAAGAACCGGATAGCCATAAGCCTGTAGGTCCACTTCGATTTCATGGCCAATGCCAGTGTCCATGTGATAGGGACGGGCGATAACGAGAAGGCACGGCTTGTTTTCGCTGGCGCAATCTGTGAGCACGTCGCGCGCCTTCTGACGCATTCTTTGATTGAACGCATCGAGCGTGCGGAAACCTTCGTTAATGGCGTTTTTTGTCTGCTCCAGAGTTAGCCCGGGAATGGCGTCCTTGAGCGGTTCGTAAAGTTGTTTTGGCAAGATCAGGGGCTCGGCAAAAGAAACGAACGGCGAAACATAGTGAATGCCGTTCTCCGCAAAGACGTCCTTTTCTTTGATAAAGCCCGCTTTGATATTTTCCGGTCCGGCCATCACCCGCGGGCAAGAGAGCGTCTGAACGACATGGCCGAGCATGAACGACGGGAGCGAGTAGATCAACGGAGAGAACAGTATGTCGATTTTTTTTCTCTGGCCAAAGACAAGCTCCCCATAATGTCCGGAAATACATTTGACCGGATAGCAGCAATCAACCGTGCCCCGGCCCTTGCCGAACTGGCGGCTTTGCTCCTCGGAGGTGTCGGAAGAAAAGACTATGTTGAGAGGATCAACTCCCAACGCCGCAAAGAAACCCAGCCAGAACTGGTGCGTTGACCAAACGTTAAGGACCTTCGGAATGCCAACCCGGAGGTTGAGCTGGGGCTTAGGCGAGGCGGAAGGCTTCCTGGCGAACCAGCTCACCGACGTTAGGATGGACACGTTTGACCTCCTCCAGTTGCGCTTTGACAACGCGCATCTCGTTGACATCCTCCACTAACCCCTTGGGACAGGAATTGCCGCTGATCACCCGCTGCCAGCCCTCCTGCAGCGGTAGTTTGCTCCAGGGACGGCCCTTCGCGTCCGGAAGTTGCACATCGATAAAGGCCCGCTTGCAGTTGACCGGGCACCAGCGACAGACGGTTTTGTCATTGCTCGTGCTGTTATAGGTGAGCGATTCGATGACCTCAAAACCCCGAAAGCCGCTGTTGAGACCCTTCTGTTGCCAGTCAAAAACACAAAGCGCTGCTCCGATAGCTCCAGCCTCCCCTGAGTAGGGGTGAACAACAATTTCCGCTTCTGGCACTTTGCCCGTGATGAAATCCACTTGGGCCTTGACGACCGCCAGGTTACGGTGGGTGCCGCCTTGCAAGACGAATTTTTTTCCCGCCGAGCGCAGGTTTTGCAGCTGCCCGGCGTAGATCCAGACATTGAGCGGCAGCACCGATGCGAGAGAAGCCATGATTTCTTCGGCGGCCCATCCCTTGCGCTGCTGGTTGACGATATCGGACTGGAGAAAGACCCCGCATCCCATTGCCAGCGTCGGCATAGCTTTGGCCTGAAAAGCCTTTTCTGCATATTCTTCCAAAGGGATCGAGTAGCGTTCGGCCACACCCTGAAGAAAGGCGCCGTTACCGGAAGAGCATTGGGAATTTAAACGAAAGTCGGACACCGTTCCCTGGCGCAGGATCATAATCTTGACATCGCAGCCTCCGACATCACAGATGACATCCGCATCGGGATAAAAGTGCAAAGCCGCAGTGGCATGAGCAACGGTTTCGACGATTCCCATATCCGCGCCCAAAATGTCCTTCAGAAGGTCTTTGCCATAGCCGGTCAGGGCGAGCCCCGCAACGTTGGTCCATCCAGACGCCCCGAGCTGACGGAAAAGATCTTTCGCGTCTTCGATGGGATTGCCCTTCGACATCACATAGCAGCTGAACAGCAGCTCCTTTTCCGGCGAGAGCACTACGGCTTTGGCGGTGGTTGAGCCGAAGTCACACCCAATAACTACCGGGGTTGCCTGGCCCGCCGTGGCGGCGCCATTAACTGCGGCTCCAGTGGCGGAATGCCCATTCTGATGTCCATTCGTGAGGCTCTTTTTGGGGTCGCCGTATTTGTCTAAAAACTTTTCCAGGTCTGTTTTGCCCGTGATGAGCCCCTTGGCGCCGTCCTTCGCTTTTGCCTCGTGCTGTCCTTCCTCGATCCACCACCTGAGTTTCTCCGTCCCCTGATAGACGCCAACGCCTTCTTGTTCCTGTTTTCCCAGCTCAACACATCCGAGGCAGGCATAATAAAGTGCATCCGACGGCACCTGGATAAACGCTTCCGGTTCCTGGCCGTCCGGCAAGGTGACTTTTCTCTGCTCCCAAAGCTTTTTCAAATGGTGGCGCCAGGCTTCCTGTAGTCCTTTGAAAAACAGATTGGGTCCGCCAAGCAAGAGAACCTCGGGCTGGGGGGTATTGCCTTTCGTGAGCGTGGCCAGGTTTTGATACACCACGGCCTCGAACAGGCTGGCAATGATCTCGTCGACCGTCACCCCGGCTTTTACCAGCGTATTTGCATCGGCTTCGGCGAAAATACCGCATTTGGAGCTGATCTTGTGGAGCGTGTAGCCGGTGTAGCCCATCTGGGACAGGGTTTCGGGCGGAATTTGCAGTTTTCGCGCGGTTTTCTCGATGAACGTTCCGGTGCCGCCGCTGCACGCGGACTGCATGTAGACCTGCTTCGATTTGCCGTCGCTCGTGGGGGTGAAGAACAGCGTCTTCATATCCTCACCCCCGATCTCGGAAACAAAGCTCACGGCGGGATGCAGCCTTTCCACCGTCGCCGCCACCGCGACCACCTCTTGAATAAACTTGGCGCCAACCAGGGGCGAGATAAAACCGGCGCCGGAACCGGTGAAAAAGATCGTGTCTCTGCCCGGCTTGAGAGCGCACTCGGACTCGATTCGGCCGAGAAAGTCGAGAACTTTCTCCGCCTGCTTTGTGTTGTGGCGCTGGTAGTCCTGCCAGAGAATCTTGTCATTCTCCACCGCGAGAGCTTTGACCGTGGTGGAGCCCACATCCATCCCGACAATCATTGAGCACCCATCCTTTCGCGAACGTGGACGATCAGATTGGCCGCCGTTCCCGCCACTCCATCGTGGGGGATCCGGTAGGTCGCCTTCTGCATTTCCGGATGCGCGTCGAGATAGGCGCGCGCTTCTTCAATAGTGAGACCCGTGCGCTCGAGCGTGGCCTCAAATTCTTTCTGCGCCCGCTTCTTTGCTTCCGTCAAAATCATCTGGCAGCGCGACAGCGCGTGAACCTCGGCGTCGCCTTTGATTTCAATCGGCGCATAAAGCAGATCGGGATGTTTTCCGATCACCCCCGCCATGGCGCCGACGCTCATCGTGTTCGGCAGGCAAGAATATGGTGACAGCTCGCAAGTCATGTGCGCTTTCTTGTTGTGGTAAGCCCACAGGGCTTTGCCGATCAGCATATCTCCCTCACCGCCGGACATTTTCTTGTGAAAGTAGGGCGAAGCCAGACGCCTCAGCTCAAGCTGGTCGGGAAGCTTGTGGGGGAGATCGCCCAGCGCCCCTCGCAGCCGGTTGTAGGTCCAGTGGAAGAGTCGTTGCAAGGTCTTAACGCCGGCTATTTTGAGGCGCGTATTGCGCTGGATGCCGACATAGTCTTCCAGATCTTGGACTCCCAGGCGCATTAAATAGTCGAGCCAGACGGCAATGGCTGCCGGGTAGACCTCTGCGCCTTCCGATTCCAACCATCGGTGAATGTTATAGTTGGGCTCACCCTCCACCGTCTGGAGATAGAATTCGCCCGTGATTTTAACGACAGGTTTGACTCGCAGCCGGTCCACCTCAATCGTCGAAAACATCCTGTGGACTTCGCGCAGAGCGTTAACGAAATAGTTGGTTGTCAGATGCCAGAATAGAGGCCGCCATTTCTTTCCTGCGTAAGGACGGTTGCGGAACACGTCATAGAGGTACTCCACAGCTTCCTTCGATACCCGATCGGTCTGCCCCGGCACCACTTCGTAAGGCCGTATCTGGTATTCCAGGTCCTGCAGAACATCCGTGCACAGAACTGCCCATGCAGCGCCGAGCGTGAACGGCAGGTTAATTTGCAGGCCGTCACCGTGCTCGGCTGCCTGGTCCAATTTATCCTGCGCCATCAGAAACAAACGAAATGCTTCGAGGCCGGTGTTCTGTAATGCCAGCTCGTAACTCTGATGGTACTGCCCGAAACGGCAAGCGCCGCATGCGCCCGCAGTTAAGTAGACGTACCTGTCGAGAACCTCTTGCTTGCCCACCCGAGTCGCTTCAGAGCGAAGGAAATTGGCGAGGTTCCCTGTAACGAAGCTCGTTGGGCAGCACTGGCCTATGTCTGCAACCTCGCGCCCGGTGGAGAGATCTTCTTTGGTCGCTGTTGGCAGAACCTGTGATTTATATCCTTGATTTTCAAACATTCCCTGAAGAACTCGCTCCGCTCTCCAGTGAAGTCCGCCGAAAAGAATGGTAACTTTGTCGCGCTCTTCTTTACGAAAAGGTCGCGGGGTATACGCGCGGTAGTGGCCCCTGGTCGAGCTTTCCATTTCTCTCCTCCTTAATCAGAGTTGAAGATGAGCAAAAGAACTAAAAAGCAAACCTACACAAACAAAAATATTGAGAAGCAAGCCAGTTAGCAAGAGAAAATCCTTATATCTGCAAAAAAATTCTTAATTGCAGGAAACGTTACCGTTTCCCAAGTTGCCGTTCTGACTAGCGGAACTATGTTTTCCTCACTGAAAGAAGGTCTCAGGCGCTAAGAATTTTCCCAACATCACCGTGGGCAGAGTTGCTGCTGCTTCATTGCAAGAGCGCGCAAGAGAGATGCCAGAGTTAGCCGGAGCGTCATCGGCTTCCGTACCCGTCCCAAGCCAGCGAAATGTGACTAGAAGGGCGAAGAGCTTGTCGGCGTAACCGAAAGTGGAGGCAGCGCACCCGTATGGGAGGGTTGGCACTTAGGCGGCGGCCGTGGCTAGTCGTTTGGGCGGCTGGCAAGAGAAAAACGTTCAAAGTTCAAGGTTCAAAGGTTCAAACGTCCTCCCCTCCCGAAGCCTGCGTTTCCACGGAAACCGTTCCAGCGGTTTCAATCGTTCCAGCCGTTGAGACGAGGAGATGGAAACGTTTGAACTTGTGAACCGTTGAACCTACGCTGGTGATGGGAATGGGGACCTTTGAACTTTGGAACGTTTGAACCTAAACTGAGCCCATGGAACTTAACTTGCTCAAAGTCTCACGCTGGGAAACCTATCCTGGTTTGCTTCATGGCTTCTTGGGGCGCCGAGGCGGTCACAGCACCGGATCTTATGCCGGGCTGAATCTTTCTTTCCGCGTCGGCGACGATGTGGCAGTGGTGAAGGACAATATGTGCGATATGAAGAAAGCCGTCGGCATTCATGACGCGCGGATCATTACTATGAAGCAGGTGCACGGTAACAATGTCATCGAGGTGAAAGATAGGAATATCAAAGAGGCGGGTGAGGCGGACGGAATGTACACCGCCGAACGCGAAGTCTACCTCGGCGTGCTGACGGCCGATTGCGTGCCGATACTGTTTGTTGCTCCAGCACATCGAGTAGTCGCCGCAGTTCATGCGGGCTGGCGCGGCACGCTGGCGGCAATCGTCGCAAAAGCTGTACGCTCGTTCAGGGACCACTATGGCTTAGAGCCTCGCTCCATCGAAGCTGCTTTGGGCCCAGCCATCGGCGCGTGCTGCTATGAGGTGAAGGAAGACGTCTCCCGTCCTCTCATGGAAAGGTGGGGAGAGCTGGCAACGCCGTTCGTCCATGAACGGAGCGGAAAGACATTCGTGGATTTAAAGGGACTTAATGCTGCTATCCTGCAAAGCGCCGGCGTACCAATGGAGCAAATCCATCAGCTTGGTCCCTGCACGAGTTGCACGCCAAGCGAATTCTATTCCTACCGCAGGGAGCGCAAGGAGACGGGCCGCCAGATAAGCTTTATCGGGTGGCGGCAAAAGCCTTAAGGCTTTTGCAGTCTCGGGTTTCGGGTCTCGGGTCTCGCGTTGAATGACAGTACCGAACGTTTCCTTTGAACCGAACCTTGAACTTTGAACATTCTCCTAGCTCCGCTCGTCTTGCGAGGCCAGGAGAGGCAGATAAATGCGGAACGTGCTGCCGCGGCCGAGTTCGCTTTCCACATCAATGATGCCATCGTGGCTCTTGACTATTCCGTAAGCCATTGCCAGGCCCAGGCCTGTTCCTTTGCCGATCCCTTTTGTTGTGAAGAACGGTTCAAAGATCCGCGTACGAATATCTTCGCTTATTCCGGAGCCGGTATCCGTTACGACTATGCACACGTAGCGTTCCGCTTTGGCCTCGCCGTACTGTTCTTGCACGTGTTTTCCGGCAATCAGTTCGGTTCTAAGTACGAGGTCCCCGCCCGCGGGCATCGCATCGCGAGCGTTCAGGCAGATATTAAGCAGCGCCTGGGTAATCTGATTCGGATCCGCCAGCATGTTTGGCAGAGTCGGTTCAATCGTGGCGCCGACATTGATGGTCCTGGGAAAAGTATTCTTCACCAAATCGGCTAGCTTTGAAACGATCTCGTTGGCATTGGCTGTTGTCACCCGGGTCTCGGTTTCTCTTGCTGTTGTCAAAAGCTGGCGCACCACCGAGGCGCCGCGATCCACTTGCTCATTGATGACCTGCAGATTCTGAGAGATTTCGTCGTTCACGCCTGCACGCCGGACGATCTGAGAGGCGTACCCCCCAATAATATTAAGAATATTGTTGAAATCGTGCGCGATCCCGCCAGCCAGGGTGCCGAGACTCTCCATCTTTTGGGCCTGGCGCAGCTGTTGTTCCAGTTTCTTTTCCGCCTCGATCTTGAGCAAAAGCTCGGACTGCGACTTTTCCAGGTCGGCGGTGCGCTCCCTGACTTGACGTTCCAGTTCCGTCTGGAAGGCTTTGCGCTCGGTAATGTCCGAATTGGTTTCGAGGATCTGCGCGTATTCCGGTTGCGGGCCACGGTCGAGTGTCCAGCGGCTCGCGACGTAAATCTTGCCGCCATCCCTGCGTGTGTGAACCAATTCGCCGTGCCACCGATTCGTGCGCTGGAGTGTGTCGCTAATTTGGTCTATCGGTTCGGTAAACTCCGTGCGCAGCAGCTCGTGAGACACTTTGCCAACCGCCTCTTCGCGCGTATGGCCGTACATCTCTTCCGCGCCGCGGTTCCAGTAGGTGATTCGATCCTGCAGATCGCGCACCAGGACCGCATCGACCGTTAAATCCAGCAGGCGGGCCTGTTCGGCGAGGTGTCGCTCGTGTTCCTGAGTTTCCGAGAGCATTCGATTGAAGGCATCGGTAAGCATGCCGATTTCATCTTCTGTAAGCTTGGGAGCGCGAACGGAGTAATCTCCCTTGCGCGAGACGCTTTGCGCCGTCTCCGTCAGTGCTAGGATCGGTTCGGAAATACGCCTTTGGAGGAGCATGGAGAGAAGGAACGCCGCAGCCAGTGAAGCACTCAGAACTGCCGCGGCAATAATGCCGAATCGCCAGAGTTGCTGGTAGAGACCGCGCAGAGAAGAGCGCAGATACAATGTACCGATCGTCCTCTGCTCCTTGATGACGGGCGTGAACAATACCAGTGCGCCATCTGTGAATTCGTGGCCGCTGCTCGATAGCCGGGCCGGCAGTAGATTGGACGAAAGTGTGCTTGGGTATTTGGCAAATATCGTTCCTTCGCTATCGTACACAACCGCTGCAACGATTTCCGGCTCCGCTCTGAGTGCAGCGAGGATCTCTTCGCCGATCTCCGGGTTGTTAAAGGCCAGCGGGGCAGCGCTATTGTCGGCAATCACCGTCGCCAAAGTGGAGAGATTGCGCACGAGACGTTCTCTGAAGCTGATCGCGTCATAGATCACAAATGCGGCAACTGCCACCAGTAGGACAATGCCACTAGTGACGAGGATGACGGCTCGAACGCGCTTCTTAATCGAAGTCTGCCGGCGTGCCACTACCGCTGTATCTCCAACTATGTATCTCCAACAACGTCGGCCACGCGCAGCAGCCGCGAGTCGAGCACCAGCCGCGCCGCTGTGACCGCCTTGAGGTTGATCACAAGCTTGATCTTGTTCTGCTCGGTCATGAACTGAACCATGCCCGTGTAAGAAGGGCCCGTGGCCTCAGCATCCGTGACAGTCAAAATGCTCCTGCCGGCAAGTGCGGCGGTAAGCTCTTTAACCTGGCGCGCAACAGGAGCGCTGATGAAAAGAATATGACACATTTTTGTTTGATCAATACTGCGATGGCGTTGCACAACCAGCGGCCGGCCCTGTGCCGTTTCACCGTATGCAGCCGCGTCGATCGCATCGCCGAAAGGATTTTCTCCCAACACGCAGATGGCGATTGGGCTTTCAGGACTTGCAAACGCATCGCTCGGCCACTGCGTGAACTGGGCCAGGCGCCAGAGTAACACGGCCTTGAGTTGGTATTCCCTGGAGATTTGCGCAAAACCAGCCGCAACCGGCGCATGAAGCACGAGCAAGAACACGAGCCAGGCGCCGATTGGCCGGCGCCAACTGCCTGGTCCCTGTCCAGGAAAGCAGCAGCCGGTGGCAGGTTTATAGCAGATTCGCGTCCCGTTCATTTGCCCGTCCCGAACCTCCATGTCAGCTTGCCGTAAATGCTGCGCGGGATTTCCTGGCGAGTCGCCGGGGCGCCAAACTCCGGATGTCTTTTGTGCAAGAGGTTTTGGCCGACAAGCGCAATTTCCCAGTTTGGCGTGGGATGCCAAGCCAGGCGCAAATCCAGCTCGAAATAACTGGGCACGGTGGGTCCCCGCTGGTTGAGAGTGTCGACAAAACGAAGCACCGAATCGAGCTCGAAATTTGCCGGTAAGTTCAGCATCGATTGCAGGAGAAATTGATGTTGCGGGTCGTTTCCTTCGGCGCGACCACGATTGATGTCCTGGCTACGGTCGAGAAGAATTCTTTTCTTGAAATAAGTATAGCCGCCACGAAGCCCCCACCAATCTAGCGGCCGCCAGGTGGCCGAAAACTCCGCGCCGTGGGTTCTGGCGCGCAGCCGATTGAGGATGATGGTTTGCCCCGGGGCGCCGGCAATCGGCTCGACGCTCCGGATGTCGTCATAGTCGTGAAAAAAACCTGAGACTGAGACGGCGAGCTGTGGGATTAACTCGGCGCGATAACCCAATTCGTAGGCCATGAGTTTTTCCGAATCGAACCGGTTTCCGCCGCCGCGCAGGGTGAAAGGCGGTGTGGCGGGCGCGAACACTTCGGTATCGATACGGCTCGGTGCGCGCACCGCCCGGGACACCGCCCCCCAGAGTGTGTGATTCTCGACGGGTATCCAGGCCATTCTCAGAGTGGGCTGAAATTCGAAGCCGGAGTAATCGTTGTGCTCGAATCGCGACCCGATCGTGACAAACAGTTCGTTTTGCAGCACCATGATTTCATCCTGGACAAAACCGCTGAAGAGGTGCAGGTCGCGCCGTGCCGGTAGAAAGGCAATCGCAGGGGTATTGACCACCCTATCCTGCATCAGCCGATAGCCTCCGCCCCACAAAAACCTGTGGCGCTCGCCCCAAGGCAACCGGTGCTGAAACTCGACGTTGTAAGTGTTCAAGTCTTCAGCGATAGAGCCAGGGATGCGCCGCCAGGTGCGGTCCCAATAGAGCTGAAACGTTAGGTCGGAATCTGGCCCAAGCGGCTGGATCCATCGGCCAAGCAGGTTTTGGCCGTTCACCGTGACATCACCGGGCGCTACCTGCCCGACGTCGCCGCCATAGAAGTTTCCCTGGAAAGTGGTCCGCCTGCCATCGGCCGGCAACCAGTCGGCGCGAAATCCGCCCTGGCCAATGAACCAGCTATTCCGTGCTCTCCGCCCATCCGCAAAGAGCGTGTTGCCGCGATCAAAGCCCATGCCGTAGACACGCATATAGACGTCTTCGCCAATTCTGCTCCCATAGCGGGCATTGCCGAAGCCTCGGAGAAATGACCCTGCACCGCCGCTCAAAAGCCCGCCTTGAGTGTCGCGGGCGTTCTTCGTGATCACGTTGATCACCCCATTGACTGCATTGGATCCCCACAGCGTTGCCCCCGGGCCGCTAATGACTTCGATCCGATCAATGTCTTCGAGCATGACGTTCTGGACGTCCCAAAAAACACCGGAGAAAAGCGGTGTATAAACGATACGGCCGTCGATCAACACGAGCAGCTTGTTGGCCGTGGCCGCGTTAAAGCCGCGCGCGCTGATAGCCCACCGGCTGGAATCGATCTGGGCAACGTGAAGATTGGTGGCCAAGCGCAATACTTCGGGTAAGCTCGATGCGCCGGAGCGGCGAATCTCGCCTTCCGTGATGACCTGGATGGCCGAGGGTGTGCGGACGAGGCGCTCAGGGCGTCTGGCCACCGTGGTAACTTCGATGTTGAGCAGTTCCTCCAGCGGGAGTTTCTTTAGCTTCGCGATATCGTTGGCCAGTGAAATCCTCGTCTGTGTTATAGCCGGGCTGGCAAGCGCCAACAGGATGGCAATGGTTTTGACGCCGACGGTGCGTGAGCGCCGCAACATGGCTTTC
>CAYPHJ010000116.1:0-13720 GCA_964410485.1 uncultured Syntrophobacteraceae bacterium
AGAGACAAGGAAGCCTATAAGGGAGCCTTCGTATCCAAGATGTAAGTTACCAGATATAAGCCTTACCCTCCGCCCGACGTTTGTGCTATCGATCAGCCAGGACACTCCTGATTACTTACTGGTGACGCCGATCGAGATACAAGGTTTCTAGAACGTCACTCTTTCAGAGCTTCCAGGTTCAACGTTCACACCTTGAACATTGAACTTTGAACAATACTGAACCTAAACGTTCTAGCTCATCGCTAATCGCCGTTTAGGACCAGCCGACATCGCAACCGAGGAGGCGCCGGTGAAGATCGAGCACATCGCGACCACTATTATCGAGATGCCGTACAGAAAGCCGCTCATCACGGCGACGAACAAGTTCGTTGTGGCGCGCGGGATCCTCGTTGAAGTGATTAGCGCTGGCGCGGTGGGCTACGGCTACAGTGAACTTTTTCCACGCACCGGAGAAACACCGGAGTCGGCGCGTTACGCGGTGGAGGGAGTGATCAAGCCGAAAATATTGGGGAAGGATCTTCAAGAGCTGGTACGGCTCCGGGTCGAAATCGACAGGATGATTGCCGGTAATCCAAGAGCTAAAGCCGCGCTCGACGTCGCGCTTTATGATGCGTTGGGCAGGAACCTGCGGGCGCCTCTTTATCTCTTGTTGGGCGGGCGATACCGAACCGAAATCAGGGTGATCAAGATGGTTAGTGTCGACGATCCTGAAGCCATGGCAGAGGAGGCGAAACAATGCGCCGGTCAAGGGATGGCCTTAAAATTAAAGATGAGTGGCAATGTCCAGCTCGATCTACAACGCGTCGCGGCGGTGCGCGCGAGGGTCGGCGAGAACGTTTTTATGAAAGTGGATGCCAACGAAGCCTACGACGCTCAGAACGCGATTCGATTGGCAAAGGGGCTGGCGGATCACGGCGTGGAGATATTTGAGCAGCCCGTGCCGCGCAACCAGTTCGATGTTCTATGGGAAGTCAAGCGACACTCACCCGTTAAAATTGAAGCCGATCAGTCGGTGCGCACGCTCGATGACGCCTATGTTCTCATCAAAAACCGTATGGTCGATGCCATCAACACAGGGATCCAAAAAATCGGCGGCATCCATGAGGTTAGAAGGATAGTCGAGCTATGCCAGTTAAATGGCATCCGCTGCGCGTTATCGAACACCGCCGGAACTATGGTCGGCGATGCGGCCGCAATACATCTGGCCGCCAGCACCCCAGGCATCGCCCCGCTCGCAGAACTGGGCGAATTCGAAGTGATCTCTGGTGATCCGTTTGTGGGTCTCGAAGTGAAGAACGGCTGTATCAGAGTGCCGGAAGGGATAGGCTTGGGAGTCAAACGTAAAGTGCCATAAGATGTTGAAGGTTTTGGTGTTTGGGAGAGCGAAAAAAACCGCGTGCCGAAGGCGTTGACAACCCTCACCTCGTTCCCTATTTTGAGTGGGCCAACAAGGAAATATGGAAAACACGTTCATGGAACGAAACGCAATGAAGTTTGGCGCTCATTATTTACCTACTTATGTGCCTGATCTTGACGGACCCGTCGGGGAGCTTTACCAGCGCATATTCGCGCAGATCGAGGAAATGGATCGGCTGGGTCTCGATCACGCCTGGGTCACCGAACATCACTTTGCGGAATACGGCGGTACGTTACCTCACCCGCCTACTTTCATGTCGGCGATCGCGCGCACGACGAGACGAATTCGGCTTGGAGTTGCGATCAGTGTCTTGCCATTGCACAACCCGCTGGACGTTGCGGAATCGTACGCCATGGTCGATGTCATTTCGAACGGGCGGCTGGAATTCGGCGTCGGAAAGGGGAGCGAAGCTCACGAATACAGAAAGGCCGGGGTGAAACAGGAGGAGTCCACCGGGCGACTGTATGAAGGCGTCGAAGTCATCCGCCAGGCCTGGTCTAACAAGCGGGTCAATTTTAAAGGGGAGTTTTTTACCTACGAGAACATACCTGTACTGCCGAAACCGGTGCAGCGCCCGCATCCGCCGATCTGGGTTGGATGCGCTCGCAGCGAGGATTCATTTCGCTGGGCCGGCCAAAACGGGTTTCATCTGATGACGCTACCGTATCTCTATCGCGATCCTCACGTACTTCCCGGCCTGGTTAAGACGTATCGCAAGGCACTCGCGGATGCCGGCCATGATTTTACTCAGACGGAAGTCCTGGGCAAGTTTCATATCTATGTGTCCAGCAGTTTAGATGACGCGATGGATGAAGCCGCAGCTTATATGGCGAATTATGTGGATGTCCACAAAGCGGCCGATCCGGACCGCAAAGAGATGGGGCTGCTGACGGTGCGGGACGCCAGGACGCAACTAAGCGAGGGGTTTGTCATTGCGGGCGACCCGCAGCGCTGTATCGATACAATTCACAAATGGCGCGAGGAAGTGGGGCTCACGACAATCTCAGGCACTTTTCATTTTGGTGGCATGCCACAGGACATGGCGCTCAAGAACATACAGTTGTTCGCCGAGCGCGTCATGCCGGAATTTAAGTAGATCTTGCCACCCCCACTGCAGCGACTCCGGAGTCAAATCGGAGTATCTCGCGCAAAGTTCGCAAAGGGCGCGAAGTAAGAAAAGTAGAATTTAACCGCAAAGATCACACCACGAAGCACACGAAGGACACGAAGTTCGGATAAAGAGTTTCCGAAAATACTTTCTTCCTTCGTGCTCTTCGACGACCTCCTTTGAAAACTGAGGTCGCAGAGTGGAAAGGGCTACTATCAAAGACGTCATCCCCCTTCGATACGACCTTGCGGTCTACTCAGGGCGGGCGGCCTCTTTATTTCCGGTTCCCCGAGTAGCCACGTTTCGGTGGCGTATCGAGGGGCTCGATTCCCGCCAAAAGCATGCGGGAATGACGGACTGTCTTGAAGCTGGATCTTTCATTCTCTGTGGGCGAGCGTAAGATCATGAAACACTTCGTGGTGAGGTCTCCGTTTGCCTTTGGTTGCGGCTCTGCCGCGCTAGGTTCTCTGCGGTGAAAATTGCATTTTCTTTGTCTTGCGGTTAAATTCCCGGACATTGAACCTCGAGCGTCGAACCTCGAACTCTCCAGATTGGACTTTGCCGATCCCTTCAGGTATGAGAGGGCAATCGACGAAGCCGCGGATCGGAGAGCTGATCATGAAAATCTGTCATTATGATTCGAATCAAGCCGGCGTGGTGGTGGATGACAAGGTCTACCCCATTGGCGACTCCTTGGTAAAAGCAGGTCATGTGCGAAGCGGTTATACGATGCTGGAAGTGATCGACGCGCTCGCCAACAATCCGGCGGCCATCGAGTCCGCCCGCGACGCAGCACGAGGAAGCGGAGCCGTTCCACTCAAGTCTGTGAAGCTGCTGGCGCCCATACATAATCCCGGCTCACTCTGGGCGGCGGCTGCCAATTATCGCGCCCACCAGGCGGAGATGATCACGCGTATGGGAAGCGCGGGCCGGGAAAACAAGAGCAAGGATGAACTGATGGCGGAGTTTTTTCTCAAGCCGACTTCGTCGATCATTGGCCCGGGAGATACGATCATTCTGCCGAAGGTTTCCAAGCTGGTCGATTTCGAATGCGAACTGTGCGCGGTCATCGGCAAGAAAGCCCGTTACGTGAGCGAAGACAAGGCGCTGGACTATGTTTTTGGCTATACGATCTGTTGGGACATCAGCCAGCGCGATCCGTGGGGCAAAGGGATGCAAAACACTCGCAACATTCGCAAAGGATTCGACACATTCACCGCGCTTGGACCCTGGATCGTTACCCGTGATGAGGTCGAGGAGCCGCAAAATCTCTTCATCAAGGTTGAGCAAAACGGCAAAGAAGCGATGACCGCTCACACCAGTGATATGATCTGTGGCCTTCGCGAGCATATCCGTTTTCTGTCAAGCTGCTTGACGCTGCGGCCCGGCGATCTGATCACCACTGGAACCCCTGCGGGTGTGAGTAAGCTGAACGACGGCGACCATCTCAGAGGGCGCATCGAGAAAATCGGCGAAATGGAGCTGCATGTCAGAGCCGAACAGTGATTCTGCTGGAAACGTTGCTTTGACAAGCCGCTAGAACAGCTCCCAAGGGGTCTCCTGTGCCTCTCAAAAAAAATCAACAGAGGATTTTTTCGGCAGAATTAACAATAAGGCAAGAGAGAATAACCATGACATTACCTCCTAAACTCAATCCCCCTTCGCGCACGCTTCTTGGACCCGGGCCGAGCCCGGTCAATCCGCGGGTTTTGCAAGCTTTATCACTTCCGGTAGTCGGCCATTTAGATCCGGCTTTTCTCAAGATCATGGATGAGACCATGGAAATGTTGCGAGAGGTTTTTCAGACAAAGAACCGCCTCGCGGTGCCGATGTCCGGCACCGGGAGCGCCGGAATGGAAACTTGTTTCGCTAACCTGGTCGAACCGGGCGACGCAGTGCTCGTAGGCGTAAACGGCGTTTTCGGTACGCGCATGGTGGATGTGGCGCAGCGTTGCGGCGCGGAAGTTCAAACTGTCGAAGCGGAGTGGGGAACAGCGCTGGATCCCGCGCAACTACGCGCCGCACTGGAGAAGCAATCCTATAAACTCGTTGCCATCGTTCATGCGGAAACGTCCACCGGCGTGCTCCAACCCATCGAAGAAATCTCGCGGCTGGTGCACCAGAGCGACAGCTTGTTTTTGGTTGACACCGTCACATCGCTCGGCGGCGCTCCGGTCAAAGTCGATGAGTGGGGCATCGATGCTTGTTACAGCGGCACGCAGAAATGTCTCAGCTGCCCACCGGGACTCTCGCCCGTGACGTTCAACGAGCGGGCGATCGAAGCCGTGCATAAGCGAAAGACCAAGGTTCAGAGCTGGTACCTGGATCTATCGATGATCGAGAAGTATTGGGGAAGCGAGCGCGTCTATCATCACACGGCGCCGATCTCGATGAATTACGGTCTCCACGAAGCGCTCCGCTTGGTGCTTGAGGAGGGTTTGGAAGCGAGCTGGCGGCGCCATCGGCAAGCTCATGAAGCGTTTGTTCGCGAGATGCGCAAGCTCGAGATCGAACCCGCGGTCGCCGAATCGATACGCGCCCCGATGATCAACGCCATACGAATCCCCGAGGGTGTCGATGACGGCAAAGTACGCCAGCGCTTGTACGACGAATTCAACATCGAAATCGGTGCCGGCCTCGGGCCGCTCAAAGGAAAAATCTGGCGCGTGGGTCTTATGGGTTACGGCGCGAGAGTCGAGAACGTTGAGCTGCTAGCCAGGGCGCTCCGCCAGCTGGTCCGATAGGATCTCGCGTCGAACTTTCAGGTTCACGTCGAATTACGGTTTACGGGTCATTTCCAGCGGAGTGACAAATTCTTTTCTGATGAATCCGGATACACCGATTTCGGGCGATCGAACCTCCAACCAATCGCCGCGGCTGCTGATCACCGAGACCTTTGACCCCGCGGGAAACTTGGCTACGGGCGGCGCGCTGAAATTAGGGTCTGTCCGAACCGTGGTCACATACTTGAGTCGATAAACAGTGCCTGGAGACTTGACGGCGGCGCTTGCCGCCGGCCTTGGAGGCGAAGGCGCTGGTGTGCTGCGCGCAATTGGTTTCACCGTCACTGGAATTTTGCTTTCCGGAGCGGCTTGTGGCTCGACGCGGGCGACCACGGGTTTATCGACCAGCGGTCCGAGCGCCTTTTCCCATTGAACCACCGTGTTAATGTCCATGCCTTCACGGACAAATAGCAGGGGACAGTTAACGGTCACGGGCTCGGTTACAAGGTCCTGAAACCACCACTGCGAGACTCGCGCTATCACTGCCTTTGTGAATTGGGCATCCGCAATGCGCGATCCCAGCTCTCTGACTTCGGTTACGCTGCCGGAAGGTTCGATGGTGAGCTGTAGCATCATGCCGCCCATCAACGTTGGATTCTTTTCACTTTCCTCACGGTACAACTCACGCAGGCCCTGGAGTTGGCTTTCGATGCGTGCTTGAAACTTGGCCTGTTCATTCTTGATTGCTGTCGAGGCGTTGACTTCAAAGCCGAGTTCCTCTGCGATGATAACGACATCGCCAAGAGCGACATTCCAGGCACGCACAGTCTTGTGCGATTTTCCTACGGTGACTTTTGCATCGCCTGAAGGTTCTTTTTTTTCTAGTTTGGTCGCCGTATTGAATCCAAAGAGGATCAATCCGACTCCCGCGATGCAGCCGGTGACGGCGATCACAGTTCGTATGGTGCCGCGCCGGGGCGCTTTGTTTTCGCCAGCCCTGCTCATTGATAGAGACCTCCACGAAGCGTCTGCTCTGGCGTGAATCCAAGCAAGTTTTGTACCGCTAATGGAGCAATTTTTGGAAAGAATGCGACCGGTTGCGCCTAACGGGAGGGAATGCGGTGAGTTGCGCGATCTTGTGCTCCGTTGAGGAACGAATAGCTCCACGAGATGCGGCCAAATTGTGCGCTCAATGTCACACCCTCCAATAGTTCGCCCGGCCTCTTAGCCGAAGCATTTGCACATTTTTGTTTAGCCGGCAGGAATTTCAGGGGCAGCCCTGAGCGGCCGCCCCTGCACAGACACAGAAGCTACCTCGACATCAGTGAGGGGGTGTCCCGTTCGAGACCCAAAATTCGGAACCCGTAACTCCGATAAAAGCGAGCGCGGCTATGAGTGGGCGAGTTCATCGAACGAGGGCTGCGGCATACCCGGCTTCCATGTGGGATCCCGTAACTCGAGCCGGTTGCCGCTTGGGTCAAAGAAATAAAGCTCGCGTCCAGGAAAATACCCTCCGGGCCTATAATAAAGCTGATCGATGGGAACTTTCTTTTCGACAAAAACCTTACACGCCTGCACGAGCGTCTCCGGGCTTACGGTGAACGAATGGTGGACCTTGTAGTCTTCCTTGAATGTTTTGTCCACGGCCTGGTCGCGCTGGCACAGCAATATGTTGTGGTCCCCGACATTGAAGCAGGACATGCCGGAGTTGCCGAGCCTTCCGAGCGGCTTGAGGCCGAGCAAATCGCCGTAAAACTTTTCCGACTCCGCAAGATCGTTTACCGGAATCGACCAGTGCGTGACTCCTTCAACTTTGAGTAATCCCATAAGTACCTCCAGGGGTGTATTTTAACCCTCCTAACATTCATTTGCTCGGTAGGAAGGAAAGTCCCACAAAATCGCGTATAGCATACCGGGCGGGGACCTGTCATCTACCTCCGCCAGGCTCGAAGCTCGCTTAAAAATTTCTTGGGCTCAAGCTTATCTATTCTGAAAATATTTGAGCATCGCTCTTTTTGCCCGGTCGACTTCGGTTAGCTTTCTTGATAGGCGCACCTCAATGCCAAGACGGGATACCAGTGGCTCGAGCAGCTCGTGCAGCTCCGCTCTGCGAAGCCATAAGGCCACCGGGATCAAGCTGTGCTCTTCGATGCATTCAAGGATGCAGGAAGGGAATTTGGCTGCCCATTCCGATGGCTCGACCACAACTGTGCCGAAGATAAAACCAGAGCTCTGATCGACGCAAAGCATTGCATACGGGAAAAACGGCCGGCCGTCACCCTTCACCGGATTCCTCATGTAAAAAGAATCGACTTCCCAGGTCCCGAGTCGCGTCTTGGCAGTGTTCTTGATTCGCTGCAGGCGAAGCTCGTCGATCGGATACGAGCATACCTTCGCCCTGATTATCGGGCCCGGCTTTAACCAGTGGCTTTCCCAAATACGACCGCCGTCCCGCTCGATGGGGACGCGAACCAAATAGTGATTTCTACCTGGAGCGGAGAGCCAGCCGGGATCCTTGTGCAGACAGACAGCCACCTCCCGCGCCTGCTCCAGGCACAGAGCAAGATAACTTGCCTCGATGTCCGTCAGATACCACGGCAGATATCCTGGTTGCAGGCTGCGAAATTGCGGCCAGGCATTAGCTCCCCGAAAATTGAGTCCAAGCTGCCGGATGATCTTGAGATCGGTCTGGTCCAACTCGTTTTTTTTGCCAAACCACAAGGCGAGGCAGTTTTGGCTGAACGTCGCTTCCGCTGATCCCGTATGGATTTGCCCCGATTGAATTTTTCGGTGCTGCGCCAGTCCCTCCGAGCCAAGATACACGGCTAAGCCGAAAACCTCTCCCAACTGACCAAGGACGCAGCAGTAACCGATCTCTCCAGTTGCCGGATTCTGGACACCAAAAACATCCGCATCCGACATCCACTCCCAACAACCCATTTCTCTGAAGTCGATGCTCGCCTGATAGAGCGTTTTCCAAATTGGTAAAGAGCAAGCGGGAGTATTCATGGGGTCAGTGTCAGGTATCGACTGCAGATATGTGAAACGCTGCTCGGCGCAGCCAAGACCCGTCGGAGATTCGCAGGTGACGCCCTCTTCTATCTATCCAGACGAGCAGTGCTCTCACCTTTATGCGAAAAAGATAAGGCGTTCAACAGGAGCGGAAAAAAATACTTCTGGCTACTGGTAATTTACGAAAAAATGCCTCACAATTTTTGTTCTTTTAATTCTAATGAAACATACTACGGTCGATGTCCGAAAGAGTCTGACGGCATCACTCAAAGACGGGATCTTTGCTTCGGTAATGGGGGGCATTACGGACCATTACTCGATCCCCCTTGCCCTTTTTCTTGGCGCAACGGTTCAACAAGTCGGTCTGATCGTCGCCGTTCCCGGCTTGTTGGGTTCCTTATCGCAACTCTTTGCCGCAAGGATCGTTTACTGGATCGGAAGCCGTTTGAGGTTGGTGGTTCGGTTGGTTCTTACGCAAGCCTCTCTGCTTCTGTGCATTGCCGTTCTTCCCTGGTTGGAAATGGCAAATCGGGTGAATCTCCTCCTGGTTGTTCTGGTTTTCGCCGCGTTGTGCGGCGGTTTGGCCGGCCCCGCATGGGGTAGCGTAATGAGTGACTATATTCCCGCAAGGAAGAGAGGGCGATACTTCGGGTGGCGTAGCAGGGTCTTGGGCGTGGTGACAATCACGAGCGTCATTGCTGCCGGCCTGCTGCTTTTTGCATTTCAAAGGTGGTTTTATCCCGCCGGTTTTTTCACGCTATTTCTTCTCGCGGCGCTAGCCCGGTATGCATCGGGATATTTTATTGGCCAAATGGACGAGCCCCCGCACAGAAGGGATCCTGCCAACGATTTCACGTTCTATAAGTTTGTCGCGCGTTTCCGAGAAAGTAATTTTCTCAAGTTTGTGATTTTTACAGCCTGTCTCAACTTCGCCTGCTATCTCGCCGCGCCGTTCTTTGCGGTTTTTATGCTGCGGGATCTTCACTTCAATTATCTCACCTACATGAGTTTGCAGGTCTGCTCCTCGGTCGCTGCCCTGTTTGCACTCCCTTTGTGGGGGAAGCATGCGGACCTGGTCGGCAACGTCAGGGTGCTTCGACTCAGCTCGTTCTTGGCAGCGTTGATCCCGCTGTTTTGGCTCTTGTCACATCATCCCTTGTACCTCGCGTGCGTACAGATGATCGCCGGATTTGCCTGGAGCGGCGTCACGCTGGCAGCCGGCAATTTCATCTATGACGCCGTTACGCCGCAAAAACGGGTTCGCTGCATCGCCTATTACAATGTCATCAATGGCGTGGCGCTCTTCCTCGGCTGCCTTCTAGGCGGCTTTCTTGCATCACGCCTGCCGCCGATGCTGGGCTACGGGCTGCTCAGCCTTTT
Source organism: uncultured Syntrophobacteraceae bacterium (assembly GCA_964410485.1). GTDB lineage: Bacteria > Desulfobacterota > Binatia > UBA9968 > UBA9968 > CAYPHJ01. The sequence continues at coordinate 9,641 of CAYPHJ010000116.1, forward strand.
CTTGCTGTCCGGCTTCACCCGATTACTCTTCTACTTGACGCTTTCGCGGAGTTTCCGTGAGGTCAGGGCGGTCGAGAGGGTTTCGATGCACCAGCTTTTCTTCAGTGTCGTCGGCATTCGGCCGCTTGTGGGACCGGCACAGGATTGACGGTTCAAACGTTCAAGGGTGCAAAGGTCAGGTGCAATCTGGGCTGGCGTCTGGACCTTGAATTCTGGAACATTTGAACAAAAAACCTGCCGGGTCGACCGAAACCTTCTTGAAAAGCTCTTTGGGTCTACTAGCATGGAATAAGAACATCTGTTCGTCGGAGGTTAGCTATGGCTGTCGAAGTTGGCGATATGGCCCCAGATTTCGAGTTGCCGAGCCACAATGATCGAAAGGTCAAGCTTTCGGAATTTCGTGGGGAAAAGAACGTTTTGATAGCTTTCTATCCATTGGCGTGGACACCCGTCTGAACTGTCCAGATGCCTTCGTACCAGGCCGATCTGAGCCGGTTCGAAGGGTACGATACCCACGTGATGGGTATCTCGGTCGATTCGGTCCCTTGCAACAAATCGTGGTCGAAAAGCCTGGGCGGAATCACATATGATCTACTTTCCGATTTCGAGCCCAAAGGTGAGGTGGCAAAAAAGTTTGGTGCCTACCGAACGGAAGGCTACAGTGAACGCGCCCTTTTTGTCGTCAACAAAGAGGGGCGCATCGTCTATAAAGATATCCATGCTATCGAAGAGCAGCCGGACAACGAGGAGATTTTCGCGGTGTTGCGAAAGGCCTCATAGCGAAAACAATCGCGATCAAGACACGCTGTACCTATGGCAGGTGGGTCGTGGCCTATGGACCGGCATCACTAAGGCATACGCCACCTGCCCATCGGAGGTGAATTCATGCCGGATATAGCCCGGAAGTGTGTGCCGTTTACGCCTTTTGAGGGTAAGCTCGAGCGTGCAACTGTGGCGATTGTGAGCTCCGCCGGCGTGCACCGGCGCGACCAACCCGGGTTCAACATTGTCGACGATCTCGGTGATCTCACGTTTCGCGTGATCGGCGGTGATGTCGATGCCGCTGATCTGATGGTTACCCATCATCACTACGACCACACCGATGCCGATGCCGATATCAATGTCGTCTTCCCGATCGAGCCGTTGCGTGGGTTGGTGCAGGAAGGTTTCATTGGCGCGGTGGCTTCGGAGCACGTCGGCTACATGGGCTATACGATGAGGCTCAAGGACATGTATGAGCAAACTGCTCCGGAGATCGCGCGTGAGATCGATAAGAAATCCCGCGCCGACATAGTGGTGCTCACCGGTGGTTGACCGCAGGTCTGTCACCGCACGGCCGTTGCGGTCCAGCGTGAGATTGAAATGAGAGGGATCTCGTCCGTCTTCATTACCGTCAGTCCCGAACCAACGCGCCAGATGCGGCCGCCGCGCGCGCTCTATCCTCAGGGGTTCAAAATCGGCAATCCTCTGGGGCGCCCGTCAATGCGCGAGCTGCAAAAGCACGTGCTGCGGGATGCCTTGTTGCTGCTCAAGAGCGATCCGCGTCCCGGCGAGGTGATTGCGCGCGAGTATCCGGAGTACACCGCTGCCGGGTAATTCAATTCCTCGCGCTTCCCACATCGAGCTTGGTACTCGTTATACGACAGTAAACAGAGCAGAGAGCATCACGTCAGTTGCGACGTACAGTGCGCGCACCGCTTTGCCTGGACCGGGATGTCATAAAAACAGTGGGGGCACGGTTTTACGGTCGCGACCGGCACGGGCTCCGGTTTTTTGAGCGCGTTCAATTGCCTGATAACGAGGAAAAGCGCGAAAGCGATAATCAGAAAATTAAAGATGGTGTTCAAAAAGATCCCGTAGTTGAGAGTTGCTGCGCCAGCGGCTTTTGCCGCAGCTACAGTCGCATAGTCCGTTCCCGAGAGGTTCACGAATAGATTGGCAAAGTCTATGCCGCCGAGCAGCAAGCCAATCGGCGGCATGATAGTGTCCTCAACCAGAGAAGTGACGATTCTTCCAAAAGCGACGCCGATGATGATGCCGACAGCCATATCGATAACGTTTCCCTTAACGGCAAATTCCTTGAATTCACTTAACATGTTAAACCCTCCTTTACGCACTCTGCACGCGCTATGATGCACCACTGTCCCGCCATTACTACTGCCTTTGCAATTCGTTCAAGAGCGACTGAGCTTCCCGGTTGCCGGGTTGAAGCATCATGGCATCCTGGAGAGCGTGAAACGCTTTCTGAAACTCACCGTTCTTGAAAGCCGCCTTCGCCAGTCCCAACGCCGCGTCGAAGCTATAAGGCGCCAACCTTATTGCCTCGCTGTAGGAGGCCAGAGCTTGTGAAATATTTCCCCGCGCTAAGAAGTCTCCACCGAGAGCAATAAGACCTTTCACCATCTCTTCTCTGGCTCGTGATGAAGTCGGCTGTAACTCGAGAACCTCTCTGAGATGAGCGATTGAAGAAGTGAAATCGCCAACACGGAAATCATCCACCGCGGCCCCAAAAAGCGCGTCGAGCAAGATATTGAACGCCTCATTTCTGATTTGGTCAGGCGCCAGCCTGTAGGCGGTGCGTAGAGGGGGGAGGGCCTGCCGCCAGCGTTTCAAGCTTACGTAAGATCGGCCCAGATACAGATAGGCTTGCGCAAAATTTGGATCGATTTCCGTTGCCCTTTGAAACCGGGCGCTCGCTTCCTCGTAGCTACCGCGGTTGAACAAGGCCATGCCCTGGTCGAATTCGTGTTGAGCGCCGGAGAATATACCCAATGTGGCGCAAGACGACAGCAGGGCAAGCGCGGCAAGCCATGAGAACAACTGTTTCCTTATGCGCATGATCTCCTCTTCTGGGTTGTCAGAGTAAGTGTTTGATCACCGAGGATCAACAAGATTCTTTATGCCCCGAGTTGGCTACATTTTCAGGTCACAGACTTGTAGTTGGTTGACTCGTAGAAGCAGGTTCCGCATTAATAATACAAACCCTCTGTATCGTCAATTCGACGCGTGCTTTGCGCCTTGACAGCATGGTTTTATAAAGGGTCGCAAAATTGAATTGACATTGCGCCGTCAAAATCTCCCCTAACCCCTCTTTTCCAAAGAGGGGAAAATCCTCCCTTTGGCAAAGGGAGGTTAGGAGGGATTTTCAAAAAGAATGCAGTCACTATTATGAGACCCTTTATAACTGAGCGCTTCGCCTACAACCTGGAGCTCTTGACGCTTCGCGCAGATTTTGAATAGCCTGCTTGCAAATTGATCGAAGAAGATTCCTTGTGTTGTATTCGCTGAACTTTTGAACTTCTGAACCGTGAAGCTTTCAACGTCGCACTTCGAACATCGGAAAGACCGGAGGAGTTACCCATGCCGAACCTAAGCTTACCGACGGGTGTCGATCTTTACTATGAATCACACGGGCGAGGCGAGCCGCTCATTCTCATTCCATCCACCGCCTACTCGGGAGAAGTTTGGAAGCCAACCCAGATGCCGCTTGCCGATTCGCTAAACCTCATTCTCCACGATCCGCGCGGTTGCGGCCGCTCGGTGCCGATGCAAACGGTCTATACGATAGAGCAGATGGCGGCTGATGTTGTGGCATTGATGGACCACTTGCAGGTTCCGGCTGCCCATCTCCTCGGGCACTCCATGGGCGGGCGCATCGCGCTTTGTCTGGCGCAAAATCTTCCCGGGCGGGTGAAGAGCTTGATCATGGCGGCCAGTGGCTCGGGTCCGGCAGCGCGGCCCGGGTCGGACTGCGTTACGGGGCTGCCGCATCGGTTAGTCGTCGAAATGGTTAAACTGGGGTTTGAGGAATACATCTATCACGAAATTTGTGAGGCTGACACGTTTTTCACAAAGGATTATCGCGATCGTCATCGCGATAAAGTAGAAGAGTTTTACAAGCTCGCGTGGGCGACGCACGCCCAATTGCCCGAATTCGTACACCTCTGCATTGCGCGCCACAACTGGGAGGGAACGCACCGGCTGGTCGATGTGAAAGCGCCTACCCTCATCGTGATCGGTGATCAGGACAAAGTAGGCAGCAATCACGTTGCGCAATCAGAGGTGTTGCACAAGCGCATT
>CAYPHJ010000117.1:0-13719 GCA_964410485.1 uncultured Syntrophobacteraceae bacterium
TGATGTTAACGTTTGCCTTGGGAGCCTTGGTGAGCTTGATGGTATCGATTCCCGCTATGCTCAAAAGAAGATCGGCAATTTCAAATCAGAAGAAGAATAATGTTCAGGAAGTGGAGAGATAAATATGGCCAGATGGCTTTCGATCAGGCCATCCATAACCCTCCCACGGGGCTTAGATTCGTATTATTTTGCTACAACACAAGATCTTAGTCGGAATAGATAGCTTTTGACAGAATCCAGTAGGGAGGGTCAGATAAATCGGTAAAGGAGCAGATTGTCAGCGCCATCAAAGGCACGGGGGATATTGTGAACGCTGTGGTAGATACGGTATCCGGCACTGTCGCGAATACGATTAAGGGTACCGGTGCAGTCGCCACTTCGCTGATAGGAGCCTTATCGGACACGGCGCGCGCTTCCATTCAGGGAGTGGCTCATGTAGGTGGCGATATAGGGGCGGCTGCTAAAGGAGCTATCATAGGAGCGTTGCGGGGCACTAAAGAAACGAGCACAGAAGCGGTAGAGACTATTACGGCTACCGCCGGTGGAGTTGTCAAAGGCGCTTCAGAAGTTGCGGGTAACTTGGGAACGGCAGCGAAAGGTGCGGTTCAAGGAGCCATCTCGGGGGCAAAGGAGGTAGGACTGAATGTGGTGGAAGCAACTTCCGCTGCTGTTAGCGGAGCTCTGACGGCTACCAGTGAAATTGTCAGAGGAACTGGCAACACAGGAGCTTCTGTGATCCAAGCCTCGTCAGACGTTGTGCGGGTAGCGGTTCAAGGAATCGTCGAGGTGGGTGGAGACGTGGGCTTAGGGGCTAAGGGAGTTATCATAGGCGCTCTTAGAGGTACGAAACAGACGGGTACTGAAGCTTTTGAAACCATAAGCGCGACTGCCGGTGCGGTCGTAAAAGGGACTTCCGAAGTGGCAGGTGACGTAGCCGCGGCAGCTAAAGGCGCTGTAGAGGGCGCTATAGCTGGGGCAAAAGAGCTCAGTATAGATGCAACTGAAGCAGCCTCTGCTGCCGCTACAGGAGCGGTTAAGGCCGCAGGTGAAATTGGTTCCGGGGTCGCAGAACAGGTTCGTAACGCCGTCACTGGCACCATTGCTGGAGTAAAAGTCGTGTTAAAAGAGCCCTTCAAGAAGTAAATCAGGATATTATCTATGCGGTTTATGCGTAGCGCTATAAGCAGATGGGCTGGGCGACTGTCAATCGTCTGTATGGGGCTGCTCACCACTCTGGGGCTGAACGGGCCTTCGTTCGCTCAGCAACCGCCTGTGGTATACGTCGCGCCAATCGAAGGGATGATAGACCTTGGGCTCGCTCCTTTCGTTCAGCGCGTCCTTAACGAAGCCACGGACGCAGGCGCCGCGGCCGTGATTTTTGAGATCAATACCTTCGGTGGGCGGGTAGACGCGGCTGTTCTTATCCGCGACGCTTTGTTGAATGCCAAGGTTAAGACGGTCGCCTTTGTGAACAAGAGAGCTATCTCCGCGGGCGCCCTCATCAGTTTGGCTGCTGAGAAGATCGTCATGGCCGACGGGGGGACGATCGGCGCCGCAACGCCGGTACAAATGGGACAGCCGGGCGCGGCTGCTCAGCCGGTGGAGGAGAAAACCGTCTCCTATGTACGAAAGGAATTTAGCGCGACGGCCGAGACGCGCAAGCGGCCGCCGCTTATCGCGGAGGCGATGGTGGACGCGGACGTGGAGATCCCCGGTCTCATCGAGAAAGGAAAGCTCCTGACGCTGACGACCGAGGAGGCCATGAAGCATAAGCTTGCGGATTTTCGTGCCCAAACCATAGAGAGTGTGCTGGATCAGTTAGGTCTTGGAGGCGCCGAGGTAAGGCGCGCGGCGGCCAACTGGGCGGAGAATCTGGTCCGCTTTCTCACGCATCCCATTGTCAGCTCTCTGCTGATCACCGTCGGCATGTTGGGGATCATCATCGAGATCCGAACTCCCGGGTTCGGGGTTCCGGGCGCGCTGGGCATCACGAGCCTGGCGCTCTTCTTCTGGGGCCACTGGCTGGTCCAGCTCGCTGGATGGGAGGAGCTGCTGCTGGTCGGGGCTGGTCTCGGGCTTTTGGTCTTGGAAGTTTTTGTTATTCCGGGCTTTGGCGTCGCCGGAGCCCTGGGGATTGTCGCCCTCCTGGCGGGTCTCAGCCTGAGCCTCTTCGGAGCCGGAGCCAGTTGGGAGTTCATCCTTAAAGCAGTGAGTCGCGTCGTTTTCTCTCTGCTCATAGCATTAATTGCAAGTCTGCTCACGCTGCGCTTTTTGCCCCGCCTGCCTTTCGGGCGACGCTTGATCCTGCAGACGGGTCTACTAGCGGGCGCAGGAGGCGGCTCGGCGCCCGAGAGCGATAGAAACTGGCTGGGTAAAAGCGGGGCAGCGCTCTCGCCACTTCGACCGGCAGGCATTGCAGAGATTGAAGGTGAGCGAGTGGATGTGGTCTCTGAAGGAGATCTCGTCGAAGCGGGAGTACCAATCGTGGTGACCCGCGTGGATGGCAACCGTATCGTCGTCCGGCGACGCCGGGGATCAACAGCGAGGGATTAAAAATGTTTGGAATCGAGACCGGCATAGCGGGCGGCTTCGTATTGCTATTGCTGCTGGTGACGGGGTTGGGCTTTATCTTCTATCTGGTCCCGCTCCCGCTCTGGATCGCTGCGTGGGCATCCGGCGCGTACGTGGGACTCCTTACTCTCATCGGGATGCGCCTGCGCCGCGTGCCGCCCGGGACCGTGGTCACCGCACGCATCAGCGCGGTGAAGGCTGGCCTTGACATCTCGGTCAACGACCTGGAGGCCCACTACCTGGCAGGCGGAAACGTCGTCAGGGTGGTGAACGCCATGATTTCCGCAGACAAGGCCAACATCGCTTTGCCCTTCAAGCGGGCCGCCGCCATCGATCTGGCCGGCCGCGATGTGTTGGAAGCAGTCAAAATGTCGGTCATCCCAAAGGTGATCGAGACGCCGAGGATCGCCGCCATCGCCAAAAACGGAATTCAACTCATCGCCGTCTCTCGTGTGACGGTGCGCACCAATATTGACCGGCTAGTGGGAGGAGCCGGACAGGAGACCATTATTGCACGGGTTGGGGAAGGTATGGTGAGCACCATCGGGTCCGCAGCCTCGCACAAGGACGTGCTGGAGAATCCGGATCACATCTCCAAACATATCTTATCAAGGGGACTTGATTCAGGGACGGCCTACGAGATCCTTTCCATCGACATTGCGGACGTGGACGTGGGCGAGAACATCGGCGCGAAGCTGCAGATCGATCAGGCGAACGCCGATAAGCAAATTGCTCAGGCCAAGGCGGAAGAGCGCCGGGCCATGGCTGTCGCCCTCGAGCAGGAAATGCGGGCTCGGGTGGTCGAGGCGGAGGCGGAAGTGCCGCGCGCTATGGCGGAAGCATTTCGCCAGGGAAATCTCGGCATCATGGACTCCTACAAGACGAAGAACGTGCAAGCCGATACGCGGTAAAAATTGAGGAGTAACGGTTGTTGAAAGTTCCTTACGACTGGCCTCACACCAAAGGAGTTTTAAGATCGTTTATCCGAATGCTTCTTTCCCTTGGAATTGCGCAGGCAGCCACCGCAGACGCCCCGGAAAATAATCTGCGCCTCGTCCACATTACCGTCGACGTACTCAGGGTTCAGGCAAGGCTTTGCCCCGACGCTACAAGTCACGTCTCGGATCGCCCCGCAACGCCGGCAGCTGAAATGATGGTGCCAGCGTCCCGCCGGTTCGTAGAGCGCGCGACCCGGCCCCACATCGGTTAACATGACCAGGCTATGGGCGAGCAAAGCCGCGAGCGCATTGTAAACGGATGCGCGCGAAAGCGGTGTGCCTCTCGTTTGTAGCTCCGCTACCAGATCATCGGCGGAGCGATGACCCCCGAGTTCCTGGAGAAGTTGAAGCACCACAAGCCTGGGCTGCGTGGCCTTTAAGCCCGCAGCCCTGAGGCTCTGAGATAGATCCTCCTTGCTCACTTGCCGATTTGCGCGTGGAGCATCCATAGATGCTTCTCCAATCCTTTCACGATTTCAATGACCAGATCCTGGCTGACCAGGTCCGCTTCACCGAGTCGCTCCATCGCATCCCGCCCACGGGATGCCAGTGCCGCGATTCGCTCCGATATCACGGTAAGCGCCTGCCCGTCTGCGAGACGTCCCGCAGGCAGAGGCTCGAGCGAGCTTTCCTTAGCAACATCGGTTACCTGCCCCGCAGCCGGTGCACCAACGGCGAGGATTCGTTCGGCCACTTCATCAGACCACTCCCGGGCATCATCAACGATTTTGTCCATTTGCTCGTGGACAGACCGAAAGAGCGGCCCGAAGACGTTCCAGTGCGTTTGTTTGGCCTGTAACGCCAACGCAATCAAATCGAACAACAAAGGCTGCATTTCTGCGGTTATTTGACTTCGTGTTTCCTGATTCAACTTCTCTGAAATAGACGTCATGATTCAACCTCCTTCTTTTGTTTTGACACTGTCAAAATAACGCCTAGTTTAGACATTGTCAAGATAGCACGGTGCACGAGTGTCATCCTGAAACGAAGTGAAGGATCTGCTTCGCGCGCCAGTTAGCGACGATGAAAGAGCAGATTCTTCGTCGCTGCGCTCCTCAGAATGACATTAAAACCCAGCTTGCTGAGGGGGGAGACTCAGAGCGACCGTTTGACGATATTGTAAGGAAGGCTGCTCTGCTTACAGCTTGTAGAGCATCAGGTAGACGAGAACGCCGCTGATAGATACATAAAGCCAGATCGGAAACGTCCAACGGGCGATGCGCCGGTGCGCCTCGAAGCGGAGCTTGAGGCCTCTAAAAAGCGTGATGAGAGCCAGCGGGACAACGGCTGTGGCTAAAATCGTGTGGCTGATCAGTATCGTAAAATAGACCGTGCGCATCCAACCCTGGCCCTGAAAGCGGACGGAGCCCACCTGATAGTGGTAGGTAAGATAAGAGATCAGAAAGAGCGTAGAGGTTGCAAAGGCCGCCAGCATGCAGGCTTTGTGCGCGCTGATGTTGCTGGTTCTAATGAAGACAAAGCCTGTAAGCAACAAAATAGCGGCGAGAGAATTCAGCACCGCGTTGAGCGTCGGCAGGTCAGTCGGTGAAATCAATGGGGAAAAATATCGGGCAATAGCATTAGTATGAGAAACACGCACAAAATAAAGGGGCTCAGCGCGATAAGGCCAAGAGTCAAGCGCTCAAATTTGAGATGCATGAAATAAAGCGCGACCAGGCTCGCTTTGGAAATCGCCATTGAGATCAGAAGAATAGCGATGACAAGTTTCGATAGCGGCGTATACACGACAGCAACTTCGAGGATGGTCAGTACGAATAGCCACCAGAATACAGCCATATAGTTGGGTTCTTTGTGCGCCTGTGTACTCATCGACAAACTCCTGTCCAGCTAAATTAAATAAACGAAGGTAAAGATCAAAATCCAGACGAGATCCACGAAGTGCCAATACAGCCCTGCGATCTCCACATGCTTGGCCCCGTAGCGGCCCCGCGAGACCGCGGCAAAAACACACGTATTGTAAATGACGCCGCCTGTCACATGCATGCCGTGAAAGCCGGTAAGGACGAAAAACGTCGTGGCAAATAGATGGGTTGAGAAGGACAGGTTGTGCTCGGGCAGGATCGTTACAATCAAGTGCGTCCATTCGTAAGCCTGCAGCCCAAGAAAAATAAGCCCGCCCAGAATCGTGAGTCCCATGAATTTTTTGAACTTGCGCATGTCGCCGTGTTGAATGCTTGAAAGCGAACGCACCATGGTGACACTGCTGACAATGAGAAGAAAGGTCATCAGCGCAGTCAAATTGATTCCAAGCACTTCGGCCGGCACTGGCCAGTCCGGGCTCGCATAGCGCAAGATTCCGTACCCCACGATCAGCCCGCCGAAGGACATGGCGTCTCCGGCCAAGAACAACCACATGCCGAGCTTGCCCCAACTCTCCGGCGTTAAAGGAGACTCCTGGGGCTCGGCTTCCGCATGCATCGCAGCGACTTCAGTCATCTTCCGTTTTCCTCCTGATTCCAAGCGAGCCGGGCGAGTGGCCGGGACGCCGCTTCTTCCCTTTTTTGCCGTGCCACCGAACGGCGGTACGTGTAAACAAGCCAGCCGGCAATCGACGCACCGACCAGGTACGGTGTTGCCATGAGGAAGAGCACGCTCCAATTGAATGCATCCGTCGTGGCATCACTGGCACCCGTTAAACAAACTGCGCACGCGCCCGCCAGCGAGTGAGTGAAAAAAACTGCTGTCCACGCAGCGACTAGCACAACTGCGGTTTTGTATTTCATACTACTCTTCTTGTCCGAGACCGTTTACCCTCACCCTTCCCTCCCAACGGGAGAGGGTTTCTGAAGGTGTGCGTAAACTTCCCTCGCCCTGTGGGAGAGGGCTAGGGTGAGGGCTGGTTAACGCAACCATCAATAAAGATAAACCAGCCCGTAGAGTACCGGCCACAAGCCCACGACAAAGGTCCAGTACATTGCGCAGACTTGCAAACCAACATGATATTTCGCTGAAAACGGCCGCTTTCGAGCCATCACCAGCACGACCAAAAGCCAAATCAACGCGCCCAGCACGTGCAAGCCGTGAAAACCAATCAGCGTATAGAACAAAGCGCCGTAGACGCTGCTCGAAAGAGTGAGGCCAAAATGAATGAGTCGAATCCACTCATACCCCTGAACGATGAGAAAAATCCAGCCAAGAACCGCAGTCACTGCAAGAAGTCGAATCATCTGCCGCTGCGCATTCACCCGAACCGCTCTGAGGCTCAGCCGCATGGTCACTGCGCTCGCTAGTAAAATCACGGTGTTCACGGCCGTGATGTCAATGGGTAGCCGCGGCTGAAACGGCGGCGGCCACGTCGGGCTACCCAGGCGAAATACAATAAAGGCACCGATCAGACCGGCAAAAAACATCGCCTCGGCCCCGATGAACATGAGCACAGCCAGCCAGGCGTTGCTACCGATAACCGTATTGGGCCGCACCGGCGGTGGAGGCCCATCGCCTCCGCCAAAGCCGTGACGCTTGCCTCCATCAGCCGGCGCCCCATCATCTAACCGTCGCGCTGTCGCTGTCTTCGCCATGATCACTCAAGGTTCAACGTTCAAAGGTTCAACCGTTCAAGGCAAAGTTTCGAACTTTTTTCCGTCACACGTCGCCTGTAAACCCTGCGCGCATTCAGTAAACGATGATAAACGCGACGACGGCCGCGAAATACACTAAAGCCGCTGACGCCAGGATCAAACCGACACGCCGATTGCGCACTCGCGCGCCTAGATCAAACTTCATTATCGATGGACTCATAACGGAACTCTATCCAATGCCATGACCAGTAAGAGCACGGGCAGATAAACCAGCGAGGCCAGCAATAATCGGCGCGCTCCCTTGGGCGTTCCCTCCATTGCCAAACCGATACCGCTGGTCAAAAAGACCGTGCCCAGAACAAACGCCGCGACAAAATAGATTGCGCCGGCCAATCCCAAAAGCGTGGGCAATAGACTGACGGCAAGCAGTGCAGCACAGTGGGTGACGATCTGACAGCCGACGCTTCCCGTGTCTGATTCGATTACTGGCAGAAAGCGAATGCCCGCTTTAGCAAAGTCCTCGCGGTAAAGCCGGGCGATAGCGAGAGTGTGGGGCACCTGCCACAGGAACATGATGGCAAACAGCACCCAGGCTTCGACGTCAAAACTGCCTCGGGCGGCAACCCAGCCGATCACCGGAGGAAGAGCGCCCGGCACGGCGCCAATCAACACACATACGGGGCTGCGGCGCTTCATGGGAGTATACGCAAACAAATAAGTTGCGGTGATGATTGCAGTGACCCACGCGGTCTCGCGATTGATTGCCAGCGCGAGATAAGCCAGTCCGGCCAGCGTCATCAAACTGCCGAACCAAAGGGCCTCCCGCGGTTGGAGGCGGCCGTCAGGAATCGGACGGTGGCGTGTCCGGTCCATCATCGCATCTGTGTCGCGCTCAAAAAACTGATTCAGGGCCAGGGTACCGGCAGCTGCGAGAGCGGTGCCAAAGAGCATTTGTAGGAGTCGAGTGTAATCGGGCACAAGCTCTGAACCGACGTAAAATCCGACGAAGGCCGTCACAAGGACCATGAGAACGATACGCGGCTTTGTCAACTCGCAAAAATCCAGGATTTTGCGGTAAATCCCTACCGTGACGACATCGACGGCGCCCGTTGTCGAATTCATGAAGAGTATTGCTCCGTTAGAACCTTCTGTATCACCGACGCACGGGACGCGCCGGAGTAACGAAATGCGCGTAGAGTTAAGACAAGACCGATGACTAGCATCAATGCACCTACCACTAGATGGATCGTCGTCAAGACAACGAGCACGTCGATGGGAACATGCAACATGGCAGTGAACTTGCCCAGATACGATACCGCGCCGAGGAGTAGCTGCACGCTCAAAAGGAGCCCGAGAAAAACCGCCGGGTAAACAAGCTTGGGCTGGACGGGTGTGATTCTTGTGACTCGGGCGAGCACGATGATGACGTGCAGTGCGACCAGCGCGGCGAAAACTAAATGAGCCTCCAACCACTCTCCCCTGTGCCTGAGCATAGCGCCAAAAACCGCCTGAATGTAAATCAAAGCCGTCGTTGCGGCACAAAGCCTTGTCAGGCGGTTTCCATCGAGCGGCCTGTTCACCGGCCTCTCGGCCCAATCGGGGGAAGTAACCAAAGCCAAAGCGACCGTGAGAGCGAAAAAGGCCTGGGCCAAACAGGCATGAATAATCGCCAGGTCGTGTTCCAGCCAAACGACCCGCAACCCGCCAATCACGCCTTGGATGACCACCAGGCCCAACGCCGCCACACCGAGCCAACGCACCCAACTGCGCCGCTCGCAAAGCCAGAGAACCGCAGTCAAAGCGATGGTCAACAAACCGACCCCCGAGGCCAGTAGACGGTGACTGTGTTCATAAAAAATACCGCCGACCATTTTCGACCATGGGTATAGGAACATATTATACCCGAACGTGGTTGGCCAGTCGGGCACGGCAAGTCCCACGCCCTTGCTGGTCACGAGCCCGCCAATGAACAACAAGGGAAACGTCGCGCATACAAGCACGACAGCCAGTCTGTGAGGCCACGCCGACGCCTCGAAGTTAGAGGATTGAGGGAAACCTTCTTTGACTCTCATCGCATCCTAATGGGCGCGCGCCGTTGCCGCGGCGACGCCGATATTTTTATCTTGCGGCAACCAATCTTCTTCCACTTCAGGAGAGCTGTACTCATAGGGACCCCGGTAGACAACCGGCTGGGCTTCGAAATTCCCGTGCGGCGGCGGCGAAGCCGCGCTCCATTCCAACGTGTTGGCCTCCCAGGGATTGCGGTCTGCCTTCTTGCCCGCAATCAGGCTCGCAATAAAGTTATAGACGAAGAAGATCTGCCCCGCGCCGAGAATGATCGCGCTCACGGTAATAAAAACATTCCAATCCTGCATTGGCTGGAGAAATTCGTACTGCAGCGGGTTGTAGATGCGCCGCATGTGACCGCCGACTCCAAGGAAATGCATGGGGAAAAATGTCAGGTTGAAGAAAATGTAGGTCAGGACAAAGTGGATTTTGGCCAGTTTGTCATTCATCATGCGACCGAACATTTTCGGGAACCAGTAGTAAATGGCCGCAAACATCGCGAAGATAATGCCCGCCACGACGTAGTGAAAATGGGCGACGATGTAATAGGTGTCGTGGATGTAGATGTCCACGGGGGTGGAAGCCATAAATATTCCGCTGAGCCCGCCGATGACAAAATTCGAGACGAACCCAAGTGCGAACAGCATGGGCGCAGTGAAACGAATGGTTCCGCCCCACAGCGTGCCGAGCCAGTTAAAAGTCTTGATCGCCGAAGGTACGGCGATCACCATGGTCGTCATCATGAACGCCGTTCCCAACAACGGATTCATGCCGCTCACGAACATGTGGTGCCCCCAGACGATCCACGACAAGAAAGCAATCGCAATCATCGAAAACGCCATGGCGTGGTAGCCGAAAATGGGTTTTCGCGAAAAGGTTGAGAGCAGCTCGGACGTTACACCCATCGCAGGTAGCACCAGGACATAAACCTCGGGATGGCCAAAGAACCAGAACATATGCTGCCAAAGGAGCGGCTGCCCTCCGCCTTCGGGCAGAAAGAAGTGTGTCCCTAGCATCCGATCGAAAAGCAACATGGCGAGGGCTGCCGTCAATACCGGTAGCGCCAACAGGAGAAGAATCGCCGTGACGAACAGCGACCATACGGTAAGCGGCATGCGGAAATAAGTCATGCCCGGCGCCCGCATATTCACGATCGTGGTGATGTAGTTGATGGAGCCCATCAGAGAGGAGACACCGAGAATGATCAGGCTGATAATCCAGAGGTTTTGCCCCCAATCAACTCCGGTGTACTGCGCTTTCGCCGACAGCGTCGCATAAGCCGTCCACCCGGAAGCGGCCGGTCCACCGGGAACGAAGAAACTGGCTAGCATGACGACACCCGCCACGGCGCCAACCCAAAAAGAAAGCATGTTAAGCTTAGGGAACGCCATGTCTCGGGTACCGATCATCAATGGAATCAAAAAATTACCGAAGGCCCCAACCATAATCGGCATCACGACAAAAAAGATCATGATCGTGGCGTGCATCGTGAACAGCGCGTTGTAGGTGTTCGGCGGAACGATACCGTCGAACATGTAAGGTTCAGGCACCCAGGCGAATCCGGGCACGGGGGTTTCCGGCCAGGCCAGATTCCAACGCACCAACATGGCCAGAATCCCACCGATCACGAGCATGACAAGGCCAAGGAAAAGAAATTGCCGCCCGATCATCTTGTGATCCGTCGAAAAGACGTACTTGTGCCAAAATCCCAGCTCTTCGTGGTGGAGCCCAGCCACATGGGCCGTGCCAGCCGCTACCGTTTCGCTCATTCTTCAAATCCTCCGTTTACAACACTGGGATGAAAGTTGGGATGGTTTACTGTGGCTGGGGCGACAGTCTTTCCGCCGCCCATTTGTCGTAGTCCTCTTGAGCATGGACGTACAGCCAACCCTTCATGCCAGAATGGCCGAAACCACAGAGTTCGGCGCATGGCATCTCGTATTTGCCGGGCTTGGTCGCCTCGAACCAGACGACAATTTCACGGCCGGGAACAGCGTCCTGTTTGACCCGCAAGTTCGGTATGAACAAGCTATGAATGACATCGCTTGCCAGGAGACGAATGCGCACCACCTTGTTGACCGGCACATGGATATCGTTGTCAAACCGGACATCGTCGTCCGTTCCGAACTTCCCGTCCGGTCCGGGATAAACCACGTCCCAATTGAATTGTCTCGCAGTGAGCTGCACCTCGAAGTCGGTGTCCGGGACATGGTTTTTGATGGTGGCCCAAGTCGATACGCTCATAAATGAAAGAACGATCAGAATCACCGCCGGCACGATGGTCCACGTGATCTCCAGTGTCGTGTTGCCATGGCTGTAGGTTGCCCGCCGTCCGCCGCGATCGCGATACATCACCAGGAAAACAACCATCAATACCGTAACGATAATAAAGGTCGCAGCGGTAATGTAGTAGATCAAGTAAAACAAGGAATCGATCTCGTGACCAAACGTGGATACGTCTTCCGGCAGCCATCGCAGCATCGAGTCAAACCATCCTTAAGTTATGATTTTTTTCAGGAGAGCGTCGGCAAAAACCTGATCTTTGCTAACACAGCGACTACACTATTTCAAGGGGAATACCAGTGGTTTGCAATGGGTTTACACGGATGTTAAGCAAGGCTACGCTGATCGAATCATGACTTTCTGGCTGACGCTCACTTCGCTGCTGCACCTGCTCGGCGTCGTCCTTTGGCTTGGAGGAATTGTCTTTTTCCTCGTCGTTTTCGCCCCGGCGGTTCATGAGTTGGAGCCCGGCGTCGGAATACGCGCGCTCAATCGCGCAAGGATTTCTCTCGAAACAATTACCTGGGTCTCCATTGCCATCCTGCTATTGAGCGGAATCGCCGCCTTCGTATTGCGACTTCAGGCGGGGGGAGCCCCGCTTCCAACCCCTTATACGATTGTTCTGTCCGTCAAGATTTTTTTATTTCTGGCCATGCTGGTGCATCATTGTCTGCAAGTCTTTAAGTACGCCCCGAAAATTGCATTGTTAACCGCCGCTCTGTCGCCGCAACCGAACTCCTGGCCGGAACCCCTCCTATCGCATTGGCGAAGATGGTTCTTGCTGCTCAAGATCAATTCGGTCGTCGGTCTCATTATAGTCATTCTCGGCCTCATGCTGGGCCGGATGCTTTATGCGTAATCGCGCTGGCACCGCGCGGCTTGCGTCAACTTGATTCCGGGATGGTTCGGCAGTATAGGGTTAGGCGAAATCGTCTCCCTCGTCTCACTGGACGGTGACCGAGGTGCACCACAGGAGGTCGTATGGCTCCAATCGCGCGCGGCGCAACTTTGCTGGGCCCCGATACGCTCGAAATTCGCGAGTATCCAATTCCCGATATTCCTGCGGATGGCGGACTTGTCAAAGTCGAAATGGCAGGCGTATGCGGCACAGACGTCAAATATTTGCACGGCAAGCTTCGCTTGCCGCTTCCGGTGATCCTCGGACACGAAATTCTCGGCCGAGTTGAAAAGCTCGGGCGCCAGGCGGCATCCATCCACGGCTTGAAAGAAGGAGATCGAATCATTCTCAAAGGCGCCGTCGGCTGCGGCCGTTGCGCCGATTGTCGCAGGGGAGCGGCGCGTTTTTGCAAGCAGCGCACTAGCTACGGCGGCCGTACCCCATGCGACAAGCCCCCTCACCTGTTTGGCGGCTTCGCCGACTATATCTACCTGGCACCCGATGTGCTGGCAACCAGGGTAAGCGACCAGTTGCCGGCAGAAGCGGCAGTGCTGGTTGGGGCCGTCATGGCCAACGGCTATCAGTGGGCCATTCGACGGGGCGGCGTGAAGATGGGCGACTTTGTTTTGGTTCAAGGACCCGGCCAGCAAGGGCTTGCAAACACCTTTGCCGCACGGCACGCCGGTGCTGCGAAGATTTTCGTCACGGGGATTGGCCGTGACAAGGCTCGATTGGAGGTGGCGAAGAAGTTTGGCGCTCACCGCCCGATCAACGTGGAGGAAGAAGACCTGGTGGATGTGATTCGGCGGGAAACCAGCGGTGAAATGTGCGATGTCGTGGTTGACGTCTCCGGCAATCCGAAAGCGATCCAGACCTCGCTCGACTGCCTGCGACGGCAAGGCACGATGGTGCTCGCAGGCCTGACGGGCGACACAACGATTACACCAATGCTCATGGACAAAATCGTCTGGAATGAGATTAAAATCCAGGGTTGTTTCACCGCGGATAACGATGCCACGGAAGCATCGCTGCGGCTACTGGAAGAGACAAAATTTCCCGTTCAGGAAATGGTGAGCCATATCTTTTCCCTGCAAGAAACGGAAAAATGTATTCGCGCGGTGGGCGGAGAAATTCCGGAGATATTTCCCACTAAGGCGTTGATCAATCCGGCGGCGGGGTAGAACAAGAATGGAGCATTGGAGTAGTGGAGTATTTGGTTTGACATCACTCCAGCACTCCATCACTCCAGTACTCATATAATGGCCTACTAGTATGATTGAAGGCTTGAAAGACAAAGTCGTCATTGTGAGTGGGCGAGGACAACATTCAGGTGAACGTTCTCGCCCCGGGAAACACACTTTCG
>CAYPHJ010000118.1:0-13654 GCA_964410485.1 uncultured Syntrophobacteraceae bacterium
TTACGCAATTGTGGCAGAGCAAGCAGCGCCAGCTTGGGAACGACCAGAGACAGACCGAAACGGCGGGGATCGTGATAGCGCAGCTCGCCGCCGTTGTCGAGTGTCACGACGAGATGATCGTGCTTGTGCCTGGGCGTGGCAGTCTCCGCGTGAACAAGCTTCCCTGACATACCCAGATGGAAAAGCCAAATGGTATGGTCCGCCAGTGAAATCTCAATGTACTTGGCTATACGATCAATACCGATGATGGATTTGCCTTTGACCCGCGCAGGTAAATCCGGATCGACCGGATACCGCAGACGCCGCTCCAGAACGTCCACCTTCAAAATGCGACGTCCCACGATATGGGTGCGGAGTCCGCGGCAGATGGTTTCGACTTCGGGCAATTCAGGCATGTGAGAGTGCTGCGTCGGCGCTGCTCAGAGCCTTGACCAGCCGGGTAAACTCTTCCACGGAGAGGGTTTCTCCTCGTCGGCCGGGATCGATTTTTTGCGCGCGCAGAAAGTTTTCCAATTCGTGGCGCTCTCGCTTCAGCCAGGCCGCCAGAGCGTTGGCAAGCGTCTTGCGCCTCTGCCCAAACGCGGCACGGACAACACCGCGCAGAAGCGGGACTTCGTCCGGTCCGATGCATGCCCGAGGATACAGGTCCAGCTTCACAACCGTTGATTTGACCTTTGGCCGGGGGTAAAAGGCCTCGGGCGATACCGAAAATTTGCCTGTGACTCTGCCGTGGATTTGCGACCAGACGGACAATGCGCCGTATTCTTTACTACCTGGAGCGCTTGCGATTCGTTGGGCAACTTCTTTCTGCAGCATCAAGACGAGGAAGGAAAAATGTTCACGCCACTCGAAAAGCCGGAACAATACAGGGGTCGATATGCTGTACGGCAGGTTCGCCACCAGCTTAACTTTGTGAGGCGGCAACCATCTTTCGGGATTCACTTTCAACACGTCGTCGTGGATCAGTTGAAAGCCAGGATGACTCCCAAGAGCGCTCCGGCTCAACCGATCGGCCAAAAAATTATCGACTTCAATCGCCCACACTTTCTGCGCGCGTTCAACCAGGCGGTGTGTTAAGAAGCCCAAGCCGGGACCGATTTCGACGATCTGATCTTGCGGCTGCAGATCCAACAGTCGAAGAATCGATTCGATAACGTTTCGATGAATTAAAAAGTTTTGACCAAGGCGTTTCTTAGGCTTAAAGCCAGGCTCTCGGAGCACCGCTCGCACCTCCTCGTAAAGCGAGACACTTGCGCTGCTCACCTTCAAACCATTTTTCCTTGATTATAGCGTAAGATCCGCTTCCGCGTTGAGCCGAATGTCATCCCGATGGCCGCGCTTGAGCGAGTGATAACCGGCAAGCGCGATCATGGCTGCGTTGTCGGTGCAGAACCTGGGTGAAGGACAATACACCTCCAAGCTCTCTTTGGCGGCCTTTTGAGCGATCTTCGCCCGCAAGCGGCTGTTGGCCGCCACACCCCCGGCCAAAACAATGCGCGTCACGCCGTGTGCGACGGCGGCTTGGATCGTCGGACTTATGAGCATGTCGACAACTGCCTCTTGAAAACTCGCGGCTATATCGGCCCTTTGGTGCTCCGAAAGAGGAGTGCCGTGGGATTGAATGTAATGCCACACCGCAGTCTTAATCCCGCTAAAACTGAAATCGTAGGAGTTCTTTTTAAGGCGAGCTCGAGGAAACCGAATTGCCTTGGGGTCCCCGCTCTTGGCCAGTCCGTCGATCACCCGCCCACCGGGATACCCGAGGCCCATCATTTTGGCAACCTTGTCGTAAGCTTCTCCAGCGGCGTCATCGCGAGTGCCGCCGAGATACTTATAGTCCCCGACATTGCTGACGCAATACAATAGGGTATGACCGCCCGAAGCTAGCAATGCAATATACGGCATTGAAATTTTCTGCTCGAGTTGAATCGCTAGCAGATGGGCCTCAAGATGATTGACGCCCACCAACGGTACACCCCAGCGAAACGAAAGACCTTTAGCCAGCGACAAACCCACAAGCAGAGAACCGACAAGGCCAGGCCCATAGGTCACGGCAATACCGCCTAAGCTATCGAGCGTAACGCCGGCACGATGAATGGCTGTATCAACTATAGGCACGATGTTTTGGATATGCTGGCGGGATGCTAGTTCCGGGACGACACCGCCGTACGGCCCATGGATATGATCTTGCGACGAGACCACATTGGCCAAAATTTCGCGTCCATCGGCCAGCACTGCCGCCGCCGTATCGTCACAGGAAGTTTCTAGTCCTAGAACCAACATATCTCTGTTTAGTCGGAGCTCGGTTGACTTTCGTTCTGAGCGCGTTGTAACGCTTCGGAGGCGGTGTGATTTCCAGAGTTCAAGCTCAAAGCATGTAAGTAATGGCTGTGAGCTTTTTCGCTCAACCCCAGCCCCCGATAATTTTCCCCGCGTAACGCGTGCACCTCGGCAAGCCAGAAACGATCACTGCCGCTAAGCCGTGACTCGGCCACATCGAGAAAATTGAGAGATTCTCGATAGCGTCCGAGCTGATACTGTGCCTTGGCGAGATAAAAGTAGCCGTATGGATTCGTAGAATCGATCACGATTGTCCTTTCCAACCGACTCAGCGCTTTGTCGGGGGAACCGGCATCAAGGAGTTTTCGACCCTCGTCGGTCAACCGAAGTGACGCAGCGCGGCGTGGGTCGGTATTGGGTGTGATCTTGGCGAGCAACGAGCTGTCATCCGGGAGGGGTGGCTCAGGTGGCGCGACGGTTTCGGTTTGGGGCACAGTTTCGGTTTGGGGCACACTTTCCGTAACGCCGTGCGGTTCTTCGACGCCAGGAGTGATCGACTTTGCAATGGGTAAGTCCTGCTCAGCAATTTTCGATTCTGGAGGGAACAGTTTGCTTACTTCCTCCTCCGCCGCAGCCGCAGGCGTCTCCGGTGGTGGTGGGCCCGGCTGTGCAGGGACCGGCGCCTCGGGGCGCGAAGCTAACGGGGATCGATATACAGGCCGTGGCGCGCAACTCTGAGTGATGCCGCTGATAACAAATACCCCAATGATACCGAGTGTAAACTGGGTGAAGCCTCCTGCAATCGACCGCATAAAACAAAACAACCTCATTCAGTTTTCGAGAAGTTCCACAAGCTTACAGGATGCAGCGGGCAAGTCCCGACTGGCTCTTCGCCCTCAAAAAAGGCCTCCTGTAAGACCGTGGGACAATTGGGGGTGGCTGGATGACCGCTTATGGGATCAATCTCGATAATCCTGATACCAGGTGGAGGGAAAAACTCGGTAATCGGGATGCCTATGGTCGCACGCTTCATGAATTCGGTCCAAATAGGTAAAGCGGCTTGAGCTCCCGAAAGTCCCAACTTGCTTTGATTGTCGAACCCCACCCAGACGACCGCAAGCAAATCGGGAGTGTAGCCCACGAACCAGGAGTCTTTGTAGTCGTTCGTGGTTCCCGTTTTGCCCGCGGCTGGACGCGTAAATCCCCATCTGCGTGCTGACTCGCCCGTACCCCGGTCCATTACTCCCTTAAGCAAGTAATTCATCATAAACGCAACTTCCGGGGTAAGAACTTTCTGGACCCGGATATCCCGCTTTTCCAAAGTTTTCTCGTCCAGATTGATAACTTGTTTGACGGCAAGAGGTTGTGTGCGCACGCCACCGTTGGCCAGTGTTGAGAAAGCGACCGCCACTTCCAAAGGAGTCACCTCCACGGCTCCGAGAGCCAAGGATGGAATCAGCGGGAGCGAGCTTTGAATGCCCAGTCGATACGCCATATCGCGCACGCGCCTAATCCCCACGTCACGCGCAATGCGAGCGGTAGCGGAATTGAGTGACCTCTCGAGGGCGCGGCGGAACGTGACCGTGCCAAAATACTGGTCGTTGTAATTACCGGGTTGCCACTCCTGCCCTTCATAACTCCAGTTGAAGGGGGCATCTTCAATCATCGTCGCAGGTGTAAATTTCCTTTCCCCTTCGCTGTTCATCAGGGCAGCTAAATATACAAATGGCTTGAAGATCGAGCCGGGCTGGCGCCTGGCCTGGAAAACCCGGTTAAACTGCGATTGCTGATAGCTGCGGCCGCCGACCATGGCTTTGATCTCGCCGGTCTGCGGCCGGATTACCACTATGGCCCCTTCCAGGCTATCATCCTCGCTCTTTCGCCGAAGCGCTGGATAAGTCGCTTCGAGTTTTTTGAGACCATCCGCCAATGTCTGCTCGGCGATCTTCTGCAGGTTCAGATCCAAGCTCGTGAAAATTCTCAGTCCCTCTGCTGTCAACACCTCGTTGGAGTAGTTCGCCGCCAACTCACGTCGAATATAGTCAACATAGTAGGGAGCGTCGTTCGTCACCTTGACCAGCTCCCTCCGTCTTAGAGTTTCCCCAACTGCCGTTTCATATTGGTTGGGAGTGATCACGTTGTCGTCGAGCAGCTTTGCTAGGACCACGTTGCGCCGCCTGGTGGCCACCTCGATGTTCCGGTAAGGAGACAATCTATTGGGCGCCCGAATCAGTCCCGCCAATAGCGCCACTTCACCCACCGTCAATTCCGCCAACGACTTGGAAAAATAAAACTGGGAAGCTTCCCAAATCCCGAAGATCCCCTGGGACCCTCTTTGACCTAGATAAATCTCATTAAGGTAATTCTCTAGGATTTCGTCTTTTGAATATTTTCGCTCTGCGACTACGGCCATGAGAGCTTCTTTAATTTTGCGTTGGAACGTGCGTTCGTCGCCAAGAAAGAAATTCTTCATGAGCTGCTGAGTCAGCGTGCTTCCACCCTGAACTACCCCCCGACTGCGAATATTGACCCACGTCGCACGCAACACCGAAAGCGGGTCAATGCCACGATGACGGTAGAATCGCTCGTCCTCGATGCCCAAAACGGCTTTGACAACAAGTGACGGCACTTCGGGTAGCTTGACTACCCGTCGCTCCTGCCAGATCCGCTCATAGAGCCCGGTGATGAGTTCCGGCTCGAGCTCCAGCGAGTAGAGATCGTCTCCGTCCAGTCGATTTTCAATCCTGCTGATGACCGTCCCCTGGAAGGAAATACGAACGGGAATTCCTTTGAAATTTTCTGTCGGATACGCAAAATCGTGCAGATAAAGCTCCAACAGGCCCTTACCCTTCAGGTGACGGTACTCCCCGCGATTTTTGGGCGCCGCATTCGTTTCTTGGTAGCCCAGGCGACGAAGCTTGTCCCTGAACTCATCGAGCGGTTGATTCATCCCTACATAAAGCAGGTGCGAATCAGAATAGATCTTTGACGGGAAGCTCCACTTCTGGCCTTCAAACTTCTCTGCGACTGTCTGCTCCAGCTCCTGAAGGTACCAGAGCCCAAAAACAATTCCGGCAGAGGTGACGAGGAGAATCGCGAGTAGAAAAACGCTGACAAATCGAAAATTCTTCAAGCCGAATACTCCACAGAGGTATGTTTGCGCAGATTGCTCATAAATGCAACGAAAAGAGGGCCGGGCGTTGACCACCCGGCCCTCTTTTCAGTAATCGCGACCCAAGGAAACGCCAGAGCAACTTAAGGCTTGAGGGCCAGAAACAGCGTGTTTTCTCCACGGCGCACCAAAAAAAGCACTCCCTTCCCCTTTTTTGCGGCTGTCAGGACCTTTTTGAGATCGTCAACACTCCGAACCGGCCTCTGATCCACTTGTAAAATCACGTCCCCCCGCCTTATTCCTGCTTCATCTGCGGCACTCCCTGGCTCCACTGCCGTCACAACCAGCCCTTCCGCCCTTTCAAGCCCAAGGCTTTCGGCAATCTGAGGCGTAACTTTTTGCACCGTCAGTCCCAACTCACCTTTTTCCGGGACCGAAGCCACAACTTCCTCATCTTTAAGCTCGCCTACAACCACGGTCAGAGGGACCTCTTTTCTTTCACGCAGAATTTTGAGCTGCACTTTCTTGTCCACCGGCGTCCGCGCAACGATGATTGGCAGCTCGCCCGAGTCCTTGACTTCTCGCCCATCGAACTCGACGATTACATCGCCGATCTTGACACCTGCTTTCTCCGCCGGCCCTTCTTTCGAGACATTGGCCACGAGTGCACCACGGGGCTGGTCCATACCCAGACTCTCGGCGATCTCCGGAGTGACTCTTTGAATCAAAACACCCAAGTAGCCGCGCGTTACTTTTCCTTTGCCCCTCAACTGCGGCAACAATTCCTTCGCCAGATTTATTGGAATCGCAAAGCCGATGCCGATATTGCCGCCCGTGCGGCTAAAAATAGCAGTGTTGATACCAATGACTTCGCCACGCAAATTGATCAATGGGCCGCCGGAGTTGCCAGGATTGATCGACGCGTCGGTTTGAATAAAGTTATCATAAGGGCCCTGGCCGATATGGCGCCCCGTGCCGCTGACAATTCCAGAGGTCACTGTGCTGTCCAACCCAAACGGGTTACCAATCGCCATCACCCATTCTCCCACCTCCAAACGATCTGAGTCTCCTAAGGAGGCCGCCACCAGCGCTCGCTTCGCATCGATCTTGATCACGGCAATATCGGTCTTGGGATCTCTCCCGATGACTTTCGCATCGTACTCACGGTCATCGGACAATTTCACGACTATTTTTTGTGCATTCTCCACGACGTGGTTGTTGGTCAAAATGGATCCGTCAGCGTCAATGATAAACCCTGACCCCAAACTGCGCTGACGCTGGGGACCCCGCGGCATTGGTCCGCCAAAAAACCGCCGCCAAAATTCGCTGAACGGGTCATCATCGCCGAATGGATTCCCAAACTCCCGTTGTCCACGTCCTTCACTAATCTGAGTGGTCGAAATATTGACGACGACAGGTCGAATCTTCTTCGCTAGGGCGACAAAATCGGGCAGTTGACCCTGTGAGCGAACCTCTGGATTTGCACTGCCGCCTTCCGCGACCAGGTCAATGGCACGACTCGGAGATAGCCAATCGAAGCTCCCACTGATTCCGAGCCCGACGACAAGGGAAATCAGGGCAACCAAACCCACCGCTTTGAGGCTCACGTTCGAGTCACTCTTGTTGCTCAAATTCATCAAGCACTCCTACCTCTTCTTCACAGCCTCGACGTATTTCATTCTTAGATCGAAGAGTATGTCTTCCATGAGTTGTTCTTCACCCTGATTAAGGTTACCGCGGGTCTTATCGCGCAGCATCCCCAATATATCGATCATCTGT
Source organism: uncultured Syntrophobacteraceae bacterium (assembly GCA_964410485.1). GTDB lineage: Bacteria > Desulfobacterota > Binatia > UBA9968 > UBA9968 > CAYPHJ01. Next base: position 7,172 of record CAYPHJ010000118.1, read on the forward strand.
TTGGCCAGCGGCAGATCTTTTTCCATTTGACCGCTGGCGGGATTGCCGATCTCTCCCAAATGCATCAAAGCTTGGGTACTGAGGCTTATGACAAATGCGGAAAACCCAATTTCGGGAAGAGCTTCGGGCTGTGGCGATGATGTCTCTTGATCAGCCGTACCCCGACCGGGATTTACGTTAGCCGCTTCGTTGGGCTCAGGAGCATCGGCGCGTGGCTCTCCGGTCTCCGGGGAAAACCGACGGCGATCTTGAACAGTAAAGCCTCTTTTTTCGCGGGTTTCCTCATCCCCGGACATTTACCGGCCTCCAACTTACTCCAACTTAGAGGGCGATTAGCGGTGATGTCTCGTTGTAACGGGCCTCCCGCCAATTTCAGCAGATTCCCCCTATCCGCCGTTCACACACGCGTTAAACGATGTTTGTTCCCGCTATTTAGACGTTTTGTCGGAAAAATTCAGAAGTTAATCTAAACTCAACCCCCCCCCTTGTCAAGGCGCTTACTTCGGGCAGTCTTTCGAGAATATCTATCATTTCTTCTGCTCTCAGCGTCGTCAGGCACTGGCGATGCGTACAGTTTTTCATGACGCTCAGGGAACACGGGGAGCATTCAACTTTCCGGCTCACAACTGTCACGTGCCTCCCACGCGGAGCCCACTGCCGTATACTGGAAGGCCCAAATACCGTAACGGTAGCAACACCGAGAGCTGCTGCAAGATGAGCCATGCCGCTGTCGTTACCCAAGTAGAGACAGCACCGAATCAACAGGGCCGCAATTTCTCCTAAAGTTAGATTTCGAGCAACGACATTGCCGTCACTGAGGCAGCCCCACGATCCCCGCTCCTCTTCAACGGGACCCAAGATCACAACCACAAGCCCGCCGGTCCGATGACGCCACCACTGAGCCACATCTCGAAAGTAAGAGACCGGCCAATTTTTCTCCCTCGCGCCGCTTCCTGGCGCCAGCGCCAAGACCGGCTTGTTTGCGAGCGCGTTTTGCTCCCAATAAGCATGACTCCAGACGATCAATTCCGTACGCGGAACAATTCTAGGCGTGGCTAAATTTCGCGGCGCCCCAAGGCAAGACAAGTAATAATCGATTTGATGGTTTTCAGTGTTATCGGGGCGCGCGGGATAAACGTACGCGCGCGGTCTGCAGAATTGAAGAAAGCGAACGAAATCCGCGTGGCCGCTTCCCGTCCATGAATAAATAGAGCTGTAACAGTCAAACAGGCGGATCAACTGTTTATCTTGTATCGCGCCGGGAACAAACAGCCGGTGGATCCCATAGCATTCAAGAGGCTGCGTCCTGACGCCAGCTGGGGTTAAATCAGTAAAGTCGCTTCGGGCAAGAAGATCGACCGAAAATTGGGCAGCCAAAAATTCCAGGGCGGGAAGAAAACAAATGAAATCCCCGAGCGCGCCAGGAAAAAGAACGAGCGTCCGGCGAGTCATGGACGCCAACATCGGTTTTGCTCAGCTGTAAGTTTCATTGACATTAAACTGGCAAAAATATAGCATGCGTTTACAGTCGATTGAAATCTCGCCTATGGTATAAGAAAGACGAGTAAATCTGTGGCAAGTTTGAATGGTGCCCGATCCATTCTGGATCTTATCGGCTCCACTCCCGTTGTAAAATTAAGAAGTCTCCCGGGCAGGAATGACGCGGAGGTATGGGCGAAGATGGAGTCCTTTAATCCAGGAGGCTCAGTCAAAGATCGCATTTGCCTGAACATGATCGAGACCGCCGAGCGGGAAGGAAAGCTGAAACCCGGTGACACCATTGTTGAGCCAACAAGCGGGAACACGGGAATCGGATTGGCATTAATCGCAGCCGTGAAGGGTTATCGACTGATCCTCACCATGCCTGATACAATGAGCGAAGAGCGGCGCAGTTTGCTCACGGCGTACGGGGCCCGGCTCATCTTGACTCCGGACACGAAAGGAATGGGCGGAGCAATTCACAAAGCTGAAGAGTTAATCGAGGAACACTCGGACTACTTCATGCCCCAGCAATTCAATAATCCGGCCAATCCGGAAATGCATCGCCGGACCACCGCCCAGGAGCTTCTGAAGCAATTCAAAAGAATCGACGCCTTTGTGGCAGGGGTCGGCACGGGCGGAACCATTACTGGAGTCGGTGAAGTTCTCAAGAAGAAAATGAAAGATGTTCGGGTTTGCGCTGTCGAGCCAGCGGCCTCGCCGGTCATTGCCGGCGGAGAGCCGGGTTATCACAAGATTCAGGGAATCGGTGCAGGCTTCATACCTGCGGTTCTCAATCGCGACATCCTGGACGACGTCATAGGCGTAAGCGATCAAGATGCCGCGGCCTGCAGCCGACGGTTGGCGTCTGAGGAAGGCATTCTCGTAGGCATCTCCTCGGGAGCCGCCTGCTGCGCAGCGCTCAAGGTTGCCAAGACACTTGGCAAGGGTCACATCATCGTCACTGTGTTCGCTGACAAGGGCGAGCATTATTTGAGCACCGACTTATTCAACGATAAACGATGGACGCAAAATTCAATCAACTAAAGAACATACTGTCAGAATCGGAAAGTGTTTTGGTCGCCTTTTCAGCCGGGGTTGACTCCACGTTCTTGCTGAAAGTTGCTCACATGGTTCTCGGTGACCGGACGATAGCTCTTACCGCGTCGTCCCCCACCGCACCTCCGGGGGAACTCAAAGCCGCCGAGGACTTTGCGAGCGATCTTGGATGTCGCCATATCGTGCTGGAATCGCACGAGTTGGCCAATCCGTTATTTGCGACAAACCCAACGAATCGTTGCTTTTTCTGTAAGGATGAGCTGTATCGAATCTGCCGCAGGAAAGCGGACGAGTTGGGCATGCGAACCATTGTGGACGGTACGAACTTGGACGATTTAAAGGATCACCGTCCGGGTTTACAAGCCGCCGCGGAATGGGGCATTCGGCACCCATTGGTGGAAGCCCGGCTGACCAAGGACGACATCCGACGTTACAGTCGTACACTCAACCTGCCCACGTGGGACAAGCCGTCGAGTCCATGCCTTTCCTCACGGTTTCCCTACGGAACAGCAATCGATTTGGAACGATTAAAAAAAATCGCCGCCTGCGAGTCGTTCCTGAAAGAACTGCGGTTTCGAGAATTTCGCGTACGCTATCACGGCGACCTCGCGCGCATCGAACTCTCTCAGAATGAGATGAATCGGCTGTTCGAAAAATCTCTACGCGACAGTGTCGTCGAAAAATTCAAACAGGTGGGCTTTAACTACGTCAGCCTCGATCTTCAGGGCTACCGCACTGGAAGCATGAATGAAGTGTTGTCGAAAAAAGCAGTCTAGGTGGCCCTGGCCCCGGCAAGAAGAGCCTCGGCGATAACCAAGTCTTCCGGCGTCGTAATTTTGATATTCGTCCTGTCACCCTCGATCACGCAAACCATTTGATCCATCTGTTCTACAAGTGTGGCGTCATCCGTGGCCTCGATCTTTTCACGCAACGCTCGAGCGTGAGCGGCGAGGATCAACTCCTTCCGAAATGCCTGTGGGGTATGGATCTCCCAGAGAGAGCTTCTAAAAGGCGTCCGCACCACCCGAAGCTCATGCGAAACGATCTTGATTGTGTCACGCACCGGAACACCGACAACGGCCGCACCGTTAGTCACTGCCGCATCCACGCACCGATCGATCAGTACAGGGGTGATAAAGGGGCGGGCGGCATCGTGGATGACGACGCAGTCGCACGGGGTATCGAGCTTTTCCAATCCATTCAAAACCGAAGCCTGCCGGGTCGGCCCGCCTCGTTGGATAGTCAATGGTTTTCCGCCCAAACTCAAATCCGCGCGCACCAAATCGGCGCATTTTTCGAGTTCCGTGGCGGCAACGACCAGAACGATACTGTCGATCGTGCTAGCGAGGACAAACTTTTCCAGGGCCCGGAGAACGATAGGACGGCCGCCGACCGAAATGTAACCCTTGGGAGTGGGCCCTCCCACTCGTCGACCTTCGCCTGCAGCCAAGACAATGGCGGTTACGTGCACGTGGAAATTAGGAGCAACAGAAGCGCTGGATTTCTAAGCAGTCTAAGATAGATCAATCCCTCCGAGCGAGGGCGGACGCTGACCTAATGCGAAAAAATATGCCGCAGTTCCTCCATGATTTTTTCCTCGGAATGAGAACGCGCAATGGAAAGTTCTTTGACCAACAGATTGCGCGCCGTGTCCAGCATCTTTCTCTCGCCAAAAGAAAGCTCTTTATCGCCTTTCAAGACAAAGAGGTCGCGTAAAACTTTGGCAATTTCTAGAATAGAGCCGGTCTTGATTTTTTCCGTGTACTCGCGATAACGCCGGTTCCAAGTTTGCTGGTCTGTTTCAACTTTTTTCTGGCGCAAGACTTTGTAAACTTTTGAAACCATGGCGCGATCGATGATCTTTCTTAGCCCGACCGAGTCCACGTTATCAACAGGAATCATGATTTTCATATCAGTCTCTAAAATGCGCAGCATGTAAAATCTCTTCTCGGTGCCGGAGATAACGTGGGTTCGAATCGACTCAATTTCGCCGACCCCGTGCGCTGGATACACGACCTTCTCGCCGACCTTAAACATAGCGACCTCCTCGCGAACGATTGCTTGAAATTGTCCAAACTAGTGAACGTGTGTGAGCGTGATAACGGAATGGACTGATCTGTCGAGAGTGAAAAAAGAGTGGACAGCGATGGGAGGGAACATTGGAAGATTGCGATCCGGTCACATTCTTTGTCGGCATTCAGAGTTCCGTCCCCCAAATCGGGGCCTAGTAAAAAAAATTAGCGGCCAACCACTACCGACCGCTATTGATGTTTTTCACTATACACCAGACGAAATTGATACGTCAAGGGCATCAGATAGTGCCACATAAACACTTATATAGCAGCTACTTATATATTAAATATGAAACTAATGGATAAATACAGCCGATGGCTGGAAAAACGCTTCTGCGCTCAGGCATTCTCTGGGTGGATACGCAGGACCATAGTTAGCGCGTCTTCGCCATCATCGGAGTAATAGCCTTTGCGAAGACCCGTCTCAACAAAGCCAATGGAGTGATATAGCTTTTGAGCTGCTACGTTAGACTTCCGAACCTCAAGCGTTACTTTCGTTGAGTTCAGACGCCGACCCTCGCTAATGACGTGTTCCAACAGGGCGCGTCCAATACCTCTGCGTCGAAAGCTGTTGTGAACCGCTACATTATGAATGTCGATGTGATCCGGCATCACCCAAAACAAAATATACCCGACAACGCGCTCTTTGATCTGAGCCAATACTGATCGGGCGCACTCCGCCTGAAGTTCCTGGAGGAAGAATCGCGTGCTCCAAGGAAAAGCAAAGGACATCCGTTCTATCGACAAAACCTGGTCGAGATCAGCAGGTGTCATCGGCCGAAACGAAATGACCTCATCTCTCGAAACAAAAAAACCACAGGATGGACCGCTGCCCTGTGGTTTCGTCGGAGAGAAGAACTTGATAAACTTCCTAGCGATAACTTTTCTCCTGGTCTTTCACAAGGAAAACCTGCAAGAGCTTATTTTCGAAGTGGTGTACAAACCCGACCACCTTTTCCTTTAAAGGGATAACGGTCGTAAATTCAGGAGGGAACGCGCCGATACTCGATGAAATTTGTCGCACTTTTTCGTCAGTACACTTCCCTTTGATAATGAACTGTCCATCTTTCAGTGCTAGCTCATAATCGTAATCTGGCATCTCATCGCCCAGTTGCGAGCGGCCGGCAAGACCAATGTCTGGTATGCGCCTTGGAAATTCCAAGTTTAGGAGAAACGCGCCGCCGCGATCTTCCATCGTGTAGACGTTGCCGTAACGTCGTTCGCGCTCGAGTTTTTCAACAAACCCTTTGGAATAGAAACCATCGACAGGAATCGGTAAGGCGCGAATTTTCCCGAGCTCTTTGCGCACTAATGGCCTTAAAGCCAAGTCAAGTGGCATACCATAAAGGGTTGCCGGGAAAGTCATCTCTGCCGCTGGCTTCATCTGGAAAATGCCCTCCCTCAATCGCCACACCCCTTCAACGGTAGCGACAAGGATCCCCATCACGATATAGATGTTGATACTCTGGCTGAAAAGAATCTCGGGTCCATAAGCGACTACGGCAACTACCATGGCAACCAGAGGGTACAAGAGACCATTCATTAGGATATTTAAGGCTGTGCTACCCGCCGCTGTAAGGAACGGACTTTGAACAGCACCTTCCAGTCTCCTCTTGGTGTCGTCAGGAAGCGCGCCCAGCAACGGCTGCGCCAAAACTACAGCCATCCGTCCGGCGCCTTTCTGAAATAAGCCGCTGGACTTATAGCGAGCCGCAAGTTCCTCAAAGCTGTACGGCAGCTCTTTAGCAAATGATTTTTTAGGCCCGCCCTTTCTTGGTGGCGCAGAGTCTGACTTTGAGCGAGGCGCGGGTTGAGTCAATTTGGCCGCAGTCGTTGGTGCTGTGGTCGGCGCGGGAGCCGGCGTTGTGGTCGG
>CAYPHJ010000119.1:0-13551 GCA_964410485.1 uncultured Syntrophobacteraceae bacterium
GGACTCCGGTTTTAACACATGGTAGCCGGGGCCTTTAACTAGCTTTTTGATTGTCGCTTCTCCGTCGACGATGGCGACGACGATTTTTCCCGGATCGGCTCTGTCCTGCTGCCGGACCAGGAGCAGGTCGCCATCCTCTATCGATTGTCCTTCGACTTTGGCCTGGTTCATGGAATCGCCACGGACACGAAGCAGAAAGAACTTTGCGCTGGATGGTTTTAAGAATTCTTTAGGGACTTGAACTTGCCCCAGAATGTTTTCTTCCGCCGGCATGAGTTGACCAGCCGGCGCCTCGCCGACAATTGGGACGGGGCGCGTCTGAAGGCTTGCCTCTGCTGCCTTACGCATTCGAAGTCCCCGCGCACCAGACCATCTTTCGATAAAGCCTTCCGCTTCAAGCTGATCAAGGTATCTGAGAACTGTTCGGGTCGAGCCCACGCTCAGAACCCTCCGTAGTTCCTCGACAGTGGGAGGGACACTGTTGCGTATGAACCACCGGCTCAGCGCATCAACAACTTTCTCTTTTGTGAGGAGTTTCGGCCGAGGCATGGAAACACAATAGCAAATAGCTTGACATTGTGTCAACTTATAAGTCAGATTTGTTTCCTTTGAATTCAACAGCTGGTTACGGCAACAAGGCGCCTAAGGCCGCTCTTGGCGGGGCGGGCCGAAATATTCGGGGGGCGCGAACCAGAAATCCCGGCGTTCCGGGTTTGTAAAGATGTCGGGAATGCAGTGGCACCGGCCACGTCCGCCGTAGTATCTGGCGTTTGCCGATTCGCACTCCTGGAGGGATGCATAGACCTCGAGGCCTCGAGGCTCTGGCTCTTTGGATTCCCATCCCGGCGGATGGATATGGCAGCTTTCTGATGATGCGTTCAGAGCGGTAGGAAGAGCGATGAACAGTGCAGCGCACACAACTAGCATGCACACCGTGCCGCTGAGAAAGCGAGGAAAACGCGGATCGGCTCTGGTAACAGCGATGGGGTTACGGAATTTACGCGCTTTTCCGCTGTGCATGGCAGAACGAAACATGGAACAACAACCGCCGATCTAAACTCGCACCGTCAATCCGTCGGACAACGCGTTCCGATAGGCCTTCCATGCAGGAATGAGGCCGATCGCAAGACCTCCAACGATGATGACCGCTAAAAACCCGTACTCCAGTGCCGTCAGCGGCTGAATGGGGAGAAAAATTCCGAAGTGGCGTTCGACGATCGGCTGTGCGAGAAAGAGAAACACATAAATCAAGACAACTCCCGCGAGCGTGCCGACGGCGCTGAGCAGCCCGGACTCGAGGACGAGCAACGAAATGACTCGACCCGGCCCAAGCCCCACGGCGCGCAAGATAGCCATCTCGCGGCGGCGCTCGTTGAGCGACGTGTAGAGCGCCACCAGCATGCACATGAGCCCTATGATAACGACAAAGATCGAAACGATTCTGAGGGCATCCTCGGCGTAGCGAATTCCCTGCCACAGCTCGCTCAACGTGACCCCGGGAATAATCGCCATCAATGGTTCGTCGGCGAAGTTATTGATCTCCCGCTGCAAGCCGAGTGTCTGAACGCGCGATTTGGTGCCTAAAAGGAACGCGGTGATCTGCGTAATGTTGAGGTCCTCTTTCCTGATCTGATCGGCCGGCATCTCTTGACCGGGAAGCGGCGGCGCTCCCCCCTGCCAGTCGATGTGCATCGCCTCCATTCCCTCCAGTGTAATGTACAGCGACCGATCGATCGGGTTGGCGGTTCTTTCGAGGATGCCGACGACGCGAAACGGCTTATCGTCGTGATCCATAATGCCGCCGACAGCTCCGATGCCGTGAGTGAGGACAACCCGATCGCCGATTCGGTAATTCAATGTTCGCGCGACATCGGCTCCGAGAGCCACATCAAATACCTCGTGAGGCGGCCGGCCTTCACTAAACTCGATTTTTCTGTCCTGCCCATACCGATAATAGCGATAAAAATCCTCGTTCGTGGCCACGACTCGATAGCCGCGATGGCTGTCTCCCAGGGAATAGGGGATCGTCCAGGCAACGGCCGGATGTTTCTTGAGCTTCTGATAACTCCCGTAGGTGATGTTGTTGGTCGCCGAACCGATGCGAAAAACAGTGTAGAGGAGAAGTTGGATCGAGCCGGCGCGCGCGCCGACAATCAGATCGGTGCCGCGGATACTATTCGAGAAACTCTCGCGCGCGCCCAAGCGTACCCGTTCCACGCCGATCAAGAGCGCCACACTGAGTCCAATGGAAACGATCGTCAGCCCAGTAACCAGCTTCCGATTGCCCAACGATTTCGAAGCAAGCGAAAATAAGACCATGTCAGCTCGACCCCACGGGGTTGATCTCGGAGAGCGCGATCGCGCGCTGGAACAAAGGCGCCAGCCGGCGGTCGTGACTCACGAAAACCACGGTGGATCCCGCCTTCGTCGCGTTTTCGAAGAGCAGCTCCAGAAACTTTTCGCGATGATCTTCATCAAGTGATGAGGTCGGTTCATCCGCGATGACGATTTCGGGTGAGCCAATGAGCGCGCGGCCGGCGGCCACGCGCTGCTGCTGTCCCACGCTCAGGTTAACCACTTTTTCGCGCTGCACACCCTGGAGTCCTAGACTCTCGGCCATCGAGACGGCCGCCTCCTTGAGCGATAGCTCTCCCAGTCTTTGTTTTCTTTGCCCGCTGATGCGGCACGGCAGCATGATATTCTCCAGGACATCCAGATAGGGAATCAGGTTGAACATTTGAAAAATGTACCCGATGTGCGCCGCGCGAAAAGCGTCCCGTCGAGATCCCGACATCTGTGTCAAATCCTCACCGCGGATCCTTACCTCACCCCCTGTGGCCTTGAGCACGCCAGCCAAAAGACCCAGAAGGGTGGTTTTGCCACTGCCGCTCGGGCCATAGACGAATAGCGTCTCTCCCTTTGCGACACTCAACACTGGAATCGACAGGATTTCTTGCGAGGGTCGATACGAGAATTTGAGCTCCCGGACTTCGATGGCCGATTCCATGGTGGAGCTAAAGCTGGAGGCTGCCACGATCCTTGACGATCTCAACCCCGCTTTGCTTCTTCTCGCTGAGCCCCTGAACCCTGACCTTCTCCAAATTCGGGAACGACTTGGTGACGGCGAACCGCACAACGCTCCCCGCCAGCGGCTTCTGGCAGTTTACGTCGTACTCCGCGTGGACTTCGCGATGTTCCGCCGAATGCTTGTGATCGTGACTGTGACCATGCTTGTCGCGCTTCTGTGTATGCTGCTTCTCCTTGCCGTGATGCTCTTCTTTCTTCTCGACCACTTTGGCCTTCGAAAACTTACATCCGAGACCCGGATCAAAAACGACCATCTGGTGCATCCGGGTCTCCAAGATCTCCATCGCTGCCGCACGTTTCTTTTTCTCGGCGGCAGTTTTCGCCTCATGCTCAAAGCCGTAAATGCTCTCGGAGGGTGCCCGCAGCTCCACCTTGGCGCGCGTGCCCTCCACCGCAATGTTAATCTCGCCTTCGCCGTGCACATGGGCTCCGGGAGTGGCTGCTTCGCCAGGAAGACCAACGCCAAGGAACAACCCAATGGCTAAGATCTGAAAGAATTTGAATCGATCATAAATGCGCATACTGCTGATTCCTCTTATTTGCGTTTCGGTTCGTACGCATCTATACCGATGCCGGTCATGAAAAACGAGGACTCGGTATATATGGTATTGGTGGTCTTGATCTCCAACCGGCCGCGCGCCCAGACGGGTTCAAACCACTGGACCGGCGCTTTTTTACCTTTCTCCATCTTCACATGAACGATTTGATTGGGCGGTGGCGCCGGGACATGAATGCACGCCATCGGGAACGGTACCAGCAGGAATTCCGATACCGAGGTCTCGCCGTCTTCCAAGGGGATGATGAAGCCAGGCACCCGCACTACAGAGCCGTCATACTTCTTGAGCTCCGCCGGAATTTTGCCGCTCTTATAATCCAACAGCTGGAGATCTCGCCACCACAACTCAGGTGTTTTGACCGACTGAGCATAAACCGGGGCCGTTTCAAAAAAGGCGCCGGCGGTCTGCGCGCAGGATTTACAACCGTCGCCCGGCGGAAATCCCCAGAAAAGAAAAAGAAGCAGGACTGGAAGCACGCGTGTTGTGAGCTTCATATTTTGCACCTCCCGAATAGAACGTTCTGGCCACGCACAGCCAGCCACACCGATAACGTGCGGCTGGGCATAGGGCGACCCGCCCAGCTATAGGTTACGGGCGAAAACCGTTTTTGCCAATACCCGGCTTGAGCAAACCCACCACCGTTGGAATTTGTTTGTTAAAAACGGAACTTACAAACTCGCAATGGCGGGCGGCGCGCGCGGTGAATGTTTGGGCTGAAAAACAGAAACGAACGAATCGTCAAACAGAGGACTGACGACAGAGAAGGTAAAAGCAAACAGTAGCACCAGGCGGCCAGCGATCAGAGCGTCGCCGGCTCGTACTACATGGCAGAGATCGCATTCCTGTTCTATCTCTCCGTCTGGCGAGTAGTGAAAATGAGGCGCTTCTAATAAAGTAAAAAAGAGGAAAAAACCGAGGATTCCCAATACCCGTGCAGCGGATAAACGTGAACCCCTGTGTAGAGGCCTATTCATGGACTCATTGCAGCGCACTTGAAAAGATAAAATAGTCCAATTTGACACGTGAGACAAGAACGGTTCCTGATACCCGGTAAGGACCGGGTAAACGTTCCATTCCAAGCCAACGTCTAAAACCACGGGCGTTCTGCCGTTTTGTGACGGAAGCCGCTCGTAGCAACGCGCAACGACGAAGGCAGTCGCCAGAGACGCGAGTTAACCGTTTTTAACAGAAGGCGGCAAATGCGGGTAACGAGTGTAGCAGCCGACGCGTGTTCCATGCCGTGCCAGCCCGCTCCGAGCCTTCCCCTGTGGTATAATCCGCCCATGAAGGCAAGCCCATCGGTGAAGGTTCCGGACGAGGACCTCGTCGCGCTGGCCAGAAACGGCGACTTGCACGCTTTTGAGGAACTGGTGGAGCGCTATAAACAAAAAGCGTACCACATTGCCTTTGATTTCACGCGTGACCGCGAGGAAGCCAAAGACCTTTCACAAGAGGCATTTCTTCGCGCCTATACGAAACTCACTTACTTCGACGGTCGCTCCGGTTTTTACACCTGGTTCTATCGCATTCTCGTGAATATGTGCCTGGATTATCGTCGCTGGAAAAAGCGCACCGCAGCCGACGCATATGACGAAACCATAGAAGCCCACATGGAGCCGACCTATCCCACGGCGAACTCACTCGACGAGCACGTGATAGCAAAAGAACTGTCTGAAAAGGTCGGCCTAGCGCTCGAAGCCCTGCCGCCGAAGCAACGCACTGTTTTCATCTTGAAAAATCATCGGGGGTTATCCATCAAAGAAATTGCAGAGTTGATGCAAGCCGCAGAGGGCACTGTCAAGGTTCACCTTCATCGCGCAGTCACCGCGCTGCGAAAAAGCCTCAATGACTTTATAGGAGAGGGCCATGGCTCAAGAAAAACCACCGGTTAAGGCCTGTGCCAATCTAGAGACCGATCTGGTGCTCTATCACTATGGCGAATTGAGCGGCTCGGAACGGGCACGCATCGAGGCACACCTGGGCCTTTGTGCCGGCTGTCGGCTTTACGTCAACGAAGCCGAAGCGATTGCCGGGCTCACGTTAAAGTCCGACGAACCACCGCGGGAGTTCTGGCAGAACTACACGCGGGAAATGCGTCACAAGCTCGTCGCGTTGAGCGATCAGCAGCCCTGGTGGCGTCGTGTAGCCGCGGCCTTTCAACCGTGGATGATGCCGGCTTTCGGCACGACCGCGGTGGTGGCAATGGCACTGGTTTTTACCCTGGGAAGGGGTGTCTGGCAGGCGAACGAAGCGCCACCTGAACTCGCCGCGTCGATGGAGGTCATGCCGATGGCGGAGCATCTCGAGTTCTACTCCAACATGGAGGTGCTGGATTCACTGGAGCTGCTCGAGTATATGGTGACCACTTCCAACGGTGCGGTATGACCCGGCGCGATGGAACTGGGTCAGCATTGGGGCCTATGAAACATCTGGCCTGCTTTCTTATTCTCGCCTTCATCGTTGTCCCTGGCGCAGCCTTGGGCCAAGCTCCGCGGGAACGAGAGAGCCGCGCCGGCGGTGAGGAGCAAGCCCTCAAACGGAACGAACCGTCAGAGCCCCGCGAGCGGCAAGATCCGCATGAACGTTTGCAGCGCTGGCGAGCGTTACGCCCCGAAGAAAAAGCACAACTGGAACAAAGGTTCGAGCGCTGGCGCCGCATGTCACCCGAGCAAAAAGCTGTAGTGCGGAAAAATTTTGAGCGCTGGCAGCAGCTTTCGCCCGAACAGCGTGACGAGCTGCGCGAGCGCTGGAAAAGGTGGCGCGAACTTTCCCCTGAAGAGCGAGAAGCGTTGCGCCGGCACTTCGAAGAATTGCGCGAGCTTGCACCGGCGGAGCGCAGAGAGCTGCGAGAGAAATTTCAAGAAAAGTACCGCAACCTGCCGCCCGAAGAAAAACAGGCGCTACGCCAGCGATTCCGCCAGCGCATGGAAAAGTTGTCGCCGGAAGAGAAGCGCGCGTTGAGACAACAGTTCCATGAACGAAGGGAACAGTGGTTGCGGGAAGACAAAGGCGCAGGGCACGAAAAGGGGGCCGGGAGCCAAGCCGGTAAGTAAATCATGGCCGCAATGTTGACGCCGGAGCAAAAGGTCATCCATTTCCTCAATCGCACCAGTTTTGGCCCGACTCCCGAGAGCCGCGCGGCTGCGGCAGGTCTATGCCGCAACAACAGACCCCCTCCTTCGCTACGCGGGAGGAAGTCTCTTTGCGGCGATAGAGGAACTGCAACGCGTGGAGGGCAGGATTCCGGCTTCAAAGGAAATCTATCCCCCAGGACGGTTCGCTGCGGGATTGAGCAACATCGCCCGTTTGATCAAGGCCGATGTCGGATTGGAAATTGCGTTCATTGAAATCGAAGGGTGGGATACTCATGTCAACCAGGGCGGCGCCAGCGGACAAATGGCAAACGGGCTCAAGGTCTTGGCCGATGGACTCGCCGCCTTTAGCCGAGACCTCGGCGACCGTCTGGATAGCGTCGTCCTGATCACAATGTCCGAATTCGGCCGCACAGCGCGCGAAAACGGCAGCCGCGGTACGGATCATGGTCATGCCAACGTGATGTTCGTTGTGGGCGGTTCGGTGCGCGGCGGAAAAGTGTACGGCCGGTGGCCCGGAGTTGCGCCGGAGCTTTTACATGAAGGGCGTGATCTCGAGTTGACGACCGACTTTCGATCCATCTGCAGTGAAGTTATCGCACGACATCTCGGCCAGAGGGATCTGACCCGAATTTTTCCAAACTACCGCTCTTCAGCCCCGCTGGGCTTGCTTATCTGAGAAGGAAATGTCCTGGGAAAAACCTGCCGCCTTGTGGTACGGTTCGTCCGCTAGGCGATACTGTAGATGGTAGAGTCGTGAGTAGAGCCCGTTTCTCGCCAGCAGCTCATCGTGCGTGCCCTGCTCCCAAATCTTGCCCTTGTGAACCACCAGAATGCGGTCGGCATTCTTGATGGTTGACAACCGGTGGGCAATGATCAACGCCGTGCGGTTTCGCAGCAGTTCTCTTAGAGCCTCTTGAATTAAGATTTCAGTGCTCGTATCCACCGAGCTCGTCGCCTCGTCAAGAATGAGAATCTTCGGATCGAAAGCAAGTGCGCGAGCGAACGATAACAGCTGGCGCTGTCCCTGGGACAGGGTCGATCCTCGTTCCTGGACCTCCTCCTCATAGCCGTGGGGCAGCTTCTCGATAAATGGCGCAATCTGCGCGCGGCGTGCCGCCTCGATCATGCGCTCGTGGCTGACCCTTGAGTCCCCCAGTGTGATATTCGCCGCGATGTCGCCTGAAAATAGAAAAACATCCTGCAATACCAGTCCGAAATTCCGCCGCAATTCTTGCTTGTCCCACTGTCGAATATCGATGCCATCCACCAGTATGGCGCCGCTATCGACATCATAGAAACGACACAAAGCCGATATGATCGAGGTCTTGCCTCCGCCGGTGGCACCCACCAGCGCGATTTTCTCGCCGGGCCGAGCACGAAATGTAATGCCCCGCAGGACCGCCTCACCCGGATTGTAAGAAAGCCAAACGTCTCTAAACTCCACCTCGCCGCGAAATGACCGCGGCGTTTTCGGCTGCGCCGGATTGTTGATTGTTGTCGGCGTATCCAGCAGCGTGAAAATCCGCTCGGCAGAAGCCATGGCCGCCTGCATGATGTTGTATTTCTCCGCCAGATCGCGAATCGGCTGATACATGCGCTGGATGTACTGGATGAACGCGACAATCACGCCAGCCTGGAGTAGATTTTGTACAATCAGCCCGCCGCCGTACCACAGCACCAGACCAATGGTGAGCGCGCTAAAAACCTCGATTATCGGGAAAAACATGGCATTGTAACGGACACTGCGCAGCAGCACATCGCGGTAAGCAAAATTGATACGACGAAAACGGCCGTACATTTTTTCTTCCTGACCAAACGCCTGAATCGTAGCGATGCCGGCGATGTTCTCCTGGAGTCCGGCATTGAGTCGCCCCAGGATCAACCGGCTTTCGCGGTAAACCTCCCGCGCGCGCCGCCGGTAAAACCCGCTCAGATAAATGATCAACGGGAAAGCTGTCAGAGTAATTAACGCCAGTTGCCAGTCGAGCCAGAGCATGGCCGCGGCAATACCGACAACGATAAACAAGTCGCTCACCAACCCAACCACACCCGTGCTGAAGAGCTCATTCAGCGTTTCCACATCGTTGATGGTGCGCGTCATCAACCGGCCCACCGGATTGCGATCAAAGTAAGCCAAATCCTGCTTCTGCAGACGCGAAAAAATTTCCATCCGCAAGTCGTGCATGGCGCGCTGGCCGGTGTATTGAGTGCTGTAGGTCTGAACGAACAGAAAAACGAATCCGAGCAAGACAACGCCGAGGTACGACAGCGCCATCACATCCAGCCCCTGGATATCTTGATTCGCGATGTAGCGATCGATCGCCACTTTGGTGATATAGGGCCCGAGGAGCTGGGCGCCAGTGTGGAGCAAGAGAAAAGCAAACGAAAGCGCCAGCAACTTCCAGTACGGGCGCAAATAGAGCAGAATGCG
Organism: uncultured Syntrophobacteraceae bacterium; assembly: GCA_964410485.1. Classification (GTDB taxonomy): domain Bacteria; phylum Desulfobacterota; class Binatia; order UBA9968; family UBA9968; genus CAYPHJ01. Next base: position 9,171 of record CAYPHJ010000119.1, read on the forward strand.
CCCCATGAGCCGGGAGTCGTAGACCTTTCCGAGAATCTCGTCTTCCTGATGAATGTCTGCGGTCATAGTGGTCCTTCGGTATTCGTCAAAGACTCGACTTTCCGCGCCAAGCTCTGCCGGCAATAGAGCTGATAGTAAACACCGCGCCGGCCGAGGAGTTGTCCATGAGTCCCTTGCTCGACAATCGCCCCCCCGCTCAGGTAAACAATCCAGTCCGCCTCGCGCACCGTGGAGATGCGGTGAGAGATCAGCAGGGTCGTGCGCCTCCTCAAGTACTGCTTCAGCCCTTTGAGAATCTCCTCTTCGGTCTCGACATCGACGCTGGAAAACGCGTCATCGAGAATAAGAAGCGGTGGATTTTTAATAAGCGCCCGCGCCAACGCGGTTCGCTGCCTTTGGCCCCCGGAGAGACGCACCCCGCGTTCGCCGATAACCGTATCGAACTGTCCGGCAAAGGAGCGGATGGCCGGCAGCAACTGAGCGATACTGCTCGCTTCCTCGATATTGCGTGTGTCGCCATTTTCAATTCCGAACAAGATATTTTCACGAATCGACCCGGAGAAAAGGAAAATCTCTTGCGACACAAGCCCGATATTGGCGGCCAGATGTTCCACCGGCAGGCTCTTGACATCGCTGCCGTCAACAAAGACCGTTCCATCCGGTGGTTCAAAAAGCCTCAAGAGCAAACTAACCAGGGTGCTTTTTCCTGACCCGGTCTCCCCGATAATTCCGCACAACCTCCCCGGTGGAATCGTGAGACTAACGTTCTTCAAAACCGGACGCTCGGCACCGGGATAGGTAAAGGTGAGGTTACGAAACTCTATCGAGCCGCGTGCCACCACCCGACTTACCTCCCCATCCGCGGTTTGGTAGCGGGCCGATATGGGAGCATCGAGGATGGCGCAAATGCGACTTAACGCCGCAGTGCCGCGTTGGTATTGATTCACGACATAGCCGATCGCCATCAGTGGCCAGGTCAGCATGGCTAGATAGCCGTTAAAAGCGACGAATTCTCCCAGCGTCATGGTGCCGCGTAAGACCTCGCGTCCTCCCAACCAAAGGACAATGGCGGCGGCCAGGCCGGCAAGCACCTGCATAAGCGGCCAAAAGACCCCCCACAGGGTCGCCAACCACATGTTCTTCTGCCGAAACGAAGAGCTGCTCGCATCGAAGCCCCGCATTTGATTGTCTTCTTGTGCGTACGCCTGCACCACCCGGATGCCCGTGAGATTTTCCTGCACGTAAGCGCTCATGGAGCTCAGTTGCTCCTGTGTCTCGCGCGACCAACGGAAAATGTGCCGGCCAAAAAACCTGACGACAATGGGAATCAGCGGCATGGCCATCAACGCCCATAATGTGAGCCACGGATTGATGGCCAGCATGAGGCTCAAACTGAAGACGATCACGACCAGGGCGTCCACGATCGCCAGAGAGCCGAACCCCATGAGCTCACGCACCGCTTGAATGTCGTTGGTGAGACGCGACATCAAATCACCCGTCTTGACGCGCTGGAAGTAACTAAGGGGCAGCTTCTGCAGATGAGAGAAAACTTTGTCGCGCAGATCGGCTTCGCAGCGCCGCGAGAAGCCGTGGATATAGATGCGCCAACAGTAGCGGAAACAACCCTGGAGGGCGGCGGCGCCCAAGATCAACAGCGGGTATTTGAGTGAGAAACCGTGCGCCGCTTCTTCGTTCAAAACCGAGTCGATGCCTTCCTTGATCAGCCAAGGAAGCGCCATGCCCGCCAGGTCGGTTGCAATCAGGGAAAGAACTCCGAGAATCAGCAAGCGCCGGTAGCGCTGAATCAAAAATTGAACGCGGTGGTAATAACGAAGAATCGCAGCGTCCCTGTACTCAGGAGAGTTATTATTCGGGTCGGCACCTCAGTCTTTGAACAATCCCAATTCCTGGGCCAAGGCGGCCCACTGTCCCGCCATTACTTGATCCATCAATGCTTCGAGAGCGTTGATCGGCACGCGGATCTGCTGCATCGTGTTTCGGTCCCGGACCGTCACTTTTTCGTCCGCCCCGGCCTTTTCGTCTCCCACTGTCTGCACATCGACCGTCACACAGAAAGGCGTACCGACTTCGTCCTGCCGGCGGTAAAGACGCCCGATTGATGCCGTGTCGTCGTAGACGGTGTACCAGCGCTTGCGCAGGTCGGCGCAGATTTTCTTGGCCACCTCCACGATCCGGTCGTTCTTCTTCAAGAGCGGCAGCACGGCAATTTTGATCGGCGCGAGCTCGGAATGAAATTTCAGCACGACCCGTTTCTCACCTCGGACCTCTTCTTCGTGGTACGCATCCACCAGGAAAGCGAGGGTCGAACGGTCGGCGCCGGCGGATGGTTCGATGACGTACGGCACCACCTTTTGTTTGCTCTCCTCGTCGAAGTATTCGAGTGCTCTCCCGCTGAACTGCGAGTGCTGTTTCAGATCGTAGTCTGTTCGATTCGCGATGCCCTCCAGCTCACTCCAACCCATTGGGAACAGGTACTCAACGTCGACGCATCGTTTGGCATAAAACGCGAGTTCGTCTTTTTCGTGTTCTCGTAGACGGATATTTTCTTTTCTCAATCCGTACCTTCGATACCAGGCAAAGCGCTCATCGATCCATCTTTGATGCCACTCCTCATCCGTCCCTGGCACAACAAAATATTCGATTTCCATCTGTTCGAACTCACGCGTGCGAAACGTAAAGTTCCCCGGTGTGATTTCGTTGCGAAAGGCCTTACCGATCTGCGCGATACCGAATGGCAGTTTTTTACGCGACGCCTGAAGCACATTGTCGAAGTTGACGAAGATCCCCTGCGCCGTTTCGGGCCGCAAGTATGTCTCCACCGCCGTTTCCTTCACCGGCCCCAGAAAGGTTTCCAGCATGAGGCTGGCTGGCTTCGGAGGCGAGAGCTGTACACCTCCACAATTCGGACAAAGAAAGCCCATAACGTTGCCATTGGCCTTGTGGGCTATCGTCCGCAGTAACTGTCGAAATCTCGGATCGTTGGCCCCATCTGTCGGTAGCCGAATATCCCCAGCTAGATCGACGCTCGGAAAATTCGGCGCGATTTTCTTGCCGTCACCTTGTGCCCAATTAGAAACTGTTTTCGAAGGATCCTTTTGGGCCGACGGCCGTTCCAGCGCCTTTTGCAGTGAGCGGAACCACTTCGAATTCCAAACAGCGTCGTAAAGCTGATCTGCGCGATAATGGCGTCCGCATTCCGCGCAGCCGGTAAACGGATCCGAGAAGCTCGCCAGGTGGCCGCTCGCTTCCCAAACTTTTGGATGCATGGTGATGGCGGCATCGAGTCCCACCATGTCGTCTCTCAGGTGAACGTTGTCGCGCCACCATAGACGCTTGACGTGGTTCTTAAACTCGACACCCAGCGGCCCGTAATCCCATGCCGACCCGAGTCCGCCGTAAATCTCGCTCGACTGAAAAATAAATCCGCGCCGCTTGCATAACGACACGATCTTATCCAGGTCTACCATCGATCACCCCGATCCCGGTGCAAATGAAGTTCAATGTAATGGATGGACGCGGAAGAGTCAAAAAGAGAGACGCTACAGCTGCGGAAATCGAATGAGATTTTTGCCGGCTGATAGCATCGGAAAGTGGCTTACGTTTTGAGTCACCAGGATGAGCTGATCATGCATCGCCGTCGCGCCGATCAACGCATCTTCCAGGTGGAGCGTGATGCCGCGACGGGCGAATCGATAGGCATATCGCCCTGCCGTGTCGGCGATTACGGAACTCACAGGAATCGCGCGAAAACTGCCCAAAATTTCTTCTGTATCCACCTCCTCCGATGGGTGACAACCAGCGTAAATTTCCGCGCGGGTCACGGTCGAGACCGATGGAGCTGTCCGCTCCAATAATTGTTCAAGATAGTTCCAATAAAGCTCTGTGCCGCGAAGAAGACCGACAACGAAACACGTGTCCAGAAGGATGCTCATCCGGTTAGGCGGCTCTTGACGGGCCGATATTGTGCAAAGTCTGTGATGGCCGCCAAATCAGGATGGTGCTTTTGCTTCCAGACGGTCTTTCCTTTCATTTTCTTTAGGATCGCCATCGCCGTTACGCGATCAAGTTCCTTTTCGACGGCTGTTTTGACCAGCAGACTCCTTTTACCTGCCGGCACTTTCTCGAGCCTGCGGACCAACTCTTGGGGCAAAGTGAAGGTGACTTTTTCGACAGCCATCCAGGGTTCCTCCTGTATCGGTATACGTATAGGTATACCGATAACTCTCAAGAGTCAATCTTGCAGACTTCATGCGAAAATCCGGCCCTATCGAATGTCTAATTTGTGCTCTTTGTGTTCTCTTATGAAACTGTGACTACACATAAATCCCCCCGTCCTGCGGCCGGCCCCCTTTGCCAAAGG
>CAYPHJ010000120.1:0-13520 GCA_964410485.1 uncultured Syntrophobacteraceae bacterium
ATCAGAAAGCGCAAAATTCTTATTCGCATTTTCAGTTGACACCTGGCTCGGATCTGCGGACAATCTGTGATCGAAATTTCGCTTGGTGTCATGCAATGCAGCGTCACGGCGATCAACTTCTCTACGCGCCTTCGGACCTCGGGAACTTTGTCGCCTGCGAGCATTTAACCCAGCTCGAGCTTTCGGCCGCGTCCGGCGAGAGCGCACGTCCGAACGTATCCAACGCCTACCTTGATCTGATCAAGAGCAAGGGCGAAGAGCATGAAAAAAGTTTTCTCGAAGCGCTCCGGGCGGGCGGGCATGAAATCGCTGAGGTCGGCCTTAGCGACAATCGTGATTTTGCCGACGCCGCGGAAAGAACGGCAGCGGCCATGCGCGCCGGCGCGAAATACATCTATCAGGCCGTATTTCTAAGCGACGGCTGGCACGGGATTGCTGATTTTCTTGAGCGCACCGATAGACCCTCTGCGCTGGGCGAGTGGAGCTATCAGGTGCTCGATACCAAGCTTGCTCGGCAGCCGCGGCCTGAGCATGCCCTCCAGCTCTGTTTTTATAGCCACGCGCTCGAACGAATCCAGGGCATCGCGCCAGAAATGGCCTATGTGGTTCTCGGGACCCGAGAGCGCTTCCCGGTCAGGCTGGCGAATGTTTCGGCATACTTTCGCCGCTTGCAAAACCGCTTTCGCGAGGCGATTGCCGGACGGTCCAAAACCGCGCCGTATCCTTGCGAGCACTGCCAGATGTGCGCCTTCCATTCGATCTGCGACGAGCACTGGGAGCGGGAGGATCATCTCGTGCGGGTGGCCGGCATCCGCCGCGATCAGGTAAACCGGTTGACCAACGTGGGACTCACCACTTTGACAGCACTGGCTCAAGCCCAGCCGGATACCCGAGTTCCGAAGATTCCCGCCGCCACGTTTGAAGGGCTCCATGATCAAGCAGCTCTGCAATTGGAGACGCTGCGGGCCGGCAGGATCGCTTACTGCGAGCTGCCGGTTGAAGACGGGCGCGGCTTTGCCGCACTGCCACGGCCCTCCAAAGGCGACGTGATCCTTGACCTCGAAGGACACCCCTTTTTCGAGCCGGCCCGTGGGCTCACGTTTCTCTTCGGAATCCTCATCCTCGATGGAGACCGACCATGCTATCGCCCGTTCTGGGCGCACGATTTTGCCGGAGAGCGACGCGCCTTTGAAGAGTTTATAGATTTCGTTCATGCGCGGTTAAGGCAGTATCCGGATCTTCACGTTTACCACTACGGCGCCTACGAACAGAGCGCGATAAAGCAATTGATGGGACTGTATGCGACCCGCGAGGCCGAAGTCGATGACCTGTTAAGGCGCAAGATATTCGTCAACCTCCTCAGCATTTTTCGTCAAGCTCTAAGAGCCGGGGTTTCAAGTTATTCGCTCAAGGCGTTAGAGCCTCTCTTCGGCTTCACCCGCGCCGGGTCAGTGCGCTCCGGGATGGATGCGATTGTTGAGTACGAGCGGTGGCGCGAGAGCCAAGAGCAAAAATTCCTTGATCAGATCACTGCGTACAACGAGGAAGATTGCCGGGCGACCCTGGCGCTGCTCGATTGGCTGCATAAGCTACGCCCGTCCGAAGGCCCTTGGCCTGCATTGCCGGAGCCGCGGGCAATCTCGGAAGAAGCGGCGGAGATCCTCGATGCGCGCCAGCGCCTGCGCGAAGAGCTTGTGACAACCGCCAAGGCCGGCGAGTACCGCTGGCTTGCGGGGGAGCTTCTGGAATATCACCGCCGCGAGGCTCGACCAGCGTGGTGGTGGTATTTCGAGCGATGTGGAATGACCCCTGAAGAACTGGTCGAAGACGCGGAATCCATTGGTTGTGTGGAAACGGAAAAAAACGCAGCGGCGATACCGCAAAATAGGTCGTTGATTTATACCCTCATGTTCCCGCCGCAGGATCACAAGCTGGCGCCAGGCTCGGCTCATGATCCCACCACAGGTAAAGGCGCCGGTGAGATTTTGGAAATTGACGATACGACCGGCACGCTCAAGCTTCGGCGCGGCCCCAAGCTCGCTGGAACGGCACTTCCCGAGGCGCTAATTCCCAGCGGACCCTATCGGGATCACGACCAGAGAATGGCGCTCTTCAGGCTTGCCGAATCGATCCAGAATGGCGACAGACGGTACCCAGCGCTCGAAGCGGTTCTCAAACGCGAGCGGCCGAGCATCGACGGCTTGTCTGCCAATGAAGGAATCCACACGATTGACCTCGATAAAATGAGATCCCGCGCTTTCGGTCTCCATTCGAGCTATCTTTTCGTCCAGGGACCTCCGGGCGCCGGCAAGACCTGGGCGGGCGCTCGGCTGATCGCGCACCTGCTTAAAAACGGCAAACGGGTGGGAGTGGCCGCCCAAAGCCATAAGGCGATCCATAACCTGTTAAATGAAATCGAGAAGTTTGCCCACGAGACTGGCTTGAGCTTTTGCGGCTTAAAGAAGTCGAGCAGAGATAACCCTGAGTCAGTGTACCAAAGCGACTTTATCAAGAGCGAAGAACAATTCGCCCGTTTCTTCGAGGAAGCCAAGGGCGCTCAGCTTCTCGCTGGCACGGCCTGGCTCTTCTCGCGCCACGAGCTCGATGGCAGCCTCGATTACCTCGTCATCGACGAAGCCGGACAGGTCGCGCTGGCGGATGCTCTGGCGATGGGGATCGCAGCGCGGAATTTAGCTCTCCTCGGCGATCCGCTTCAACTCGCGCAGGTATCGCAGGGCCTTCATCCGCCGGGGAGCGGCGCGTCGATTCTCGAGCACTTGCTCGGAGAGGCGCCGACCATCCCAGAAGATCGCGGCATCTTTCTCGAAAAGAGCTACAGGATGCACCCTGATGTCTGCGCTTTCATCTCGGAGATCGTTTATGCCGGCCGGCTCCATTCCGATGACTCGGCAGCTCGGCGGACCACGTCTTTCGGCACAGGGATCCGCTTCGTTCCTGTGGAACACGACGGCAATCGCACTGCGTCCGACGAGGAGGTCGCAGAAATAGCGAAGCTGATCGCAAACCTGCGACGGGGAACGTTCACAGATTCCGACGGCTACACCCGGCAGCTGCGCGAGAACGACTTCATGGTCGTTGCTCCCTACAACGCTCAGGTGCGCCGATTGCGCGCAGCGCTTCCCCCGGACGTGCGGGTCGGCACGGTCGATAAGTTCCAGGGACAACAGGCGCCGCTCGTTTTTTTCTCGATGGCGACATCCAGCGGCGAAGACGTGCCGCGCCACCTGGCATTTCTTTTCTCCCGCAATCGTCTTAACGTCGCGATCTCCCGTGCGCAATGCCTTGCCTACCTGGTTTGCTCGCCCCGGCTCCTGGAGACCCGCTGCAAAACGATCGAGGAGATGGAACTGGTCAACGCCCTCTGCCGCCTCGCCGAGTACGCAGAGCGCAGGCCGGTTTAATGATCGCCTGGTTCGGCTTTATTTCCGTCCAGCAGAGCACTTCGAGGAAGCAGTTGCGGATGTGGCGCGTGCCCTTGATACATTGAGAGCCTCCGGCCTCTCACAATCGCGCGATACTAATCTACAACTCGATATCCCGTCGCCGGCCCATAGACCGACGGCCAGCTCGCCAGTGGATACATCGATTTAGTCGCCGTCGAAGATGGCTGGGTTGATATCATCGACTTCAAACCGACACGCCCCCAACCCGCCCAGATCAAACTTATCCTAAATATGCCGCCCAAGTCCGGATTTATGGAAAGCTGCTCGAAACCGCCGGCATCATAAAAGGTCGACGCCTGCGCTGTGGTTTGCTGTTTACCGCGGACGGCTTGATTCGATGGATTGACCTGTAAACGCCCTTGCTGTTTTCTGAACGTACAAAAACCCTCGGCTGAGATTTGGCTTGGCCGAGGCGTAGATCAGGGAGGGCGCAATGAATCACGATCAATCTGACGACATCACGTTCACTCGAAACGAGTTGTACGAGAAGATTTGGAATACTCCGACGATAAAGCTGGCCAAGGACTTTGGGCTTTCCGATGTTGCGCTTGGGAAAATATGTAAAAAGCATTCGATTCCGAAACCGCCGCTGGGTTATTGGGCCAAGCTCGCACACGGAAAAGCTGTGCCGCGACCGCCTCTGCCAACATCGATGATCAGCGACTCGAGAGAATTGAAATCAGAAAGAGACCGCTATTTTCCAGCGGCCCTAAGCCGCAGGCAAGCGAGCAAGAGAAAGAAGCGCCGATTCCCGTCCCTGAGCGCTTGAGCTCACCGCATCCGCTCGTGAGATCAACAATCGATGCACTCAAAAATTCGACGCCTGATGAAACCGGTATCTTGAGAACAACGGCCAGCGGCTGCCTGAACGTGCGCGTCGGTCGACAGAGCGTCGGCCGCGCGATGCGGCTCATGAATGCTTTGGTCAAAGCTCTGGAAGCACGAGGGTCGACGTTCAGCGTGGTGGAGCGCGACCGTACGCATCAGACCTGCGTGAAAATGTTGGATGAGACCATCGAAATTGAGTTGAGAGAAGGGCTGAATCGAAGAGGGAAGCAATTCACCGCCGCAGAGCTGCGCGAGCGCGAAAAGTCCTCGTGGTTACGAGATCGCAAAGAATATGAGTCTTATCCGTCAGGAAATTTTGTTTTTAACATTATGACCTATTGTGGCGAGGGGGTTCGCAAGGTGTGGTCGGATGGAAAAAGGTAGCGACTGGAGAACTGCTTGAATTCGATGGTCGCCGGGTTGGGCGTGGCCGCCGAAGGCGTGAAGGCGCACAGGTTGGAGTTGGAGCGGTGGCAACGCGAACGTGAGGAGCGAGAACGTAGGCGCTGGGAAGAAGAGGAACGGCGGCGCAAGGAAGAAGAAAAAATCAAAGATCTGGAAAAATGGGTCGCCAATTGGAATCAAAGCCGAAGGATCCGAGAATTTCTGTCCGAAGTTGAAAAAGCGGCCGCCGCAAACCCGGCTAAAAAGACCGATAACCTTTCAGATTGGCTCTCCACGCCTACGCCGAGTCCATCGACCCAATCCATCTCACCTTTCATTCGAGCGCGCGGTCGGAAAACAACAGTGAGCCCTGAAACCAATGGCTTGTCGGATCAAACGAGAGTCCGAGGACCCTGGGATCTCGATACTAAGCCGAAAACGTTTCTTAGTTTCTTGTGGTGAGCGTAACCGAGCAAGCAGTTCGCGAGCGCTCAGTTGCCAAGACAGTATGGAAGAGGGGGATATCATCGCGTACGAAGGAGCTGAACAACTGGCGAGGGCGATTCGTGTCTCCAGATCTGTGTGCATAAAGTATCAAAAATCGACACTTTACGATAACGAAGCCGGAACTGCTCCGAATTCGATCACATGGACCGGGAGCGATTCACTGTCCCCGATTTCTGGAAGCTGGCGGTGAACTTTCCAGTGAAATTGTTCCCGACCGTCCTTGTTCCATACGCTAATTAGTATGAGCGAAAAATAAACGCTATGGAGTATTAATTGGATTTATACGCTTTATCGTATATTGACAAATAATACGCTATACAGTATAAAATTTAAAAATATTAAAGATCCCATGGAGCAGATTGTTAGAACCTCAAAGCAGCTTGGCGCGGCCATCCGGCGCCACCGCCGTAGCGCAGGTCTGAGCCAGGCCCAGCTTGGAGCCAAGACCAATCTGCGCCAAGCTACGATATCGGCCCTGGAGAGGGGCGAGCCCGGTACGGAGCTCCGCACGGTTATCGACGTAATGACCGCGCTCGGCATCGAAATAGTAGTCCGCGATCGTTCGCAGTCCCCAGGCAAGATCGAGGATTTGTTCTGATGGCCCGCCGCCGCACACGCTATCCCCTGAACGTCTATCTAAACGCCCGGCTGGTGGGGCGCCTCCGTCGCCAAGCAAGCGGCGCGATTGATTTTCAGTACGATCCCGAGTGGCTCGGATGGGAGAATGCGCTTCCGGTATCACTCTCTCTGCTCCTTCGCGAGGATCGCTACGTCGGTGATCCCGTGATTGCCGTTTTCGATAACCTGCTCCCGGACAGCGATGTCATCCGACGCCGTCTCGCTGATCGGGTTCATGCAGACGGCGCCGATGCTTACAGCCTGCTTGCCAAGATTGGCCGCGATTGTGTCGGTGCGCTTCAGTTCCTGCCCGATGGCGTTACTCCCGAACCTGCAGGAAGTGTGAAAGGGCGGCCCGTCGATGACGATTACATCGCCCGCAAGGTTGGTGATCTAAACGCAACACCGCTTGGTGTTGATGAGGATGAGGAATTTCGGATTTCTCTAGCTGGCGCGCAGGAAAAAACAGCCTTGCTGTTGTGGAACGACAAATGGCATGTGCCGCACGGTACAACCGCTACCACTCACATCATGAAACCTCAGATCGGTATGCTGCCAAGCGGTATCGATCTTAACAACAGCGTTGAGAATGAATATCTATGCATGAAACTCGCGCAGGCGTTTGGTTTGCCTGCTGCGAACGTCGTGCTCGCGGATTTCAAGGACACCCGTGTCCTCGTCGTTGAGCGCTTTGATCGGCTCTGGACGAAGGACGGCCGGCTACTGAGATTACCGCAGGAAGATTGCTGCCAGGCGTTGTCCGTGCCGCCGACTCGGAAGTATGAGTCGGATGGGGGCCCCGGCATGCCCGCGGTTCTGGATCTGCTAAAGGCCAGCGACGATCCGGATACGGACCGCCGCTTATTTCTCAAGGCGCAGATAATGTTCTGGCTTCTTGGCGCAACCGACGGTCACGCCAAGAACTTTAGCATCTTTCTACAGCCCGGTGGCCGGTTCCGTCTTACTCCGCTCTATGACGTCATGTCGGTTCAGCCTGCCTTCGATGCCGGCCAGCTCCGTAAAAACCAGATGAAGTTCGCGATGGCCGTAGGCGATAACCGCCATTATATTGTCTACGAAATCATGCCGCGGCACTTCGTGGAGACTGCGGCAAAGAGCGGCGTCCCCTCCGCTTTCGTTCAAAGCATCTTCGATGAATTGGTCGAATCCGCAGACGTCGTTATCAATCAGGTCATGAAAGACCTGCCAGGCGGATTTCCACAGGAGCTCGCCGAGAGCATCGTCGGCGGTTTGCGCGCGCGCTTGCGCTTGATCGACGCGACCGGCCCGCGCACGGCGCGGTAATGCTTCTCATCGATGCGATGGCGCTAAGACCCAAACGTTTTTTGGTTTATGGTCTTCGGATGCCTCGAACCTGCCGTCCAGAACGAGCCTTAGGCGAGTTTTGTCCCTATGGTAAGCGAAACGAAATGGTACACAACGGTTCTTTACACTGTCCCATCGGCTCCACCATTTGATACAGTGTAAAGAACTCCCCCTTCTGAGGGTTTCCGCCTTCAGAAGAGGGACCTCCTCGCGGAGCTTACAAGCAGCGCCTGCACTACCACGTTGCGGGTTTTGAGGAGCGGACGGACGAGGAGTGCCGGCGCATGACGCTCTTGGAGCACAAGGTCGCGATTATGCCGAATCCGCTGGAAGACGATCACAAGCGGCTCGGCTCAAGTTCCGGTCCGGAGACCCAGGTGATCTTGACACCATACGGCAGAGCCGTATAATGAATCGGTGTTCAGCTTCATTGAGACCGGCTCTTTACTCGACTCGTTCAGGAGTACCTTGATGACGATGAGTACCGGGCGCTTCAAAGGGTCTTGATGAACAATCCTGATACTGGGAATGTCATTCCCGGCTCAAGCTGGGTGTTATCTGGATGTTGACGATGTACCCGAAGAACGTGGCGGAGAATATCCCGGCCCATGTTTTACGGCAGATTCGACAGGAGGTGGAAAATGGCTAAGTCCAAACGCAACATCGGTCGCGAGATCCTTGAAGGCCTTCGTGAGATCAAGCGAGGCGAGTATGGCCGCGTGATCAACATTCCCGAGGTTGCAAGCATTCGAGAAAAGACCGGACTTTCTCAAGCGCGATTTGCCCAGTTGCTCGGTGTGTCGGTGCGCACCCTGCAGGATTGGGAGCAGGGACGTCGAGCCCCCTCCGGTGCTGCAAGAACTTTGCTTGTCGTTGCGAACAAGAATCCACGTGTATTGCTCGACGTGGCTTAAGTGGCGGGCAGGAAATCTAACTTAGGCTTGACACCAAGGTATAGCGAGTCCTGGGGTCGGGAAGAGGGGGGTCGTGTGTCTTGTATTTTGTTATTCGATGGGAAGTCCTCGGCTTCGGTCAATTTGATCGGGGTGGCGTTCATAGAGACGGTCAGCGGGCAACGATATTTCTTGTCGCCATGACCAGCCGCTCTAACCATTTCTTGGGAATTCCGAGCTCGCCGAAAAACGCCCGGCTAGTTGTCCGCAGAAAGCGGTTGTGTTTAACATCACCAACATTCGGTTTGTAGAAGCTCTACAGTGCGGCTTTGAGAGCAGGGACCACGTAATCAATTCATTGTATTTGCGGCGGGGTTTGAACGAACCGCGCGCGATTTCATCGATTTCGGGAAGCAGCGGCTTTGGATCGGGCCAAAAGAGATCGCGCTAGCGGTGGCCAGAGCCGTATGGTTAAGAGACACAAGCGTCGCCGATCAGGCCACCCTATGGCAGGCGTATATCCGGCTTGCCGCCTGGTTGCGCGAACAGAAGGAGCAGAACTGGAAAGACCGCCTCAAGATTCTCGGCGAGCCGTGTGTCCATGGCCAGAATGGGAAGACTCAGAGGTTCGATTTCTTTAGTCGTGAGAATCCCATTTGGGTAGAGCGCGGCATTCTTGCTCCGGGCAAGAGGGGTTTTCGGGTTGTTAATAATCGTCCCAGCAGGCAGGCTGCATTTGAAACACTAAAGGATCTTATCTGACCAGCGACAATTGATTGGTGGTTGGCGAGAATACAGTCGGGGGCACGCACCTCGCAACCATCGGCACTCGTCTCTTTCAGAGGAGGAGCGGTTACCAACTGACGGGAAAGTGTTCGGTGCTGATCAAAAAGGGTTCATTTACCGACTACATTGCAAGCGTCATGACCTATCCCAAGTGCTGGATGTTGAACTGGGCCAATTGTTTGAGCGATCTCTGATGGGAACGGCGAGTTGCCGTAGCTCACCGGGATCGACGCGAAGCGTTGTTCAATACAATCCTACATACAGTACGCGTCGTCAGTTCGTCTGGATATGCTGGCGGGCCAGTATCTGCGTTTGTCGGATCCTTGACAGGATCTTGTCAACTAGTAGATATTTCAAGTGGTTTCGTCCTTATGGGATCGAAACAGCCAACGTGATACACCGCAGCGGCGCGCGCGCGGGTCGTTAGACTCAAACGTGACTCATGCCTAGTGCAACCATCAAAATCTTTTTGGTTAATGGAGAGCCGAAACGTCTGCGAACGGCTGAGCTTTCAAACTGGACGGGCAAAGCCGTCGCTGGTCCGCGGAGCGAGTTTGAAAGCGTGCTGGCTCGTGAGGAGTCGCAAAAGTCGGGCGTGTACTTCCTCACTGGTAACGAGCCCGAGAGTGGTAAACCTGCCGTCTACATCGGCGAAGCGGAATGTGTTCGCGACCGACTGAAAAGCCAGCTCGACAAGGATTTCTGGAATCAGCTCGTCTTCTTCACGAGTAAGGATGAGAATCTTACGAAGGCGCACATCCGATACCTCGAAGGTCGGCTAATCGAACAAGCCAGACACGCCGCCCGAGCCATTGTCCAGAATGGCCAAAGCAGCGGGGCGCGCCTTCCTGAATCCGACCGGGAAGATATGGAGATTTTTCTTGAGAAGGTTCACCAGCTGTTGCCGGTGCTGGGTGTCGAAGTGCTGATTCCAGTTGCAACACCGGCTGCCGCGACAACCGAGCGCGAGTTGCTGTATTGCGAAATCAAAGGGCTCAAAGCAACCGGCCATTTAACGCCCAACGGGTTTGTGGTCCTGACAGGGTCGCAAGCTGTTCTTACCGAACGCCCGTCATCACAGAAGTATCCATGGCCGCTCAATATGCGCCAGAAACTCAAAGAGGAAGGTATTCTTGTGGCAAAGCCTGAGCATCTTGTATTCACTCAGGATGCGGAGTTCTCCAGTCCCAGTGCCGCGGCTGCCGTTATTCATGGTGGGCACGCCAACGGACTCATCGCGTGGAAGAATAAGCACGGTAAGACGCTGAAGGAACTTGAGTCCGCATGAGCAGCGAGATCGAGTCTAACTATCGGCTTGAGAAAGCCGTGCGGCTAGCTCGCTTCGCTCGCTTGCCTTCGCTTTTCAGTCTTGGCGTTGAACTGAATTCTCCATCATCAAATTTGGTTTCAGTGTCAGTCTACGGGGAACGTATGGTCACGCGACCATGGGCACATCACGGACACGCAACCCAAAAGCGTTTTTGGGATGTCACGACAGATCGTCTGATTGTAGCTTATTAGGCAAGGGCGCCTCAGATGTGCGGACGCTACGACTTCCACCCCAAAGACTTTGCCGACCTTCGGATTCGCTTCAAGCTTGACAGAGACACTCCGCTCTTTCACCCAAACTTTAACATCGCGCTCTCGCAGCCAGCGCGCGTAATCGTAAACAGCGACTGCGCGCATAGCGTGCGGCTCCTTCGCTGGGGTCTCGTCCCCTCGTGGGCAAAAATGCTTCGATCGGCAACAGCCTCATCAATGCGCGTGCCGAGACGCTTACGGTAAAGCCAAGCTTCCAAGACTTGCTCAAAAAGAGCCGCTGCCTGGTAGTCGCTCATGGCTTTTACGAATGGCTGGGAAAAGCAAAGTTCCGATGCGGTATAAAATCGGGTGCGCCAGTTGCATTAGCGGGCCTGAGGGATTCCTGGAGAAAACCGGACGGAGCGTTTCTTCACTCCTACACGATCGTAACTACCGAGTCGAACGAGTTGCTCCGCCCGATCCATAACCGCATGCCGGCAATTCTAAACGATGAGGATGCGCTCATGTGGCTTTCATCCGATGGCGGCGAGATCGCGCACGCGCTTTCGCTCCTGAAGCCCTATCCCACAGGCGAGATGAAAGGATATGAGGCGCACTGGATCTGGTATGGGACTGGGTCGAGACACTTGATCCACAAACCGTTCTCATCCGCTCCACACTCGGCAGAGTTCCAGAGCGCGGTGCTCCGCCGACCCCTAGGATGGTGGCATTGACATGTACGGTCACAGCGTATTGGAATATCAATAGTATCTTACCTGACGATCGGTGCACTGACAGAGCGAACAGGTGAACACAGTTGAATGGAACTCAAAGAACAGCTTCTTCAACTGGAACGGCAGTTCTGGATAGGTGATGCGGATTTCTACCGGGAGCATCTCACCGATGACTCACGGTGCTTCCAGAGCCAGGCGGCACGCTGGCCAAAGAGGCGGTCGTACGGGCAATCGAGGCGAGCCCGAGGTGGGCGGATATTAGAATGGAAAACCTGCGTGTCATGCGACCGGCCGAAGTGGTCGCGGTGCTAACTTACAAAGCCAGAGCAAGCCGGCCGAGCGACGATCCGGCGTACTCGGCTCTGATAAGCAGTGTTTACGTTTTACGGGACGGATCCTGGAAGCTCGTTTTTCACCAGCAGACGCCGGTATCGTAATCGGTCTCGCCCAAATCATCAATCGTGAGGAAAATAACAGGATTCCGGGATCGATCAATCACGTGGCGCTCACGGTGACCGATTTGGAGGCGGCCTTGCCCTTCTTTGATAGCTTGCTCGGGTTCCTGGGTTACAGGCGCGGGGATGTGATCGATAATGCGTCGTCACAATCTCGCTTGGTTGTATATGTGAACGCTGAGAGCGGCGGAGCGATCAACATTTGGGCGGCTCCACCCGCGCTTAAAGATCATAAGTTTGAGATCTATGCACCGGGCCTTCACCACGTCGCATTCAACGCCACGTGCCGCGAACAGGTCGATGAACTGGCGCGTGCCGTTCCGTCCTGGGGAGGTTCATTGCTGGAGGGACCGGCAGAGTACCCATATGAGAAGGGTTATTATGCCGTTTATTTCAGAGGCCCCGACGGCATTAAATTCGAGTGCGTGCATATGCCTAACTTTAAAAGCACAGCGATGTGAAGCGTGATGTAGCCGCCCTGCATAGCAATCCAGCGGTTATTGGTTCGGGCGCCGTGAGCGCTCGTGCATGGTGCGCGATGTCTCGGGGAAATGGCGCTATGGTTCGTTGCCCCGGGCGTGTAGCTGTGGCGCGGGCGTGTTCGACTCGGTAGTCTCCATAGCCGTCCCCCAACGCCTCGTCCAAGAGTGGGAATAACAATCCTCGCACGCGGTCGCGGTTGTTAATATGAGACCGACAGCAAGGACTCCGAGTTGGAATCCGGCGAGACGCGTTTAGAACAGCTTGTCGATTGTCCGAGATTTAGAATAGATTGATCTTCAAAACCCTGTCGCGCACAACCCGCTGCGGTTTTACACTCTGGCGAGTACACTCTCGTTTGCACACACGATTTATTGAGCGCAGTCTTGTTATCCGGCAAACTCCATAGTAGTCCTTAGACCATTAATTGCGCAACCTTGTGACGCCGGTAACTACCTTGATTCAACGGAGGCTCCCCATGTTAAAACTCGCGGCTCGAAGGGCAGTCGTAGTCCTGATGCTGGTGATCGGGTTAACCGGCACAAACGTGACGGCGGCCACGGATGCCGTCGCCGATTTTTACAAGGGAAAGAGTATCCGTATTGTTGTTGCATACCCACCGGGTGGAGCCTATGACATGTATTCGCGGCTTGTTGCCCGCTACCTCGGGCGCCACATTCCTGGAAATCCGCGGATCATTGTACAAAACATGCCAGGGGCTGGCGGTCTCGTAGCCGCGAGGGCGGTATATGCGTTAGAGCCCCAAGATGGCACAGTGGTCGTTCACACCAACCAATTTCTGGTGTTGCAGCAGGCGCTCGGACAGCCGGGTATTGATGTTGACACAGGAAAATTCAACTGGCTGGGGAGTGCTTTCAGGTCCTTGGGACTTTGTGCGGTGCGCAGTGATTTAGGCATTGGGCATGTCCAAGAAATTATAGAAGGCAAAGAGGTCCACACCGCGGTGCAGGCACCTGGCACCTTCGGATACGATATGCCTGCTGTTCTGAATGCTGCTTTGAATACCAGATTCAAACTGGTGTCCGGCTACCCGGGGCTTGCCCGAATCTTGGCAGCGGTTCAGACAAAGGAGGCGGACGCATTCTGCACGGGAGATCCCTTCCAGCCGATAGTGACTCCGCTGCTCGGTGGAGCAAATCCAATTGCAAGGGTGGTTGTGATACTCGGTGATGAACCGTCGGATCACCCTATGCTCAGAGGGGCGGCGCCGGCAGAAAGGCTGGCAAAAACACCAGAGGCGAAACTGCTATTACGAACGTTGGCGGCTCCACTACAGATGTCGCTTCCGTGGGCGGCAGGACCAGGTGTCCCTAGCGAGCGAGTAGCTGCATTGCGGCGGGGGATGGAACGGACGTTTACGGATCCCGGCTTTCTTGCGGACGCACAAAAAGCACAAGCAACTGTGGAGTTTACCCGAGGCGAGCAAGTCGCCCAAATCGTACACAGCGTCCTGGATATACCGCTTGCCACCCGGACCAAGCTAAGGGAAATTTTTAAATAGCT